>JACKIM010000003.1:15000-315000 GCA_020638465.1 Geminicoccaceae bacterium
ATGCCACGTCCGTCCCGGTCTTTCGTGAATTCCCAAGGCGTTCGTTCGAGCTGTCCACCAGGCTCCCCGGCGACGAGGCGGGCTTATAACCACACTCTCCCTACCCCGCAATAAAAATCTTCAACACCACACCAAACAAATCTCAAATATCCAAACCAAAACCAGCGCCCCAAGCGCGACCGGCTCAGCCTATTTTGGTTCCCTTCCGGCCCGCGGCCGCTTCCCTCTCGATGAGTTTGCGCTCACGTTCGGCACCGGCCGCGTTGGCAAGAAAGGTGAAAACGGCAAAACGACGACCCCGTGTGACAGGCAATGCCTCGTGCAGCAGGTTGCACGAGAACACGACGGCCCCGCCCTGATCGGCGGAATAGAGTTCCCGGCCGAATTCGGGGAAGCATACCTGTCCGCCCTCATAATCCTGTGGATTGAGATTGAGGCTCATCGCGAAGGAACGATGCGCGGTATAGGGCGTGGAATTGTCGCGATGACGCTTGAAAAAATCGCCACGCGCCGAATCGTAGCAACCGACCCGAAGGGCCTCGAAACTCGCGGCATCGAAGTCGAAGGCCCGTTTCATCTCGGGGATCAGGCGCGACATCAACCGGCTCTTCAGGTGATTGAACAGACCCTGATCGGCAATCATGACATCGGCACGCTTCTTGACCTGCAGCCGCGTATCCTTCGCTCCCCGGTTGCTCGAAACCGTGTCCGTGACCTTGTCGCTTACCTGCCAGTAATCGATCAGCCGGCCGCAATCAGCCTTGTCGAGGATGTCGGGAACGATCAGAACTGGAGCCCCGGGCTGTCTCACCACACACGCGCTCGACTTGAAAATGTCCGTCGCAATCGCAATGGCCCGCTCGAACCTGTTGCCGTCAAGAACCGCAACGATCCGGCCACGCGGATTGACCACCAGCAACCCTGTCCCGGCGATACCGATGGCCTTGAACAGCTTGCCTTCGGGATCACGCAGGGGGGCGAAGCTCTCGGTCAGGGCGCCTCCCAGCGGTCTGACCGAAATGATGAACAGCCGTGCATCGAACGCCGCGAGCCTGCCCGCACAATCGACCAGTGTCTCGACGGGAGGCGAGTTTCCTTCTTCGTCGAACAGCCAGAAAACGTGGGTCTCGCCGGCGATGGACTGATGACGGAAGTTGAACAGCTTCCCGTCGTTGTCGGGTAGAACGACTTCGGGAAGCAAGTCGCCGACAATCAGGGCCGGTGGCCTGTTGTCGGCATTTTTGGCAATACTCATGCAGGTTCTCGATTCCGGAGTTTCATCCCAGCGGTTCTGCGGTAACCGCACCACCGTTATTCCACCTTGATCCTGATCATTCCACAACCCTGATGCCTTCTGGAATTATCCCAGGCGAACATCGCCACCGCCTCCATTCTCCACTACTGATCTCGTCGACCAAGCCGTGAAGGAACTGGGAAATGAACTGCCGCTCGATCGTCCTGCCTGCTTCGTCGGCCCCAATTTGCCCCTCTCTCTACTATACGGGCATGTCATGACTTTCCCTGACCGCCAAGATGCTCAGGCTAAACCAGCGGGAAAAGGCCTGCACGTTCCGACTGTCGCCTTCGAGGAGGAGTTCGCGTTTCCGGATCGCCCTATCCAACGGCAGATGCCCGAGCCAGACCTGGATCATGGTCCGCACATGCGCCGTTACGGCGAGCCCGATCTCGTAACCCGGATCGCGGACGCAGATTTCGATTTCGCCATCCCTGAACAGCAACCAGAAGCGGCTTCGCCCGGCCGGCACGCCCAGGAAATGGAAGAACACGACGAACGGGCGCTCCCCGGGAATACCCTCGCTGGTCACCCTGCGCCTGATGTTCCACATTAGAAGGTCGGGATCGAGGTTCTCGTCCCTGGTCATGTCGTCCCGGCTGTACGCCTGCGCCCAGCGTCCCATGCTCTCAAGTACGGGAAACAGGGCAAACCCCGCCTCGGTCAGGCCATAGGTGGTACCGCTCCCGCCTTCGGCGCGCTCACACCGGACAATGCCGTTGTGTTCCAGTTCCTTCAAACGCCGGGACAGCAAGGCGCTTGACATGCGGGGCAGGCCCCGCCGCAGATCAGCATATCGGCTGCCGCCGAAATAGAGCTCCCGCACAACCAACGGTGTCCACCGTGTTGTCAAAAGTTCGGCTGCCCGCGAAATCGGGCAGAACTGTCCATATCCCTGACGCTTGCCCATGTCCGGAGCCTACCGGTCCATTCTTGTCCATTCAACTTCAGTTTATGAACTTGAGCGCTTCGCCTGTCACCCGAAAATGGCGACATCACCTTCAGGTCATCAGGCAGCTCCTTGGCCTGTTGGTAAAAGCGGAATTGGAGAGGGCAAACGATGCGCACGGCAGAGAGATACGACGCCTGGACGGTGGGCCAGAGTTACGACCATTACATGGGCCGCTGGAGCGCCATGGTCGCTGACAGGTTCCTCGACTGGCTGAACGCGCCCGGCGCGGCAAACTGGCTTGAATTGGGATGCGGTACCGGAGCGCTGACCTCCGCAATCCTCGGGCGATGCGCTCCGGGCTCGGTACTCGCCACAGACGCTTCCGAGGACTTCGTCTTTCACGCGCAAGAGGCCATCATGGACCCGCGGGCCCGCTTCCGCGTCGCGGTCGCGGAAGACCTGCCCGCGGATGGCGGCAGCGTCGATGTCGTGACCTCGGGGCTTGTCCTGAACTTCCTGCCCGACCGCATCGCCGGACTCCTGGAAATGTGCCGCGTACTGCGCCCTGGCGGCCTTCTGTCATTTTATGTCTGGGACTATCCTGCCGGCGGCATCGGCTTCATCGACGCCTTCTGGAAGGCCGCAGCCTCTCTTGAGCCGGAGGCTGCCAAGCTTGACGAAGGATCGAGATTCCCCTTCTGCACGAGGAACGGGCTGGCGCGGCTATGCTCAGAGGCGGGGATCGCCGGACCGGAGATCGCTCCGATCGAGATCATCACGGAGTTTCCCGATTTCGAAGCCTTCTGGCATCCCTTCACGTTGGGAGCCGGTCCGGCTCCGGGCTATTGTATGAGCCTGCCCGAAGAACGACGCATGGCGCTGAAATCACTTCTGCAAGAGCGGCTGGGAATGGACGCGCCAGTCCGCCTCGGCGCGCGCGCCTGGGCCGTCAAGGCCCGATGTCCGGGTTAGACCCATGGAGACCGAACCCGGAAAAGTCGGCCATCTCTCTCGCGCGATGGTGGACGCGCTGGTCGAAGTGAATATCCGGCATCCCCTGAACCCCGCATCGGATGTCTTCATTCGGCGTCTGGCGCCACATTTCGGGCTGAAGCGCCTGAACGGGAAGTACCCTAATCCCCGTCGAGGTGGATGCACCTGCCCTCGCTCGCCGATTGCTCGGCAGCCAGCGCAAAACGGAGGACCTGACGCCCTTCGCGCGGTGTCAGCACGGGCTTACCGCCTGACCGCAAGGCCGCAAGGAAGTGGCGCGTGGACAGAATGAAGCTCTGCTCCCAGCCGGTCGGCACATCGTAGACGGTGATCTGCTCGTCGCGATAGAGCGTGACGGGTGGAGTGGCCCCGAGCCGCCCGTGGCCTCCGTTGATGAAGATCACACCGCTGGTACCGGTGATTTCCACGCGATCGTCCTGCGGATAGTGCCGCGATATCACCTCCATTTCCGGTGAATAGACGACCTCGAGATTCCCCACCCGATTTCCAGGGAATCGGAACGAAATCATCGACTGCGCATCGAAGCGGCTGCCTCCGCGCCCTTCGCATTCTCCGATGAAAGCGTGAACATCCGACGGATTGCCCATGAAGTGCCACGCGAGCGCGAACTTGTGGTGACCATCGTCGAAGACCAGCGGCCCGCCGCCGGACCGTTCGCGCTGCTGCCGCCACGCGGTCGCGGATTCCGGCACCTCCCACGCGGTCCGGCTGCGGGCGGCATTCGACTTGATCCGAATGGAAAGGGGCTTGCCGATGGCTCCCGCATCAATCAGCTCCCGAGCCTTGAGAACCGGCGGATAGAAGATGAAATTTTCGAAGACCTTCACTGGCCGGTCGTGGGCTTCGGCCGCAGCGACCAGCCGGTCCGCCTCTTCCAGGTTGCGGCACATCGGCTTTTGTACCGAGACGATCTTGCCGGCATCGATCGCCTTGAGCGCCACCGGGAGGTGCAGGTGATGCGGGAGCAGGATCTCGACAAGGTCGATTTCCGGTCGATTGAGGAATGTCTCGACATCGTCATCGACAGCGACATCGCCGATCCCCCATGCCTGCGCCCTCGAACGCGCCAGATCGGCATCCCGGTCGCACAAAGCGACGATGGCGGCATCGGGATTGGCCAGATATTCGAGCGCATGCAGATCGGATATCCGGCCGGTGCCGATAATCCCCACCCTGACAGGTCGAGTGTTCATGTGTCGCTTCCTCCCTCTTGGCCGGCACGGCCGATGCTGGTGACGATCGAACCCAGTTCCCTCATCCGCCGCTCGTCGATGCGCACGGATGGGCCCGAAATGCCGATGGCGGCCACCATGTACCCATTGTCGTCGATGATCGGGCCGGCCACGCAGCGTATACCCGTGGCGAACTCCTCGTTGTCGACGGCATAGCCGCGACGGCGCGTGGCAGCGATTTCATCGGTCAATTCCACTTCAACGGTCAGCGTCCGGACGGTGAACGACGGCAATTGCCCCGGCAGGCGGGCGTGCCCGAAGGCGAGAAATGCCTTGCCCAATGCCGTGCAATGCAACGGCGCCAGCGAACCGACGGGGTGATCGACCTTCAATGGCAAGGCGGAATCGACCTTGTCGATGTACCAGACGCGCGCACCGACCAGTACCGCCAGATGGGCACATTCACCCGTCATGTCTACGATGTCTTCAAGGCGGCCGCGCCACGCTTCCTTGACGGCCACGATCTCCTCCAGCGTGTGTCCGCCCCGCCGGCCGGCCACGACCTTGCGGCTGGGAAAATACCGGCGACCGCCATTCTGCTCGGCATAGCCCGCGGCAACCAGTGTCTTGAGGATATGGGCCGCATTCGACTTGTCGATACCGAGCACCTGGGCGACATCCGTCAGCCTTACCGGCTCGCGCGCCGATATCATGTAGTCCAGCACCGCCAGGCCTCGGGTCAGGGATTGGAGCAGTCGCATTCTTCACACCCGGTTCCGCCAGGGTCACACGTACTCGGCCGGAAGCCCTGTTCGAAGACGGGGCCGCCATGCGCTCGGGCTCCGCCATTGCCGGGCGATTTTGACGCAATGGCGCCCGTATGCAATCCTCATTGTTGACATAGAGCAAATTTCTTGATGATTCCCGATGATAACGCTGGCTAAAAGTGCCGCATTTCAAAAACCAAGGGAGAGCGATGTGGAAATGATCAAACGCAGGAGCTTCCTGCTCGGCTCGACATGCATGGGCGTTCTCGCGATGTCGGCCCCTCCTGCTGTTGCGCAATCGGGTGAAATCACGATCAGTCACTATTTCACCGGTGAACTCGGTCTCAAGGCGTTCAACGATCAGGTCGCGAAATTCACCGAGGCGACAGGGATCGCCGTCAGGGAAAGCCCGGTCGGGCATGAGGATTTCAAGACCGACATCCTTGTACGCGCCGCCGGCAACAGCCTGCCCGACGTCTTCAGCTACTGGGCCGGCGCGCGCGTCCAGTTCATCGTCGATTCCGGCAGCCTGCACTCCATCGACGACATGTGGGCACGGGATGGCCTGGATTCGGTCATCGCGAAGCCCGTGGCCGACAGTGCGACCCAGTACAATGGTCATCGATATCTCGTGCCGTTCAATTATCACTATGCCGGCATGTTCTATAATGCGAAGGTGCTCGCCGATGCCGGGGTTTCGGACATGCCGAAGTCCTGGGACGATTTCCTTGCCCTGTGCGACGTGTTGAAGGCGCAGGGGGTCACCCCCATCGCGCTCGGCTCGAAGAACCGGTGGCCGGCCCAGTTCTGGTTCGACTACCTGCTGCTGCGCACAGCCGGCCCGGACTATCGGGCCCGGCTCATGTCGGGGGCGGCGAAATATTCGGACCCCGAGGTGGCGGAAGCCATGGACCTGTGGAAGTCATTGTTCGACAAGGGGTATTTTGTCGACAATGCCAATGCCGACGACTGGACGGATGCTGCCGACAAGGTGGCCCGCGGCGACGCCGCCATGACCTTGATGGGCACATGGATCACCGGCTACTGGAACGGCATGGAGCTGGTTCCCGGACAGGACTACGATTTCTTCGAATTCCCGCAGGTGAGCGACGGGATCGCCAATGCCGCCGTCGGTCCGGTGGACGGCCTTGTGATCGCGAGCAATGCCGCCAATGTCGAGGGCGCGGAGAAGTTCCTCGCCTTCATGGTATCCGACCCCGGCGTGCAGGCCGACTGGGCGAATGCGCAAGGCGCCCTCTCGGCCAATGTCAATGTCGATCCGTCGAGCTACAACGCGGTCATGCAGAAGGCGGCGGCAACGGTTGCCGGCGCCGACGCGTTTGCCTTCAACTACGATCTTGCCACGCCTCCGCCCGTGGCCGAGGTCGGACTTTCGATGTTCGCCCGCTTCATCGACGATCCCTCGCAGTCGGCCGATATCCTTGCCCAGGTGACTGGCGACGCCGAAGCAGCCTTCAAGCAATGATATTCCCCGGTGAACCATCTCCGCGAGGGGATGGTTCACCGGGCCAATCCTGACGACGCAAGCGGGACGGCCACGGATGGAACGGCACAATCGTTACTGGCGCACAGTGCTTCTGGCACCACCGCTCCTGATGTTCTCCGTCTTCGTCATCTGGCCGCTCTTCAGTTCATTCTATTACAGCTTCACCGACTGGAACGGATTTTCCAGCGACTACAGGTTCGTCGGCTTCGCCAATTTCATGAAGATCACGACAGACAGGCTGTTCCTTCAGGCAGCCATCAACACTTCGATATGGATGGTCGCAGCCATTATCCTGCCGACGGCACTGGGCCTTGCCCTGGCACTGTTGCTCGATGTGAAGATTCCCGGTGCCCGGATATTCAAGAGCGTATTCTATCTGCCAATCTGCCTGTCGGCGGTGATTGTCGGACAGATCTGGACATGGATTTACCAGCCGGACTGGGGGCTTTTGAATACGCTCGTCAGTGCGGTCATCAACGAGAAATTCAACTATGCGTGGCTGGCCCGGCCTGGCAGTGCGCTCTGGTCGGTTATCGTTGCATGGTCATGGCAACAGACCGGACTGTCGATGGTCATCTACCTGGCAGGATTGACAGCCATCGACGACGACATGCTCAAGGCCAGCGCCCTGGATGGCGCCACCCCGTGGCAGCGCATCCGCTTCATCGTCCTGCCGCTGCTAACCCCCTCGACCGTGGTGGTGATCGCCCTGGCCGTCATCAACTCGCTCAAGGGCTTCGACATCCTCTACATCATGACCGGCGGCGGCCCGTTCAACAGTTCCGACACACTCGCCATGCACATGTACAACGAGAGTTTCAAGAAATACCTGATGGGCTACGGCAGTGCGATCGCGGTGGTCCTGTTCCTGATCGCGATGGCGATCATCGGCCTCTATTTCCGCCAGTTGCGCAAGGTGGAGAGGATCTATGGATGACAGAAACTGCGGGCCGTACAATCCATGGCCGGTCGCGGTCTTCCTCATTCTCTGTCTGCTGGCCGTATTGTTCCTTCTGCCGACCGTTGGAGTTCTCCTCTCGTCGATCAAGACGACGCGCGACATAGCTCTCGGCGACCTCTGGGCGATCCCCTCCAGCCTCCATATGGGCAATTTCACCGAGGTGCTCGGCAATCCCGCCGTACATGTGTATTTTCTCAACACCCTGCTGGTGACTCTCCCGGCGACGATCCTGTCGATCGCGCTCGGCGTGCTTGCCGGCTACGTCTTTGCCAGGATGCCCTTCCGCGGCTCGAACGTCCTGTTCCTCATCGTCGTCGCCGGCATGTTCTTTCCGCCCCAGGTCATCCTTGTCCCGCTCTTCCGGATGTTCAATGCCCTGGGACTCATCGACACGCTCTGGCCGATCATCATCGTTCACAGCGCCCTCGGCATTCCGATCTGCACGTTGCTGATGCGCAATTTCTTTGCCACCATTCCCGGCGCCATGCGCGAATCGGCCATCGTCGAAGGGGCCAGCGAGTGGCAGGTGCTCACCATGGTGGTCCTGCCGCTGAGCCTTCCCGCCCTGGCCGTGCTCGCCACGCTGCAATTCACCTGGATATGGAATGACTTCCTTTGGCCACTGATCTTCACCCAGTCCGACGACAAGCGGACCATCATGATCGGAATCGTCAACCTGAAGGGACAGTATTCGGTGGCCTGGGGCGTACAGGGAGCGCTGTCGCTGGTTGCGAGCCTGCCGACCCTGCTCGTCTTCCTGTTCTTCCAGCGCTACTTCATCAAGGGCCTGACCATGGGGGCCGTAAAAGGATAGCAGCCTGCCGTCTTCGGCCCGGAATGCACAATCAGTCGCGTCGTTGACATGAAAAAGCTCCGGGAGCAGGGCTCCCGGAGCTATCACAATGACAAGATTCGCCTCTTGCGGATCGGCTGGCGTCAGTGCACCAGATCGAAGCGATCGGCGTTCATGACCTTTGTCCAGGCCGCAACGAAGTCGCGAACGAACTTCTCCTTGTTGTCGTCCTGGGCATAGACCTCGGCATAGGCGCGCAACACGGCGTTCGAGCCGAATACCAGATCGACACGGGTGGCGGTCCACTTCGCCGCATCGGTCTTGCGGTCGCGGATCTCGTAGGTTCCGTTGCCTGCCGGAACCCAGCGATAGTCCATGTCGGTCAGGTTGACGAAGAAGTCGGTGGTCAGTGCACCTTCCTTGTCAGTGAACACGCCATGCTTGCTGCCGCCATGGTTGGTCCCCATCACCCGCATGCCACCGACAAGTGCGGTCATCTCATGCGCCGTCAGGCCCATGAGCTGGGTGCGGTCGAGCAGCAGTTCCTCGCCCGGCACAGCGTAGTCCTTCTTCAGCCAATTGCGGTAGCCATCATGGATCGGTTCGAGCGGTGCAAACGAATCGGCATCGGTTATGTCGTCGGTTGCATCGCCGCGGCCGGGAGAGAACGGCACCTCGATATCGAAACCGGCCGCCTTGGCAGCCTTCTCGACACCGACATTGCCGGCAAGCACGATGACATCGGCGAGGCTCGCGCCCGTTTCCTTTGCGATCGGCTCCAGCACTCCCAGCACCTTCGCAAGCCGCTGCGGCTCGTTGCCGGCCCAATCCTTCTGCGGTGCGAGGCGGAGGCGGGCACCATTGGCACCACCGCGCATGTCCGAACCACGGAAGGTGCGGGCACTGTCCCAGGCCGTTGCGACCATCTCGGCGACGGAAAGGCCGCTGGCGGCGATCTTCGCCTTGACCGCCTTGACATCGTAACCGGTGTTGCCGGCGGGGACCGGGTCCTGCCAGATCAGGTCCTCCTGCGGCGCATCCGGGCCGATGTAGCGGGTACGCGGACCCATGTCGCGATGGGTCAGCTTGAACCATGCGCGCGCGAAGGTTTCGGAGAGATAGTCCGGATTCTTGTAGAATTTCTCCGAGATCGCGCGATAGGCGGGATCCTTGATCATCGCCATGTCGGCGTCGGTCATGATCGGGTTGCGGCGGATCGAGGGGTTGTCGGCATCGACCGGCTTGTCCTCCTCCTTGATGTCGATCGGCTCCCACTGGTTGGCACCGGCCGGGCTCTTCTTCAGCTCCCAGTCATAGGTGAAGAGCAGGTAGAAATAGCCATTGTCCCATTTGGTCGGATGGGTCGTCCAGGCACCTTCGATGCCGGAGGAAACCGCCTGCGACGCCCTGCCGGGCTTCTGGTTCGGGTTGGCCCAGCCAAGCCCCTGCATCTCGACCCCGGCACCTTCGGGCTCGGGACCGAGGGCCGACGCATCGCCGTTGCCGTGGCACTTGCCGACGGTGTGGCCACCAGCGGTAAGAGCCACGGTTTCCTCGTCGTTCATCGCCATCCGGGCGAAGGTCTCGCGGATCTGCGCCGCGGTCCTGAGCGGATCGGGCTTGCCGTTGACGCCTTCGGGATTGACGTAGATCAGCCCCATCTGCACGGCTGCGAGCGGGTTCTCCATGGTGTCGGGTTTGCTGACATCGCCGTAGCGCTCATCCGAGGGAGCCAGCCACTGGCGCTCCGCACCCCAATAGGTATCCAGTTCCGGATGCCAGATGTCCTCGCGGCCGAAGGCGAAACCGTAGGTCTTCAGGCCCATCGACTCGTAGGCCATGGTGCCGGCGAGGACGAGCAGGTCGGCCCAGCTCAGGCGATTGCCATACTTCTTCTTGATCGGCCAGAGCAGGCGGCGGGCCTTGTCGAGGCTGACATTGTCCGGCCAGGAGTTCAGCGGCGCGAAACGCTGGTTGCCGGTATTACCACCGCCCCGGCCGTCGGCGATGCGGTAGGTACCGGCGGCATGCCAGGACATGCGGATCATCAGGCCGCCATAGTGGCCCCAGTCGGCCGGCCACCATTCCTGGCTGTCGGTCATGAGCGCCTTGAGATCCTTCTTCAGCGCCTCGACGTCGAGCTTGCGGACCTCTTCCCGGTAGTTGAAGTCCTTGCCCATCGGGTTGGTCTTGGTATCGTGCTGGTGGAGAATTTCCAGCTTGAGCGCATTGGGCCACCAGTCCATGACTGACTTCCCGGTAGCTGTCACGCCCCCGTGCATGACCGGACACTTGCCCGCGTTGTTCGTATCGGTTCCGTGCATATCGACCTCCGACGCACCGTGTATGTGAAAATGATCAGGAGGACGAACGCGCCTTCGGATCTGGTCTTCGCGATTCCTTGTCCACGGGCCTTCGAGGCCGGGCCTCGCGCGGGGCGTCATCCTCTTGTGCGCCGAACTCTATCAGGAATTTTCATAATTTTAATTTGAAATTTCTAATCTGTTTCATAACCTCTCCCTATGGCACAGGTCACCCTGAAACATTTGCGCTATTTCGAAGCTCTCGCCCGCCATTGCCATTTCGGCCGGGCCGCCGAAGCCTGCGCCATTTCCCAGCCAGCCCTGTCCGTACAGGTGAAGGAACTTGAGGAAATCCTGGGTGCGCCGCTCATCGAAAGGGGGTTGCGGCAGACACGGCTGACCAGCCTGGGCGAGGTTTTTGCGTCACGTGCACGCGACATCCTTCGTGCCGTGGACGAACTGGCCGACCTTGCCCGGGCCTCGCACAGCCCGTTCGTCGGCCGGCTGCGCATCGGCGTCATTCCGACGATCGCCCCCTACCTGCTGCCGGCCATCATCAAGGAAATCACCCGGGATTTTCCCGGCCTCGACCTGCGACCGCGCGAGGCGGTGACGCAAAAGCTGATCGAGGACCTCATGGAAGGCCGGCTCGACACCGCCATCGTCGCCCTTCCCGTCTCCGAGCCATCGTTGAACGAAACGGCCCTGTTCGACGAGGAGTTCGTCCTGGTTCGCTCTTTGAACGACTCGAACCGGCCACCGCCGAACGCGCAGATGCTGCGCGAGATGAAACTCCTGTTGCTCGAGGAAGGGCACTGCTTCCGCGATCAGGCGATTTCCTATTGCAAGCTCTCGTCCTTCCGGCCGAGCGAACTGATCGAAGGCAGTTCGCTCTCGACCCTGGTGCAGATGGTGGGTGCCGACATCGGCGTCACCCTCATTCCGCAGATGGCGGTCGCCGTCGAGACCCGCTCGGCAGCAGTCTCCGTGGTCCGCCTGCCGCGCCCCAGGCCGACACGGACGATCGGCATGGTCTGGCGCAGGACCAACCCGCTGTCCGACGAACTCACCCATATCGCCGGCATCATCGCCCGCGCAGGCATTCAATCGTGAAGGTCGAACGGACGCCAGACGCGGAAACAAAACCATCGACAATTTCACGATTTCATATTAATCCGTGAAGTAGAAAAGGATATCCCATGACCAGATTTGCCGCCCGCCTGAATTCCTTTGCCGCATGTGCTCATGCAGCGTCGCCGCAATTCAAGGGCAAGCCGACTCCGATGATGCTGGCACAGCGCGCGGCGGGCGTGCCCGGCCTGACCCATGTGGATCTCAACTTTCCGGATCACGTTGACGATGACATTGGTACCGTGAAGCGGAAGATCAATGAGATGGGGCTCAAGGTCAACGGGCTCGCCATGCGCTACTATTCCAACCCCGCCTTCAGGCTGGGCGCCTTCACGAACCCCGATCCCGTCGTTCGTCGCGAGGCCATCGACCTTACCAGGCGGGGAATCGATGCCGCCCTCGAAATGGGCGCGCCGCTCATGACGATATGGCTCGGCCAGGATGGCTTCGATTACAGCTTCCAGGCCGACTATTCGCGGATATGGCAGGATGAGGTCGACGGGATCCGCGAAGTTGCCGGACATGCTCCCGAATGCATGGTGTCGATCGAATACAAGCCCAACGAGCCGCGTTCCTATGCACTGCTTCCCGACGTGGCCACGACATTGCTGGCCATCGACGAAGCCGGATGCGACAATCTCGGAGTCACGCTTGATTTTGCCCATGTCCTTTATGCCGACGAGATGCCGGCCCTTGCGGCCGCCCATGTCGCCCGGCGCTCCCGTTTGCTGGGCCTCCACCTCAACGATGGATACGGCAAGAGGGACGATGGCCTGATGGTGGCATCCGTCCATCCGCAGGCGACGCTGGAACTGCTGTGGCAGATCCGGCGCGACGGCTATGACGGCGTCATCTATTTCGACACCTTCCCCGATGCATCGGGCATTGACCCGGTGGAGGAATGCGCGACCAATATCGAGACGGTGGAACGCCTCCTCGCGATGTGCGACCGGATCGATGCTGATAATGCCCTGAAAATCGCCATGAACCGGCAGAATTCTCCTCTCGCCCAGAGAGCCATGGGGCGGATCATGTCCGGGTCCTGGTCTTGATGACTTTACGAGATACCGTGAAGTATGGAGATTCGCAGGCCTGCGACCCACGGGCTATCGGCGCTCAGATCCGCATGAAGCTGCCGTTGCTGACACCGCTTGAAGCACGCGTCGTGACGGTCTTGACCGATCGAAACGACATCACGTTCGAAACCCCGTTGCGCGAGGTGTCGAACGATGCCGGCGTTTCCGAGGCGATGATCGTCAAGATTGCGAAAAAGCTTGGCTTCAACGGTTTCCGCGATCTGCGAGAGGCCCTTGTCGTCTACCGCCAGACCGATGTCGCATCGTTGCATCATGAGATTTCCCCCGACGATACGACTGCCGACATCGTGCGGAAGGTCTTCCGCACGGCAGTGCAGGCGCTTGAGGAAACCATGTCGATCCTCGACATGGAGGCATTCGAGCAGGCAGCGGATCTTCTCCATTCGGCGCGCATCCGCGACTTCTACGGTCTTGGCGGCTCAGCACAGATTGCCCGCGACGTCTCACACAAGTTCCTGCGGATCGGACTTCGCAGCACCGTCCATGACGATGCACACATGATGCTGATGTCGGCGTCTCTTCTCGGCCCACAGGACATCGCTGTCTGTTTCAGCCATTCCGGAGCGACGAGAGCGGTATTGGAGGCGGCCCGCCTGGCTCGCCGGAACGGTGCGCGAACGATCGCCCTGACAAATTACGCCTCCTCGCCAATTGTCGAGGTCGCGAACGTGGTTCTGTGCTCGACGGCACAGGGATCGCCGCTACTCGGAGAGAACGCCGCCGCCCGGATCGCCCAGCTCAATATCATGGATGCCATATTTGTCGCGGTCGCCCAGCGCAGCTTCGGTCTGGCCGAAAAACAGTTGGCAAGGACAATGGCCGCCGTCGACTCGTCGAGGAACGAGAAGGTGAGACTGTGAACCCCCGCCGGACGGTCCTCGTTGTCGGTAGCCTGCACTATGACATTTTCGTCGAGGCGCCTCATCGTCCTGAAGCGGGCGAAACCGTCACCGGCCATCGCTGGTTTCCGAAGTCCGGTGGCAAGGGCGGCAATCAGGCCACGGCCATCGCCGGCACCGGATGCCGCTGCCGGATGGTATCAGCGGTGGGCCGCGACGATTTCGCGACCTTCCTCATGGACCGGCTGGCGGCGGCAGGGGTCGAGACCGACCGGGTCCAGGTCACGGACGGGGCCGGCTCCGGAATGAGCGTGGCGATTGCCGATGCTGGTGGAGACTACGGTGCCGTGATCGTGTCCGGGTCCAATCTCCTGATAGAACCGGCAGTATTCGACGATCCGTGTTTATGGGACGATGTCGGATATCTGATACTGCAGAATGAGGTCCCCGAGGAGATCAACCTTGCGGCTGCCCGGGCGGCCCGTTCGCGCGGCATAGAAATCGTCCTGAATGCCGCCCCCGCTCGGCCCATGGGCATGGAATTCCTTTCACTTGTCGATGTTCTCGTGGTCAATGCCGGGGAGGCGCGGATGATGTGCGGTGTCCATGTCGATGCGATCGCCGCGGCCGAACGGGCGGCCCTTCTGCTTGCTGAACACTTTCCTGTCGCAATCGTGACCGCCGGCGGGAATGGCGTTGCGGCAGCATCCGGCAAGGAAGCCTTTTTCGAGCCGGCACACAAGGTCGAGGTCATCAGCACACACGGGGCGGGAGATCACTTCATCGGGAATTTCGTCTCTTCCCGGCTCAGTGGCCAATCTCTCCGAGGGGCCATTCGCCATGCCAACAATGCCGCCGCGGCCCACATTTCCCGGAAATCCTGACATGCAACGGTTCGCGTTCTGCCTTCAGGCCGGAGCGACCGTCAATGGCCGCCCCATTTTTGTTGCGGATGAGGCCGGGGTTGACCGTGGTCATGCACGGGGCGGGAATAAACTGTCATTGTAATCGCACAGGCGGCTTCGGGACGAATTTCATGGCTTGGCATTCCCACTGGCTCGATCGCGGTTTCCGCCCCTTCTTCATGGGGGCCGGTCTATGGGCCGTGCTGGCGATGATGCACTGGCTGCACATGCTGGCGGGGATCGGCACGCAGTCCAGTGCGCTTGAGCCGATGGCATGGCATCGGCACGAGATGATCTTCGGCTATGGCGGTGCAGCCATGGCCGGCTTTCTCCTCACGGCGATACCCAACTGGACGGGACGCCTGCCGGTACGCGGCCTGCCGCTGCTGGGTTTGTTCCTGCTGTGGGTGGCAGGACGACTTGCCGATCTCGGCTCCGGCGAATGGGCAGGTGCGACGGCAGCGCTGGTGGCAGCGGTCGTCGACAGCGGTTTCTGGGCTGTACTGGTGGCTGTCATCCTGCGTGAGCTGGTGACCGGCAAGAACAATCGCAACCTGCCCGTCGCCGGGCTGGTGGCGTTCGTCGGCGTGGCATCGGCGCTCGATCAGGCGGGCTACGATTTCGCCTGGCGACAGGGGCTTGGCGGGATCGTCATGCTCATTCTCCTGGTCGGCGGCCGCGTGACGCCGAGCTTCACCCGCAACTGGCTCGTCAAGGAAGGCTGCGATCATCTTCCGGCACCATTCGGACCATTCGACCGGGTGGCACTGGGAACCGCACTGGCGGCCCTTGTCGCATGGATCGTCCTGCCGGAGGCGGAATGGACGAGCCTGCTGCTGGTGGCAGCCGGCCTTGCCGGCCTCGTGCGCCTGGGACGATGGCAGGGACACCGCACCTTCGCCGAACCGCTGGTGACAATCCTGCATGTGGGATATGGCTGGATCGCCATGGGTCTCCTGCTGGTGGGACTCGACGGGTGGCAGGGCGGCTTGCCGATATCGGCCGTGCACGCACTGACCGCCGGCGGGGTGGCCGTGATGTCGCTGGCGGTGATGACCCGGGCCAGCCTTGGCCATAGCGGTCGCCCCCTGCATGCGGGAATGGGCCTCACGGTCATCTACCTGCTGGTCAATGCGGGAGCATTGCTGAGGGTGACGGCCGAGCTCTGGCCCCTGCCCTATGACGAGATGATCCTGGTCTCCGGCGTGATCTGGGCAGCCGGATTCCTCTTCTACGTCGTGATGTTCACGCCCATGTGGATTCTTGCCCGGCGCAAGAAGGGGGGAGGACGAGGCGGAAACGAGGTGGAACCCGCCCCCTCTCGTTAGGAGGCTCCTCGGGATTTTCCTTTCCGCATCGGGAAAAAGAGCAACCTGTGCCACAACGGGCAGTCTTCCACCAATGGCAAAGCTGTCCGCCGTGGGCAAGCAGTGCTATCAGCTACCGATCGTGAAACAGGGAATGGCTGTCAGGAGTGCTCGACCCGATGTCGGGCAAGGCCGTGCCCGGGGAGCGGAAATGCCATGAACGAAGCGGTGGCGGCGATGGCCCGCACTGCCGGGCTGAGCCCGGATGATCTGGAAATGCTGCGGACAATACCGATTTTTCAGGGCTTTGCCGATACGCAATGGCTGAAGCTTCTCCCGATCATGCGGGTTCGTTCCTACAGCCGCAACCAGATCATCTACAGCCAGGGTGACGTGGCCGACTACATTTACATCGTGCTCCAGGGCTGGATGCGCATCTTCCGTTCGCTGCCCGATGGTAACGAGGTCACGGTGAACCTCTTCACCACGGGAGAAAGTCTCGCGGAGGCAGCCATCTTCGCCGGCGACACCTACCCGGTGTCCGGCGGCACCGTCGAGGATTCCCGGCTGCTGCTGGTATCTGCCACCGGTCTGCGTTCGCTGCTGGGAAATGATCCGAAACTGGCGTTGAACATGTTGGCCAGCATGTCGCAAAAGCTGCACTTTCTCGTCCGCCAGCTCGAACAGGTATCCAATCGCACGGCAAGACAGCGGGTGGCGGCATTCCTGCTGACACTTGCGGAAAAGCAGAAGACATCGACCATCCGCCTGCCGATCGACAAGCATCTGATCGCGGGACGGTTGGGAATGCAGCCCGAGACCTTTTCGCGTGCGCTGACGAAACTGCGCGCCGACGGGGTTTCCACACGTGGGGGCATGGTCCATCTGGCGGACATCAACCGCATAAGACATGTCGTCAATGCCTGATACCGACCGAGTTCCTGTTCCGGTGAAGGCATTCGCTTCCATCAGAACACTGCCCGTTCGTCGATGAACGACCGCCAGATCAACGCCTTTCGTCACGTCATGCGTCATGGCTCGATCACCGCCGCAGCCCAGGCGCTCAACGTTTCACAGCCCGCGGTGAGCCGGCTGATCGCCGATCTCGAACGCCAACTCGGCTTTGCCCTGCTGATCCGCAGCGGCGGACGCTCGACGCCGACGGCCGAGGCCCATGCCTTCAATCAGGAGGTCGAGCGCATGTTCTACGGGCTCGACCGGCTCGCCACCGTTGCCGCCGAAATCCGCGACCTGCGGCGCGCCCGGCTGCGCATCGCAAGCCTGCCGGTGCTCAGCTTCCAGATCGTACCGCAGGCCATGCAGCAATTCCTCTCCGGTCACCGCGGCGTGGCGATCACGCATGGCGTCTACACCTCGGCACTGATCCTTGATCTGCTCGCTTCCCGCCAGATCGATCTCGGCATTGCCCAGGTGCACGCCGGCAGGACCGACATCGACGTCCTTGCCGCATTCCGCAGCGAATGTGTCTGCGTCATGCAACCGGATCATCCCCTCGCATCGAGACCGCACCTGTCACCCGCCGACCTGCGCGACCACGATCTCGTCGTCCTCGGTCACAACACCGTGACATGGAACCATCTGATCCGGCGCTTCGAGGAAGCCGGTGTCGAACTGCGCATCACCGCCGAAACCCAACCATCCTTTTCGGCTTGCGGACTGGCGGCATTGGGCGTGGGCATCGCCATTGTCGATCCGGTCACGCCGGGGGTCTACGGCCCGGCACTGGCAACGGTCCCCTTCACGCCGACCGTCCCCTTTGACTTCGCCATCGCCAAACCGACCGGCATGCCACTGACCCGGCCGGCGGAGGCGTTCCTAGCCGACCTCGTGTCGACGATCGGACTTTATCCCGGTTTCGGCATCAACCTTCGCCGGATTCCAGCCGGATCATAACATTTGCGCATGGAATGACCGGGTTATTGTATTTGACTTTATTGCATGCACGGCTTTCGATATCCGCCACATCAACAATTTCCGGGGATGGACAAGATGATCATCGGCAGACGGAACTTTCTCGCCGGATCGGCCCTCGCCACCACGGCAGTCCTTGCGGGCGCCACACCGGGACCGGCTCGGGCGGCAACCAGGCGCCTGCGCATTCACACGCTGGTCAAGTCACCCCATCCCTACAACGACATGGCCGCTGCCATGAAGGAACAGATCGAGGCGGCCAGCCAGGGCGCACTTGAGGTGCAGATCTTCGATGCTGGCCAGCTTGGCCAGGATCCCGCCGTGATCAGCGAATTGTCGTTGGGCACGATCGACATGATGATCTCGACGGCTTCCAATGCCGCCGAACAGATACCGGAATATGCGATCTTCACGATGCCCTACCTGTTTGGCGGCCTTGACGGTCTGATCGGGCATATCGGTCCGGGAACGCCGGTTCAGGAGCATTTCGAAAAGGTCTACGCCGAACGGGGCGTGGGCATGAAGCTCCTTGCCCTCGGCGGTTCGGGAACCCGCAACCTCTCTGCCGCCAAGGTCAAGGTGGAGCATGTGGCCGATCTCGAAGGTCTCAAGATGCGCACGACCCAGTCACCGATGGACAGTGCGACATGGGCGGCCCTGGGCATGCTTCCCGTGACCGTCGCCTGGGGCGAATTGTATGCGGCCATGCAGACCGGCGTTGCCGACGCCATGGAAAGCTCGCTTCCGGGCTACAATGGCTCCAAGCTCTATGAGGTTGCGCCGCATCTGGCGCTGACCGAACATACCGTGCAGATCAATCACATCTCCATGTCGCAGCGCAGCTGGGACGGCCTCGATGCCGAGCTTCAGGCGATCGTCCAGGATGCGGCGACCGCAGCCAACAAGCTGGGCCTCGACAAGGCCATGCAGTATGACAGCGAGTTGGTGGCCAAGCTGGAATCCGAAAATGGCGTGACCGTCACCCGTCCCGACAAGCAGGAATTCATCGACCGCCTCGAACCGATCCAGAAGGAGCTCGCGGCCAAACTCGACGTTGTCGAGGAATACGAGCTGCTGAAGGCAAGCTGAGCGCCGTGGCGCCGACATCCATCTGATCGCCGGCCGTGGGCCCATCCCTGCGCCTTGCGGCCGGTTTGTGGATACACCAATGTTCAAGCGCCTTTGTAACGGCCTGATGTGGGTCGCCGAAACCCTGTCCTGGATCGCGTTCGCCGCACTGATCGTCACCGTGGCGTGGCAGGTTTCCGCGCGAAACCTGTTGCAGACACCGACGATCTGGACAAGCGACGTCGCCCAGATCCTGTTTACCTGGCTGATCTTCGTGGGGGCAGCCATCGGTCTGCGGCGCCATGCCCATTATTTCGTCGATCTCGTTCCCGCAGGCCATCCCCGCCTTGGTCGGTTGCTCGACTGGCTGGGCATCCTGGCAGGTGCGATCGTTGCCGCGATCCTCATCCGGCAGGGCTGGGTGCTGGCCCAGATCCGCGCTTCGGGCGTCGTGCAGTCACTGGGAATCTCCCGTTTCTGGACCTTCCTTGCCCTCCCGACCGGCGGTTCCCTGATGGCCCTGTTCGTGATCGAGCGGGCGCTCGAACTCTGGCGCGACGGAACGCGAACGCAGGATGCGGCGGGCTCCCGATGAACCCACTGGTCCTGTTGCTCGGCTGCTTTTTTGTTCTCATCGCCCTGCGGGTGAACATCGGTTTTTCGCTGATCCTCGCCTCGGTCGTTGTCATGCTCGTCGAGGACCTGCCGCTCGCTTCGGTGGTCAACCAGATGTATGCCGGCATCGACAGCTTCACCCTGCTGGCCGTTCCGTTTTTCATGTTGCTCGGGCGGATCCTCAACGCGGGTTCGATCACCAACCGCCTGCTTGAGGTCGCCGATGCGACGGTCGGGCACGTCCGCGGCGGGCTGGGGCATGTCAACGTGTTCGTGTCGATGATCTTCGCCTCGCTGTCCGGTTCGGCCGCGGCCGATACGGCGAGCGTCGGCTCGATCCTCATCCCGGCCATGAAGAAAGCCGGCTATGCCCCGGCCTTTGCGGTGGCATTGACAGCGGCTTCCTCGACACTTGGCGTCATCATTCCACCGTCCATCATCCTCATCGTATACGGTGCGTTCGGCAATGTTTCCATAGGCGCACTGTTCCTCGGCGGTGTCGTTCCGGGCATGCTGATCGGCCTGTCGATGATGGGCTACACCTACATACTTGCCCGGAAATACGACTATCCCGCCAACCCCTTCCCCGGTGCGCGCAAGCTCGTCGGCGTACTGGCGCGCGGGGCAGCGCCTCTGTTGATCCCCGTGCTGGTCCTGGGCGGTATCGTGGGCGGTCTTTTCACACCGACCGAAGGGGCGATTGTCGCCGTCCTCTGGGCGTTGTTCCTTTCGCTGTTCGTCTATCGGGACATTCCCTGGAAAAGCCTGCCGGCCCTGCTTTCGGCTGCCGTCATCGATTTCGCCATTCCCATGTTCACCGTCGCCAGTGCCGGCATTTTCGGCTGGATGATCGCCTATCTGGGCGCGGCGGACATCGTCGTGTCGTTCATCCTCGGCATCACCGACAATGGCTATCTGATCATGCTGATGCTGATCGGCTTCCTTCTCCTGGTGGGAATGGTTCTCAATCCGATATCGGCAACGCTGATCTTCCTTCCCGTCATCCAGTCCCTGGCCACGGTTGCCGGCGTCGATCCGGTGCACATGGGGATCGTCAGTACCATCACCCTGTCGGTGGGATTGATCACGCCACCTTATGGCATCTGCCTCCTGATCGCCTCGCAGATCGGTGAGGTACAGCTGGGTCGCGCCATGCTCGCCGCCGCCCCCATCTGCCTGCTGACGATTCTGGTCGCCGTGATCTCCCTTTTCGTGCCCGATCTGGTGCTGGGCTTGCCCAAGCTTCTCGTTCCCGAACTCTTTCGCAGCTGACACAGGAGACTGACCATGGCTCACATCAAACCCAAAGGCTCGTTCGTCGCCCTTGTGACGCCGATGAACCACGATGGCAGCATCGACTTCGAGGGCTTTCGCACATTGCTCGACTGGCATGCCGAGAACGGTACCGAAGCGGTATTGATCATGGGTTCGACCGGCGAGGTCTCCATGCTTTCCGCCGAGGAACGCAGGGAGATCATCAGCCGCACGGTGAAGATGAAGCCCGGCAACATGCTCATGTATTACGGCATCACCGGCAACAATACCGCCACGACCATCGAATATGCCCGTTTCGCCAAGGCGGAGGGTGCCGATGGCGCCATCATGGCCGCTCCCGCCTATATCTGCGCCGACAATGCCGCGATCACCGACTATGCGCTCGAAGTGCTCGACAGCACCGATCTGGCCATGGGTTTCTACAACAATCCGCCACGGGTGAAGACCGACCTGCACTGGAACGACCTGCTGAAGCTGGCCGATCATCCCAACATGGTCGTCCTCAAGGAATCGACGACCCGCGTCGGTCAGGTCGCCCAGGTCTGTGCAGCCAGGCCCGACATGTCGATCATGTGCTGCTGTTCCCCCAATCTGGGGCTGGTGATCCCGACCATGGCACTGGGTGGTCACGGTACCGCCAACATGACGGGCAACATCATTCCCCGGGAAATGGCCGTCATTTCCAAGCCCTGGGCCGACGGTACGGATGCCTTTGCCTGCCGTGAGGCGTGGCTGGAGAACCTGCCCATGCTGCACTTCGCCTATTCCACCATCAATCCGGTGTCGATCAAGACCCTCATGCGGGCTGTGGGTCTGCCTGCCGGCCCGCTGCGCAAGCCGCTTCAGCCCGCTTCGGCGCCCGTGCTGCAAGCCGGCCTCGACGCTTTCGAGACACTGGGCCTCGGTAAAAAATATGGCCTGCGGATGGACCGGAACGCGATTGCTGCCGAGTGATCACATGAGTATCCAGCGCCGGCTGAGCCTGTGTCACTGGGGTGCCTTCACCGCGAGCGTGGGAAATGGCAGGCTCGTCGAGGCTGTCCCCATGGACGGTAGCGGCGCCGATCCCGTGATGATCGGGCGTTGGCCGGAACTGGTCCATTCGCACCTGCGCATCGACCGCCCGCATGTGCGCCGCCGCTTTCTCGAACAAGGCGCGGCAGCGGGCGGCGAGGGACGCGGCAGCGACGAGATGGTGCCTGTCGACTGGGACACGGCGCTCGATCTGGTGGCGAGCGAAATTGCGCGCATCCATGAAACGTTCGGTCCACAGGCAATCTTTGGTGGTTCCTATGGCTGGTCGAGTGCAGGCCGGTTCCACCATGCCCGCACGCAAGTCCGGCGTTTTCTTGCCTCTGCCGGAGGGTTCACCGATCAGGTCGGCAATTACTCGTGGGGGGCCGCGCACGCCTTGCTGCCGCATGTCCTGGGATCGGCGGAAGCCGTTTCGGGGGCGGCCACCGGGTGGGAGAGTATCGCCGGTTCTACTGACACACTGGTGGCCTTTGGCGGGCTCAATCCCAAGAACTGGCGGGTGACGTCGGGCGGCGCCGGGTTCCACCGCATGCCCGAAGCCGTGGTTGAAGCCGCCCGGAACGGGGTGAAATTCATCATCGTCTCACCCCATGCCGACGATGTTCCCGACGGCATCGACGCGCTGACGATCCGGCCACGGCCCAACAGCGATACCGCGATCATGCTGGCACTCGCCCGCGAGGCCCTTGTCAGCGGGCGGGCCGACCTGCCCTTTCTCCAGCACTACACCGTGGGCCATGAGCAACTGGCCGACTATCTGCATGGCCGGATGGACGGAGTAGACAAAACACTGGAGTGGGCGGCAACCATTGCCGATGTTCCACATTCCACGCTTCGGGAATTGTGGCATCGAATCCGGAATGGCCGGGTGATGCTCACCGCGACGTGGTCCCTGCAACGTTCCCAATATGGCGAACAGCCCTATTGGGCACTCATCGCGCTTGCCGCCATGCTCGGCCAGATCGGCTTGCCGGGCGGCGGCTTCTGCTTCGGTTACGGTTCGCTCAACGCCGTGGGTGCGCGGGCGCGCAAGGGCTTCGTGCCTGCCATGCCCGCCATTTCCAACCCCGCAAACAGCGCCATTCCGGCAGCATCCATCCTCGACTGCCTTGCCCATCCGGGGAAGATCATCGCCTTCAACGGCAACACCCTCACCTTCCCTGACATCCGCCTCGTCTACTGGGCGGGCGGCAATCCCTTCCACCATGCCCAGGACCTGTTCGCCCTCGATGCCGCGTGGCGTCGGCCGCAGACCGTGATCGTCAACGAGCCATGGTGGACACCCGCCGCCCGCCGCGCCGACATCGTCCTGCCGGCCACCACATCGGCGGAACGCAACGATATCGGCGGCACTTCGCGTGACCCCCATGTCTTCGCCATGCCCCGTCTCGTGCCGCCGCAGGGCGAGGCACGAGACGACTTCACCATTTTCGCGGCTCTGGCCGAGCGCCTCGGTTGCCACCAGACGTTCACGGATGGACTCGACGAGCAGGGCTGGCTCACCCGGTTGTGGGTGGCGAACGAGGCCCGTGCGACCACCGCCGGCATCGACATTCCAAGTCTTGGCGAGCTCTTCGCCAAGGGGTGCTGGCGAGTACCGCCGCCGGACGGACCCGAAGTGATGCTGGCGGGATTCCGCGCCGATCCGGACGCTGTGCCACTTGCAACGCCATCCGGCCGCATCGAGCTGTTCAGCGCCACGATCGCCGGCTTCGGCCTCGATGACGTACCGGGACATCCGGCGTGGATTGAGCCAGTCGAATGGCTGGGCCGGGCGGCAGCCGATGAACTGCATCTGGTGACCAACCAGCCGTCGCGGCAATTGCACAGCCAGTTGTTCCAGACCCGGACCGACAATGGCCCGGCGCAGGTCGACATCGCGCCGTCCGATGCCGCAGCACGCGGGATCGGCAACGGTGCGCAGGTGCGGCTGTTCAATCGTCGTGGCGCGTGTCTGGCACAGGCGCATGTCAATCATGGCCTGCGTCCGGGTGTGCTGGCGATGCCGACGGGCGCATGGTTCGCCCCCGATCCCGCCCGGCCGCATCTCGAACGCAACGGCAATCCCAACGTGCTCACATCGTCCCGGACGACATCGGGCCTTGGTCAGGGATGCGCTGCCCTGAGCACGCTGGTGCGGATCGAGCCCTGGAATGTGGAAGGATAGAACGCAATGGATATGGGGATTGCCGGCAGGCGGGCCTTGTTGACGGGAGCAAGCAGGGGCATGGGCCTCGCCTGCGCGACGGCACTCGCCGGCGAAGGTGTCGAAGTGACGATCGTTGCCCGCAACGAGGAGACCCTGTGCCGTGCTGCCCGGCACATCGAGGTCGCGACGGGCACGCGGGTGGCCTTCGTCGCCGCCGACATCACCACCGACGAGGGTCGTCGCAAGGCCCTTGGCGCCTGCCCGCAACCGGACATCCTACTCAACAATGCGGGAGGTTTCCCGCCCGGCGATTTTCGCGACTGGGACAGAAACACCTGGATCGCCGCCATCGACCTCATGATGCTGCCTCCCATCCTCATGATCCGCGAGGTCTTTGACGGAATGATGGAGCGCGGCTTCGGCCGCATCGTCAACATCGCCTCGCGCAGCGTGAAGATCGCGCAGCCGGAAATGGGGCTTTCCAACGGCGCACGTTCGGGCCTCGTGGGGTTCATGGCGGGTATTGCACGGGCCGGGACATATCGCGGCGTAACGGTCAACACGCTCCTGCCGGGCATCTTCGATACCGATGCACAGCGCGATCACGTGGCGGCACTTGCCGCCGAAACGGGGCGCGGTTTCGACGAGATCTGGAACGAGCGCGCTGCTGGCAATCCCGCCCGCCGCTATGGCCGTGCCGAAGAAATTGCCGCCTACTTCACCTTCCTCTGCTCGGTTCACGCGGGTTTCATCACCGGCCAGAACCTCATGATCGACGGCGGCAGCTATCCCGGAACCTATTGATGAGCGGTATCGGATCCTGCTGCTGCCCTCAGCTCGCCCCGCTGCCGGTTTCGGCAGATCGCGACTGGGCACACCAAGCTATCGACCTCCTTCAGGGCGATGCCCGCCGGTCGGCGGACACCCATCTGGTCAAGCCGGTCTTCCCCGGCCTGTCCGGCATCTCGATCTACCTGAAGGATGAGAGCACCCATCCAACCGGAAGCCTCAAGCACCGGCTGGCCCGCTCCCTGTTCCTCTACGGCATCTGCAACGGCAGCATCGGACCGCGCACGACACTGGTCGAGGCATCATCCGGTTCCACGGCGGTTTCCGAGGCCTATTTTGCCCATCTGCTCGGATTGCCGTTCATCGCCGTGACGCCGGCGTCGACGAGCACCGCCAAGATCACCGCCATCGAGCGTTTCGGCGGACGTTGCCATCTGGTTGCGTCACCCGCCGCAGTCTATGGCGAGGCCGCGCGCATCGCACATGAAACCAGCGGCCATTATCTCGACCAGTTCACCTATGCCGAACGCGCCACTGACTGGCGTGGTAACAACAATATCGCCGAGAGTATCTTTGGGCAGATGGAAGGCGAGACCCACCCCGTTCCGGACTGGGTGGTCATGAGCGCCGGTACCGGCGGCACATCGGCGACGCTGGGCCGCTACATCCGTTATCGCAAGCTGGCGAGCCGGCTCTGCGTTGTCGACGTCGAGAACTCGACCTTCTACGAAAGCTGGTGTCGACGCGACCGGTCGCTGACCTGTGCCCTGCCATCGCGCATCGAGGGGATAGGCCGTCCGCGGGTCGAGCCTTCCTTCATCCCCGAAGTCATCGACCACATGATCCGGGTGCCCGACGCGGCTTCTCTGGCTGCGGCACACATCCTTTCGGAGCGATTGTTCCGCAGGGTCGGCGGTTCCACCGGGACAAATTTCTTCGGCATGTTGTGGATCGCCGCGAACATGCTGCGCGACGGCCGCCCGGGCTCGCTCGTGTCGCTCATCTGCGACAGCGGCGACCGCTACGGCTCCACCTATTTCAATCCGGACTGGCTGGACGCCAACGGCCTCGACCTCGCCCCCTGGAAGGCGATGATCGAGACGTTCCTGGACACGGGCATATGGAACCAGCCCGCCACCCGATGACTTCACGAGCCGCTTCAGCCTGCATCATGTTCCGGGTCGAGGTCGATTTCGAGGTCGAGCAGGGGCGGGTATTGCTGCGCACCGAAGATGTCGGCGTCACCGGGGCTGCCTGACGGGCGCTCGCGGCGAATCGTGAACTTGATCGCCATGGCCGGATCGAAGGTGACGAAATCCGTGATCTGCTCCGGTGGCACGCCGAACAGCCGCTCGACCCTTTCGCGCGTCAGGCTGCCGCTGTCGCGCACCTTCTCGTAGATATCGCGGTCGGTGAAGATGATATCGAAGGTGATCTTGTCGACGCCCGCATTCTTGCTGCGCACGGTCTTTGCGAGATCCTTGAGATAGTGCCTGGTCATTGTCAGCCGCCGATCGTGGTGATGTGGGTCGGGAAGAGTTCCATGGGATCATCTACGGCGATGGTGTGGTTCAGGGTCCAGCGATAGCCGGCGCTGGCCCGCACCACCTCGTCGAGCGGGAACGCGACGGACCCCGCCGTGCCCTTCACGTCGGGCAGCCGGGCATAGAACATCTGCCGGGTTCCGGTCATCGTCACCTCTTCGGCCATCTCGGATGTCGGAGCGACACCCTGGACGAGTATGCACAGCTCGTGGGCCGGCGTCCTGACCGGCTCCATCGTCCCCATCACGCCGTTGCGGCCATAGACCGTGTAATGCAGCTCGTAGCCCGCGGTGCCGAAGCGCTCCTCGACCTGGTGTCTGGCCCAGCCGATCACCTCGTCGACATGGGCGATCGTGTAGGGATCGCGGATCCCCACCAGTCCGATATAGCGCTCGCCCACCTTGCCCGATCCCTCCAGCTTGACCCGCACCCGGTCGGCATGATGGAACACCTGTCCGGTCACGCGGGTCGTCTTTTCGGAGACTTGTTCGTAATGGCACCGGCTCATGTCCAGCACGCCGCCGGCCACATGTTCGAGGAACGGGTTCGAGCGCTCATACATCGCGTGACCGGCCACCGAAGCTATCGTGCAGCGTTGGTCCGGGTGCATCGCGGTGATGTGAACGCCATCGGACCGCACCTCGCCCATGACGGTTTCCTTGGCTCCATAGGGCTCCGCACAGAAGGAGGCACATTCCAGCGCCTTGCCCAGGAAGTAGGCATCCGCCTCCGCAGCTCCCCTGAAGATTGCCGGTGCGGCAAAGACCACGCAATCCGACGACCGCCCGCCAATGATGACATCGGCTCCCTTGCGCAGCAGATCGAGATAGGGATGGACACCTGCCACCGCGACGATGCGATCGGTCGCGTCCAGTTCCGCTTCGCTCAGCGCATCGCGCCCGTCCAGTCCCTCCACAGGCTCCTGCGAGCGGATGGCAGCACGGACCCTCTCCCTGTCGACCCCGCTGTAGAAATGGCCGAGTCTGAAGGGGGCAAGACCATGCTTGCGCGCGAGATCGCGAATGATATCGCAATACATGTCGACACGGCTGTCGGTGCCGGTATCGCCGGCGGAGCCGATGATCATCGGTACCCCGATCCTCCTGGACGCCAGCAGCATGTCCTCAAGATCGCGGGTCTGCCACGCCTTCGGACTGGCGCAGGTGTCCGAACCGAGTGGTACCGGACCCACGTCATCGCTGCCGCTATCGGCGGCAATGAAATCGGGGCCCGCGTCGACACCGATATGGAAGCTTTCAGGCTTGAGCGGCGCGAAGCCCAGATGGCCATTGGGGCAGATGATCTTGACAAGGCTCATGTTTCTCTCATTCCCGATAGGCGGTTTTCTTCATGGGTCGAGCAATCGCAGCTTCCGCATCTGGTGGCGGAGGGCATGACGCGAAAGGCCGAGGCGTCTGGCCGCTTCTCCCGACCGACCGTTGGCGGCCTTGAGGGCATCGGCGATCAGGCGGCGCTGGAAGACCTCGGTGCGGACATGGAAATCGCCATGAGACGAGCCGTCGTCGATGCCTCCCCGCGGGCACGAACCCTCGACTTCGCGCATGATCCGCGGCGGGATATGACTGGCGAGGATGCAATCATCTTCTTCGAGCGCAATGATGCGTTCGATGAGATTCTCGAGTTCGCGAACATTCCCCGGCCACCGATGATATCGGAAAACCTCGACGACCGACGGTTCCATGCCCTTGATGGTGCGGCCATAGATCCGCGAAAAGCGTTCGATGAAATGTTCCGCCAGCAGCAGCACGTCGTCGCCACGCTCACGCAGCGGTGGCAGGTTGATGCTGATGACTTGCAGGCGGTAGTAGAGATCCTCGCGGAAATGTCCTGCCTTGACCTCGCCGAACAGGATCCGGTTGGTGGCCGCGACAAAGCGGACATCGGTGCCGATGGACTGCTCCGCGCCGATGCGGCGGAAGCGGGCCGTATCGAGCAGCGTCAACAGTTTGGCCTGGAGAACGCTGTCGAGTTCCCGGACTTCATCGAGAAACAGCGTTCCCTTGTCGGCAACCTCGATCAGACCGACACGTCGTCCGACGGCCCCGGTGAATGCGCCGCGCTCGTGCCCGAAGAGTTCCGATTCGAGCAGGCTCGCCGGAATGGCGGCACAATTGATGTCGACGAACTCGAAGGGTGCGCGCGAGGACAATTCGTGCAGGGCCCGGGCGACCAGCCCCTTGCCGGTTCCGGTCTCGCCGTAGATGAGAACGCAGCGGGCCGGGCTCGTGGCGATCTTGCGCACCAGCGCCCGCATGGCCTCGATCTCGCAGCTGTTGCCATGAATCCGGTCGAGTGCGCTCAACGGCCGGCCCCGTCGCCATTCGCCAGTGTTGCAAAGGCGAACCTCTGCAATGGCTGCATGCAGGGCGGGCCGAAAGCGACCGAAAGCGCCGGTGCGCCGGTCTCAAGGCAGGCCAGGGACAATGTGCGCGCGTCATCGTCCTCGCCATGGCGGCACAGGGCCGGCCGGCCGTCTCCGCCGTGGCTCGCCATCAATGCCTGCGGATTGCACCCCATGCCGCTTTCCAGCGCCGCCCGCAGACGCTCCAGGCGCTCCTGCGAGCTTGCTTGCATGCAGTCGCCGGACCGGACAAGGTTCTCGTCGGCGAGCTGGACGAAGTGGTTCGTCCGGGCGACACTCCTGTCACCCCATTCGACCGCGATACCGTTGCAGGCGAGCTCGACGGCGGCCGTGACTCCCTGCCGGTCGGCAAGGACCAGGCAACCGCCACCGACATGACGAAGCTCCCGCAACATCGCCACGGCTGCCTTCACATCGGCGCAAACGGAGAGAATCCGGGTCATGACGAAATAGCGGAGCCAGCCCGGTGCATGATTGCGCACGGATGTCTGGGTATCGGCCACCGCGAGCCCGGCATCGTTGATCCCGCTTGAATACGCACCCGGCGCGCCGAGCGAACCCAGCGACAGCCAGGCATGCGGCATGTCGGGTCCCTCGTGCAGGGCCACCATCTGCAGGGGCGCATGATCGCCACGGAAATCTCGGTTCTTGGCGATCCGGGCTCCGCCCTGCGGATGCGGCATGGCCAGAACCGAGCAGCCATCCCCCTGATATGCCCCGAGATCGCCGAGTATCCCCGCATGAAGATAGATGAAAAGATCCAGCGGATCGACCGCATAGCCCTGGGCAATGCCGTCGATCTCCGCCATGTCGCCGGCACAATGAGCCTGTGCGAAGGCATGCTGCCTGTCGATGAAATCCCGATCGATCCGGATCGTCTCCAGCCGGGCCGCCAGTGCGTCACGCACCGCAGCAGCCGCGTCCGGTCGCAGGGCGGCCTGTCCACGGCCCCGGACATGGGCGTCGCCGCGAAGATGGAGAAAGTTCCTCATGCGCGACCTTCATTGCCATGCAGATGGCAACGTACGCTGACATCGCCTTCCAGCATGACCGCGTCGGGCGATTTTTGACGACAGACGGGCATGGCATGCGGGCAGCGGGTGTGAAACCGGCAGCCGGCGGGCGGGTCGATCGGCGAGGGCGGATCGCCGTCGAGCCTGATGCGCGCCGACGATCCGGCATGGGTCTTCGGTGCCGCGGAAATGAGTGCCTGCGTATAGGGATGGCTGGGCTGGGCGATGACCCGTCTGGCGGGACCGGTCTCGACGATCTCGCCCAGATACATGACCGCCACACGATCGCTGACATAGCCGATGACGGCGATGTCATGACTGACGAACAGGTAGGTCAGCGACAATTCCCGGCGCAGTTCGGCCAGCAGTTCGATCACCTGGGCCTGAATGGAGACATCCAGCGCCGACACCGGCTCGTCGCAGACGACAAGGTCCGGTTCCAGCACGAGGGCACGCGCAATGCCGATGCGCTGACGCTGTCCACCGGAGAACTGATGGGGGAAACGCTGGAGCATCTCGTGCGACAGGCCGACCCGACCCGCGATCGCGACAACCTTGCGCCGGATGACGTCAGCATCGCGCTCGCCATGCAGCTTCAAGGGACGGGCGATGATGGAAAAGACGTTCTGCCGCGGGTTCAGCGAGGCATAGGGATCCTGGAAAATGATCTGCATGCGCCGTCGCAACGCCTTGAGCTGCGACGCATCGGCCCCGGTGACGTCCTCACCGTCGAGCTCCACCGTTCCACCCGTGGGCTCCAGCAGCCGCAGCAGGGTCCGCCCCAGCGTCGACTTCCCGCACCCGCTCTCGCCGATCAGGCCCAGCGTCTCTCCGCGGGCCATGCTCAGGTCTACGCCATCCACGGCCCGAACCGCATGCCCCGGGCGCCCGATGAGCCTGCCGAACATGCTGCCACCGATCTCGTAATGCTTGGTCAATCCTCTCACACGCAGAAAGGTCTCGCTCATGAGGAACTTCCAAGCACGCAGCGCACCGCCCTGCCCGGCGCCCGATCCTCCAGCATCACCGGCTGCATGCAGCGCCCGTGCGCCTGCATGCAGCGCGGGGCAAAGCGGCATCCGGCAGGCAGGCGTGCCAGATCGGGCGGCTGTCCCGGAATGGGGGAAATCGCCTTGTCCAGATGATCGAGATCGGGAATCGAGGCCAGCAGGCCGACGGCATAGGGATGCAGCGGCTGATCGATGAGCTCGCGTGTCGCCGCCCGCTCGACGATCTGCCCTGCATACATCACCATCACCCGGTCGCAATATTCCGCAACAACGCCCAGATCGTGGGTAATGATCACCACGGCCATGCCGAGCTCGCGACGCAGCCGGTCGAGCAGTTCCAGCACCTGGGCCTGGATGGTGACATCCAGCGCCGTTGTCGGTTCGTCGGCGATCAGCAGTTTCGGTTCGCACGCCAGCGCGATGGCGATCATGATCCGCTGGCGCATGCCACCCGAAAACTGGTGCGGATAGTCACGCAACCGGGTCTCCGGTGCAGGGATACCCACCAGACGCAGCAGTTCGAGGGAACGCTCGCGCGTCGCGCGCCGGCCGAGGGCCATACCGTGTGCCCCGAGGGTCTCGGCGATCTGCTCGCCGATCGTGAAGGCCGGGTTGAGCGAGGTCAGGGCATCCTGAAGGGTCATCGCCATCTGCCGCCCGCGAATCCGCCGCCAGGCCCGGTCGTCGAGACCGACCAGTTCGCGACCTTCCAGCCGCACGCTGCCGCGGTCGATCCGGCCGGGCGGACGTACCAGTCCCATGACGCTCTGGAATGTCACGCTCTTGCCGGAACCGCTTTCGCCGACCACGCCGACGCATTCGCCGGCATTCACCGCGAAATCGACACCGTCCACGGCGACAAGGTCGCCATGCCGGGTGGCAAAGACCGTTCGCAGGCCGCGGACTTCGAGCAGGGCATCAGTCATGGAGCTTGGGATCGAAGGCGTCGCGCAATCCCTGGCTGGCGACATTGATGGCAAGGACGAGAATGAGGATGGCCAGTCCGGGGAACGTGCTGACCCACCACGCCTGGAGCATGAACTGCCGCCCGTCGGCAACCATCGACCCCCAGCTCGCCATGGGCGGCTGCACGCCAAGGCCCAGGAACGAAAGACTGGCTTCGAGGATGATGACATGGGCCATGCGGATGGTTGCCACCACCAGCACCGGCGAAAGGATGTTGGGGAGGATCTCGTACCGCATGACCTGCAGGCTGGAGGCGCCGGCCGCCCGCGCCGCCTCGACATATTCGAGTTCGCGCACCGACAGCGTTTCCCCGCGCACCACCCGGCACGGGATGACCCATTCCTTGTAGGCGAGCGCAAGGATGATGTTCTGCAACCCCGGCCCCATCATGGCCATGAGCCCTATGGCAAAGATCAGATAGGGGAAACCGAGGAGGATATCGACGAGCCGCGAGATCAGGATGTCCGGCCAGCCGCGCAGATAGCCGGCCGCCAGACCGGCGACGATGCCGATCGTCGTTGCCACGAGGATGACCGCCGCACCGATGAAGATGGAAATTCGCGCGCCGTAGATGATCCTCGAAAGGATATCCCTGCCAAGCGCATCACATCCGAGCGGGAAGGCCATCTCGCCTCCTGCCACCCAGAACGGAGGCTGGAGGCGGCGGAACAGGTCCGTCTCGTAGGGATCGTGCGGCGCCAGCCACGGTGCGAGGACGGCCGCCAGCAACACCAGGAGAACCACCAGCGTCGCCGCAACGGCCAGACGGTTTTCGGCAAAGATGGCCAGCGACCGCCGCAGCGGGGTTTCGGTGACGGGCAGGGCCGCGTCGGCGACCGCGCTCATAGCCCGACCCTCGGATTGAGCCACGTGTAGAGGATGTCGGCGACCAGATTGAGCATCACATAGGTTACCGCGTAGAGCAGGACCGCCGCCTGAACCAGCGGATAGTTGCGCACGAAGATGCTCTCCACCACCAGCCTCCCCAGGCCGGGCCAGCCGAACACCGTTTCCACGACCATGTTGCCGCCCAGCAGCGAACCCGTCTCGATGGCAGCCACCGTGACGGTGGGAATGAGCGCATTCTTGAGGGCCAGCCTGAACAGCACGCGGCGCTGTGACAAGCCGCGCGCACGGGCGAAGGTGATGTAGTCCTGTCGCAGGACTTCGAGCATCGAGGCCCGGGTGACGCGGGTCAGGATGGCGGCCATGGGCAGGGCCAGCGTGACCGCGGGCAGGATGATATGCGAGAGCGCCTCACCGAACAGGGCGAAGTTGCCGGTGATCAGGCTGTCGACCAGCAACAGCCCGGTAATATCGGGAAGTTCGCTGGAAAAGCCCACCCGGCCTGATACCGGAAGCCAGTGCAGGTTCACCGAGAACAGCATCAGCAGCAGGATGCCGAACCAGAATCCGGGAAGGGAGACACCCAGCAACGATGAAACTGTCGCCAGGCGATCAATGAACCGGTTGCGGTAGAGGGCTGCCAGCACACCCAGCGGGATCGATATGGCCAGCGCCAGGATGAGACTGGCCAGGGTCAGTTCGATGGTGGCCGGCAGCCTTTCGGCGATGACATCGGCCACCGGCCGCCGATGGAAGAAGCTCTGGCCGAAATCGCCCGTTGCGACATTGCCGATGAAAACGAAAAAGCGTTCATGGGCCGGACGGTCGAGACCCATGTCGTGACGGATGCCCGCCTCCTCCTCCGCCGTGACCTGCTGGTCGCCGAGCATGATGTCCACCGGATCGCCCGGCGTGAGCGCCATCATCACGAAGACGATGAAACTCACGCCCAGCAATACCGGCACGAGCTGCACCAGACGTTCGGCGAGCCTCGCAGGTCTCACGTCAGCGGCCCTCAGCCGTCGACACAGGCATCATGCAGGTTGATGCGGCTGTCCGCGCTGGGCTGCCATCCGCTAACCCTCTTCGAGACGCCGTAGACATCCTGCGGAACCCACAGGAAGACCATCGGCACGTCCTTTTGCACCAGATCCTGCGCCTGAATGTAGAGCTGCATGCGTTTGTCGGCATCGGTTTCCGTCGAGGCGGCCGTCAACAGCCCGTCCAGTTCGGGATTGGCATATCCGCTCGAATTGCCGCGCGCATCCGTCATCAATACCGGGTTGAAGATATCGTAGGGATCGAGCGTACCGTTCCCCCACGAGGTGAACCACATGTCGCCTTCGCGCACCTTGGCACCCTCGGTCCGCCACTTGTCGACCAGCTGCGACCCCTCGCCCACCTGCACGGTGGTGCGGATGCCGGCCTTGGTGAGCAGCGATGCGACGGCCTCGGCAATGTCCTTGAAGGCGCCCTCCACGTCCATGGTCACGTCGATACCGTCACCCAGCCCCGCCTCTTCGAGCAGCGAAGCGGTCTTGTCCGGGTCGTAGGGATGTCCCGCCAGCGCGGGATCGAAGGCGAAGGCATCGGGGCTGAGGATGCCCTCGATCGGCACCGCCAGGCCGTTGAGGATCTTGTCGATCACCAGTTGCTTGTCGATGGCATGGGCCAGTGCCTCGCGCACCTTCACATTGTCGAAGGGCGGCTTTTCCATGTTGAGGGCGATGTAGAAACTGCGCGTTCCGTTGACGGTCATCACCTTCGCATTGTCACTGTTCTCGACCGTGGCAATGTCCGACGGCGGCAGCTCGTTGATGATGTCGACATCGCCGGCCAGGAGTGCTGCCACGCGCGAGGAGCTTTCGGGAATGATCTGGAAGATCGCCCGCTCGACGCAGGCCGGACCCACGGGCGGGATCTCGGTGGAACCGCCGTAATAGTCGTCGTAACGGTCCATGATGACCGCCTCGCCCTTGCGCCACTCCGCGAGCCTGAACGGCCCGGTGCCGTTTTCCCTTTCCGCGAGCCCGCCCGGACCGGCAGCCTCGGTGAAACTTTTGGAGACGACCTCCTGAAACGGCAGCATGGCCGGCAGGATCGGCCACGGCTCGGACAGCCTGAAGCGGACGGTCGAATCGTCGACTGCCTCGACATCGACCAGCGGGCCGAGCAGGCCCTTGCGCGGGCTCGTCTGGCCATCCATCGCATTCTCGTCGATCAGCCGATGGAAGGTGAAGGCGACATCACCGGCCGTGAGCGGAGAACCGTCGTGGAAGGTCACGCCGGAGCGCAGCTTCGCCTCCCAGGTGGTGGGATCGACCTGCGTGAAGCTTTCGGCGAGCTGCGGCACGACCTGCATGTTCGCATCGCGGGTCACGACGCCGTCATACATGTTGCGCAGGATGGTCTCGGTCTCGCGCTTGCGATGGTTGGCGGGGTCGAGCGTCAGCGCATCGAGGGTAAAGCCAACCTTGATCTCGCTGGCATGAAGGTCGCCGGCCGCCGCACCGGCCATGACGGCCAGCGCCAGCAAGGATGTCGAAAGCCTTCTCATCGTCTCTCTCCCTCATGTTACATGGCCTGCATCGTTCCGCGGCCGCGACACCGTCGGCAACATCACGGCTGTCGCCGGAACCCGGCCGCGGAGCCAGGCTGCCTCCTGCATGGCACACGACCTGCGAAAACCAAAAAAGCAAGAGGCGTGCCAGACGCAAGGGGCGATTGGAAAAACCTGGCCAAAACCTTCAAATTCCCTTGGGACAGGCGTCTCCGGAGCAGAAATTCCGCACTTCACCGCAATATCGCATGCGTGATCTTGACGCCATTCTGTACCCGGGATGCGCGCATTGCACTCAATAACGGAAACAGGACCGCCCCATGCGACGCATCCTCCCCTGCGATGAGGCAAGCCACGGCTTGCCAGGCCCTGCGATGAGACAAGCCACGGCTTGCCAAGTCCGGTCGATGGCGTTATGGCGGTACCAATTCAGGAATGGTCCCGTATGGGAGGATCGCCGCAGTTCATGTCGATGGTCGGCCATAACCGCAACAATTCGAGCATTGCCCTGGCAGCGCTGCGCCAATGGCTGGCTCAGGATGGCCGTGTACCTGGAGACCGGCTTCCCCCCGAGCGGGAAATGGCCGAGCAATTCGAGGTCGGCAGGCGTTCCCTGCGTCGCGCGCTGGATGTCCTCGAAGCCGAAGGCCAGGTCTGGCGTCATCAGGGCAAGGGGACCTTCATCGGCGTGATGCCCTATCCCGCCGAACCGCCCGTCGCCGAGATCGCCGCTGCGACGGGGCCCGCCGACATCATGACGGCCCGCCTCGCCATCGAACCGGAGCTGGCCGCCCTCTGCTGCCGGTCCGCCGAGCCGGCGGATATCGTCCGCATGCGCTATCTCGCCAAGCGCATCGATGCCACCCGCGATCCCGATGCGGCCGAACTGTGGGACAGCGCATTGCATCGCCTGATTGCCTGGGCGGCCGGCAATCCCCTGCTGCTGGCCAGCTTTGCCCTGGTGGACGAGATCCGGCAGCAGGACGAGTGGCGCGACCTCCGCGAACAGGCCCGCAACGCCGAGAGCCGGGCCCTTTCCGGCCGCCAGCACCGGGAAATCATCGACGCCATCGCCATGCGCGATGCCGATGCCGCACGCCGCGCCATGCGCGCTCACCTGAGCAGCCTTGCCGAAAGGCTGGACGACATCATCGGGGCACCCTTCGTGGACACGTTGCGATGACCGCCGAAGCCCTGCTCACCGTCGAGAACCTCACCATCGGCTTTCGCGGATTGCGGCAGCCGCTCGTCGATGGCGTCGGTTTCGCGATGGAACGCGGACGCACGCTCTGCCTCGTGGGCGAGTCCGGCTGCGGCAAGTCGCTCACCGCCCTCGCGCTCATGGGCCTTCTCGCCTCGCCGCCGACGGAAAGGCGCGCCGGCCGGGCCCTGTTCGAGGGCCGCGACCTTTTCGACCTCGATCTCGCGGCCTTGCAGGACCTGCGCGGCGGCAGGATCGCGATGATCTTCCAGGAGCCGATGACCTCGCTCAATCCGGCCATCCGGATCGGCGAGCAGATCGCCGAGAGCATCCGCAGGCATCAGGGACTGGACCGGGCGGCCGCGAGAAGGCGCGCGCTCGACCGGCTGGAACAGGTCCGCATTCCCGCCGCCGCCCGACGCCTTGACGACTATCCGCACCAGCTTTCGGGCGGCATGCGCCAGAGGGTGATGATCGCCATGGCGCTCGCCAACGATCCGGCCCTGCTGATCGCCGACGAACCGACCACCGCCCTCGATGTCACCATCCAGGCGCAGATCCTCGATCTGATCCGCAACCTCCAGTCCGAAACGGGAGCGGCTCTCCTGCTCATCACCCACGATCTCGGCGTCGTCGCCCAGATGGCCGACGAGGTGGCCGTGATGTATGCCGGCAGGATCGTCGAATCCGGCCCGGCCAGGAACATCTTCGACGACCCGCAGCACCCCTACACGCTGGGGCTCATGGGCTCGCTGCCGACGCTGGACGCCCGGCGCGGGCCGTTGCTCACGATCCCCGGCATCGTGCCCTCGCCCGAACGGCTCCCCGACGGCTGCCGCTTTGCCGACCGCTGCCCGTTCCGGGGGCCGCCTTGCGTCGCGGTCCCGGCGCTCGCCCCACTCGGCGACGGCCATGCCGCCGCCTGTCACTACGTACCGCTTGAGGAAAAGGTCGCGTGATGGCCGCCGTGATCGAGGCCCATGGATTGCAGCGCCACTTCGGCGGCAGATCGTCGTGGTTCGGCCGCTCGTCCCCCGTCCGGGCCGTCGACGGCATCGACCTTGCCATCGAGGAAGGCGAGACCTTCGCCATCGTCGGCGAATCGGGTTGCGGCAAGTCCACGCTGGCACGGGTCCTGGCCGGACTCATGCCCGCCAGCGCCGGCTCGGTCAGCTTTCGCGGACGGGATCTGACCACCCTCGATCCGGCCGAACGCAAGCGGTTGCGCCGCGACATGCAGTTCGTGTTCCAGGACCCGTTCTCCTCGCTCAATCCACGCATGACCGCTGGTGCCCTGATCGGGGAGCCGCTCGCCGCGCATGACATCGGCGATGCCACCGGACGACGACGCAAGGTCGCCGAACTCATGGCCCGCGTCGGCCTGCGGCCCGAACATGCCAGCCGGTATCCGCACGAATTCTCGGGCGGGCAGCGGCAGCGCATCGGCATTGCCCGCGCGCTGGCCACCGGCCCCTCCGTCATCGTCGGCGACGAGCCGGTATCCGCGCTCGACGTGTCGATCCAGGCGCAGGTGATCAACCTGCTCGAAGAACTGAAGACCGAGTTCGGCCTGACGCTGGTCGTCATTTCCCATGACCTGACCGTCATTCATCACATGGCCGACAGGGTCGCGGTGATGTATCTGGGACAGATCGTCGAGCTGGCGCCAGTGCGCGAACTCTTCGCCAGTCCGCGGCATCCCTATACCGCAGCCCTGCTCGCCGCCATTCCGATGGATGGCCGGATGCCCGCGCAACCGCTCGAAGGCGATCCGCCCAATCCGCTCTCGCCACCTTCCGGCTGCCGGTTCCACACGCGCTGCCCCCACGCGGTCGCCGCATGTTCGGCCGACGCACCGGCTCTTGAAGCGACGGAGGATGGCGGGGGGAACCGTGCCGTCGCCTGCCATCGTGCCCGCGAGCTGTCGCTGCGCGGTGCCGATGGGGGCGGGAGGCCGCCCGCGACTGCCGCCGCGAGGCGTTTCGAACTCTATCGCCGGGCACGCGAAGTGCCGGTCATGACAGGAAGGGAACATCGCTCATGACGCTGAAACGGAAGCTCCCGCTGGCCCTCGTCCTGGGACTCTCGGCCACCGCCGTGCAGGCCGCCGACCTGCGCATCGGCCTTCAGGACGATGCGGACATCCTTGATCCCGACCAGTCGCGGACATTCGTCGGCCGCATCGTCTACACCTCGCTGTGCGACAAGCTCGTGGACATCACTCCCGACCTCGAGATCATCCCGCAACTGGCGACCGAATGGGAATGGTCGGAGGATGGCAGGCAGCTCACCATGAAGCTGCGCGAGGGCGTCACCTTCCACGACGGCGAACCGTTCGATGCCGCTGCCGTCGCGGCCAATATCGACCGTTCGAAGACTCTCGACGAAAGCCGCCGCAAGTCGGAGGTCGCGTCGATCGAATCGACCGAGGTCATCGACGACCGCACCATCCGTTTCAACCTGAGCGCACCGGACGCCACCCTGCTGGCCCAGCTTGCCGACCGGGCGGGCATGATGATCGCCCCGAAGGCCGCCAGCGAGGCGGGTGCCGATTTCGGGCTCAAGCCGGTCTGCTCGGGGCCCTACAGGTTCAAGGAGCGCATCCAGCAGGATCGCATCGTCCTGGAGAAGTTCGACGGTTACTGGAACGCCGACGCCTTCCATTTCGATACCGTGACCTTCCTGCCCATTCCCGATACCACGGTGCGTCTCGCCAATCTGCGCGCCGGCGATCTGGACATGATCGAGCGGCTGGCGGCGACCGACCTCCAGTCGGTGAAGGACGACAGTGCGCTCGCCGTGGAGCAGGCGGTGTCGCTGGGCTACCAGGGCATCACCGTCAATGTCGCCAACGGCCCGCGCGCCGACACGCCCATCGGCAAGGACCCCCGCATCCGCCAGGCCCTGTCGCTGGCGGTGGACCGCAATGTCATCAACCAGGTCGTTTTCAACGGTGCCTTCGCCGCCGGCAACCAGCCCTTCGCACCGACCTCGCCCTGGTATGACCAGAAGTTTCCCGTGCCCGCACGCGATGTCGCGAAGGCCAGGGCGCTTCTCGCCGAGGCGGGCTATCCCGACGGCCTGAAGATCGAGGTGCAGGTGACCAACAATCCGGTGCAGATGCAGCTCACGCAGGTCGTGCAGGCCATGGCGTCCGAAGCCGGCATCACCATCGAACTGGTTGCCAAGGAATTCGCCACCCTGCTCAAGGACCAGACAGCGGGCGATTATACCGCCAGCCAGGTGGGCTGGTCCGGCCGGGTGGACCCCGACGGCAACATCCACCAGTTCCTGACCTGCAAGGGCGGCATCAACGACAGCAAGTACTGCAATCCCGAGATCGACAGGCTGCTCGACGAGGCCCGCGCCACCAATGACATGGACAAGCGCAAGGCCAGCTATGACGCCGCCCGCGCGATCCTCGATTCGGACCTGCCGATCATCTATCTCTACCATCCGGTATGGATCTGGGCGCTGAACGGCAGGATCGACGGGTTCGTGCCCTATCCCGACGGCATGATCCGCCTCGAAAACGTCAGCTTCTCCGGCTGATGCGACGGAATGACGGGGCCCGGCGGGCGATACCGCGCCGGGCCGCCATGCCATGACCGGTTTCCTTGTCCGCCGCCTGCTGGTCGCGATTCCGACCATCCTGCTGATCTCGGTCTTCGTCTTCGGCCTCCAGAAGCTGCTGCCGGGCGATCCCGTGCTGGCGATGGCCGGCGAGGAGCGCGACCCGGCCACCCTCGATTTCCTGCGGGAAAAGTACCGCCTGAACGATCCGATCCCGGTCCAGTATGTCCACTGGATCGGCAATGCCGTGCAGGGCGATCTGGGGGTGTCGCTGCGCACCCGCCAGCCGGTCGGCGAGCTGATCGGCCAGAAGCTGCCCGTCACCGTGCAGCTGGCGGTCATGGCGCTGGTCATAGCCCTGGCCATCGGCATTCCCGCCGGCATCGTCTCGGCCTACCGCAAGGGAACCTGGGTCGACTGGCTTGCCAACGTCGTGGCCCTTTCCGGCCTGTCGGTGCCCAATTTCTGGCTGGGCATCATGCTCATCCTGCTGGTCTCCGTCCGCCTCGGCTGGCTGCCGGCCTCGGGCTATACCTCGTTCGCCGAGGATCCCCTGCGCTCGATCGAGACCATGCTGATGCCCGCCTTCGTGCTCGGTACCGGGCTCGCCGCCACGCTGATGCGCCACACCCGTTCGGCGATGCTGGGCGTCCTGCGCTCGGACTACATCCGCACCGCACGGGCCAAGGGGCTGGGGGAGAACGTGGTCGTCATCAAGCATGCGCTGCGCAACGCGCTGGTCCCCATCGTCACCATCACCACGCTGCTGTTCGGCGAACTGCTCGGCGGCGCGGTGCTCACCGAGCAGATCTTCACCATTCCCGGCTTCGGCAAGCTGGTCGTCGATGCCGTCTTCACCCGCGACTATGCCGTCGTCCAGGGCATCGTCCTTTGCACCGGCATCGCCTTCATCCTGCTCAACATCCTCGCCGATGCCATCTACCGCCTGCTCAACCCGCGCATGGAGGATGGATGAACGCCGCCGCCACCGCCACCGACCAGGCCGAACCGCGCCAGCCCAATCGTGTCTGGCGCAAGTTCAAGCACAACCCCTCGGCCATCCTCGGTGCCCTGCTCGTCCTGTTCTTCGTCGCCGTGGCCGTCCTCGCCCCGGTCCTGCCCGTGGCGGACCCGACGGCGACCGACTGGGGCGCGGTGCGCAAGGCGCCGGATGCCGTTCACCTCCTCGGGACGGACGAGATCGGCCGCGACATCCTCTCGCGCATGATCTGGGGGGCCCGCGCGTCATTGCTCGCCGGTGTCGTTTCGGTGGCGATCGCCATGATCCTGGGCGTGCCGTTCGGCGTGCTGGCGGGCTATCTGCGCGGCTGGACCGACATGGCCATAAGCCGTGTCACCGAGGCCCTGCTGGCCGCCCCCTTCCTCATCCTTGCCATTGCCCTTGCCGCGTTCCTCGGTCCCTCGCTGATGAATGCCATGCTCGCCATCGGTCTCTCGGCCATGCCGATCTTCATCCGCATCGCCCGCGGCCAGACCATGTCGGTGATGACCGAGGACTATGTCGAGAGCGCCCATGCCATCGGCCTGGGCCACGGCGCCATCGTCGCCCGCTACATCCTGCCGAACATCGTCCCGCCCCTGCTGGTCCAGGCCACGCTCACGATTGCCACGGCCATCATCGCCGAGGCTTCCCTCTCCTTTCTCGGTCTCGGACAGCAGCCGCCGGCACCCTCGTGGGGCTCCATGCTCAACACGGCGAAGAACTTCCTCGACCAGGCGCCGTGGATGGCGCTCTGGCCCGGTCTCGCCATCTTTCTCGTCGTCCTCGGCTTCAATCTCCTTGGCGACGGGCTCCGCGACGCCCTCGACCCGCGCGAATAGAGGGGCGCGAAATACCTTCGATTTTCGTCGAATTTTAGGGATCGGGGCCGGTTCGGCCGGTCAGGCGGGGGCGTCGCGAAGAAAGGACGTGCCGTCGGCTGTGGAATTGTCCGGCGGTGCGGGAACCGTCCCGGCCGCCGGGGCGTGGGCTGCTTTCGCCGCGTCGCGTTCCGCCGACAGTGCCGTGCCGGCGGCCAGCAGCAGGGCGTGAATGTGGCCGGTCAGCCTGCACAGGAGACGGCGGCGGCCGCGGGCACGTTGCAGCGCCGTCTGGTGCTCCGGGTCCTGCCGCAGTTCGCGGATGCGTTCGGTTGACGGCACGGGATGTTCCCCGGTGCGGGAACGCGATCGCGCAGGTTGATCCATCCGCCGCAGCACGCTGTCCAGCAGGGCCTCCAGCGGGCGATAGCCGCGCTTCTGGGTTGCCCAGCGCAGCCATTCCAGCTCGTCACGGTTGTCCTCGCCGGCGAAGTGGAACAGGTGCTGGCACAGTTCGGCAAACCACGGGCGCGCCCGGTCGGCGAGGAAGGCGCGCAGCCCGTCGCGGCCATCGGCGGCGAGGCATTCGAGCGCCATGATCAGTGTCCGGACGGTCTCCGGGAGGAGCCGGTCATCGCCGGGCGGGTCCATGTCGCGACAGCCCGCCACCTCCGGTTCCGCCTGCCGCCCGGTGGCCCGCAGCCAGGCGAACCGCAACAGTCGTGCCAACCCCCAACGCGAGATCCGCCGCGCCAGCCTCAACGGACGCGTCATGGAATCTGCAGGTGTGGGGTTGGTCGACATGCCTTCGATTCTGCCATGGGTAACATGGAATGTAAAGGAAATTATTCCTTTTATGAATGACGGAAACAATGTCTTCTGGACCCGGAGCGGAGGAAAGGCCGGACCACTTGCGTGAAATACCTGTATGAACGACCTTCCCGCAGGTGGATTGTTTCCTTGACCAATGCGCTGACATGACTGCAAAAAGCGTTGTCAGTGGAGGAACCGTCCCCAATTTAAACCGTTAAGCAGGGAACGTACCTCGTCCAGATCTTCAACCATGCGGGACACACGGATCCGATATCCGAGGGACAACCAGACGGCGATGCACAAGGCACGGTTCTCACCCCGTCTCAATCCAAACGACCTACCGGACAGCGACTGTCTTTTCGACCGGTGGCTGACGCGGCAGTTCCGCACACTGCATGGTCCCGGCGAAAGGGACCCCCTCCCCGAACGGCTGCAGAAACTTGTCGATGCCTTTCCATCGCGCGATGACGACACGTGCTGCCACGGCAAAGGACATTACGGCCAGCGGGAAAAACCGGACTGCTGACAGGTCGGGCCGAAACATTTCTCCCCCGAAGTGGACGTGAACAGGACAGATTACCCATATCGGGTCTGCAACCTGAATGTCGCACCTTTTGTCACAAAAAGATATTTGCAGATTGGTATTACCAGTTCAGAGTATTGTGCATATGTGAAATAAATGTCGTTTGGGGGAATGTCATGTCGGTTTGTCGCGATGATGTCGTCGCATTGATGCCGGACTTGCGCGCGTTCGCCAGAAGCCTCGTTTCGGGAAACAATGCGCTGGCCGACGATCTCGTGCAGGATACGCTGGTCAATGCCCTCCAGGCCCAGGACCAGTTCGAGGAGGGAAGCAACCTGCGCGGCTGGCTGTTCACGATTCTCCGCAATCGCTTCTTCAGCCTGCGCGCCCGGAAATACGTCACCTCCGAAATCGGCACCGACAACCTCGAAGCCCTTGCCTGGGTGGCACCGGAGCAGGAAAGCAGGATCGAAGTCATCGCATTCAAACGGGCCTTTGCCGCCCTCGGTTCGAGCCATCGCGAGGTGCTGGTGCTGGCCATCGTCCAGGGCCTGCCCTATGAGGAGGTGGCCCGGATATGCCGTTGCGAGGTCGGAACGGTCAAGAGCCGGATCAACCGTGCCCGCAAGCGGCTGCGCGACCTCCTGTTCGATGGCGGGCATGACCGACGGATGTCCGACTCCGCGGCGCAGGCAGGCCCCCCGGTAGCCGACCGGCGCAAGGTGGTGACCGTCATGCCCGACCGCTTGTCCCCCGTGCCCGAACCGGTCCAGCCGGCAGACTGAGGCTCCCGGACAGCCATCCGGTCGGGATTTCCTCAACAGGGAGGAAATCATGTGTCATGTTCGGTTTGCGGAACCGAATGGCGCCATCGGCATTCCGGGGCGACCGATGAAACGGAGGCATCATATTTGGCACCCGGAAAGCCCCTGCTGCAACGCATCCTCGATGCCTATGGCGACATGCCGCGGGGCGAACGCCGGCTTGCCGACCTGCTGCTCGCCAATGCGGCGGCGATCGTCGAGCGCAATGCGACGGAACTCGCCGCTTCGGTCGGCATCTCCAAGGCGACGGCCGCGCGCTTTTTCCGCCGCCTCGACTATCCCAGCTTCCGCGCGGCGCAGGCGGACGTTCGCGGACAAGGGTTCGGCCATCCACCGCTGGACTACAGCGAACGTTTCCCCCACCTCGGCGGCCGGCGACCGGAACTGAGCCAGCATCTCGAATCCGAAACGGCCAACCTGATCAAGACCATCGAGCAGCAGCGCCCCGACGAGCTCGCCCGTGCCGTTCGGCTCATGGCGCGGGCCGAAAAGCTGTGGGTGGTGGGCTTCGGCGACAACTATCCGCTGGCCCATCTCGCCCGCGCCCAACTCATCAAGATCCGCAGCGACATCCGAATGTTGCCCATCGGCGGCTTTTCCATGCCCGAGGAATTCGCATCGATCACCGCCAATGACGTGATGCTCGCCCTCGGCGTCGGCCGCCGCACGCGCGCTCTCCGCTACGTCGTCACCGGGGCGATCCAGGCCGGCGCGCGCGTGATCTACCTCACCGACAGCAGCGGCCTCGACCGTCCGGGTGACGGCAGCATGGTGCTGCGTTGCCGCAATACCAGCCCGACGCTGTTCGACTCGCCGACCGCCGCGGTGAGCCTCATCCATTACCTGTGCAGCACGCTGGCCGCCCTGCTCGGCGAGAGCACGATCAGCCGTCTTCGCCGGATCGACGACATCCATCACAGTTGGGGTGTCGTCGACGAATTGCCGGTCAACTGACCGTTCACGGTTGGCGACTGGCTTCTCCGGTGGCGTGCTGATTGTTTCATTTATGAAATTCGACATTCGATTTCTGAAATTTCCTTGACCCGATCTCCCGTGCGCCTTCCCATCCTCGCGTACCCTTGCCCGGTTCCACGCCGGGCCCCTTGAACCCGGGGAAGGACGCAGATGACCGAACACAAGAACAGCATCAAGCTTGCCGGAGCGGGGCTGGCCTGCGGTCTCATGGCGAGCACGGCCATGGCACAGGAGGTCAACTGGGCGCGTTACGGCGACATCGATTCGCTCGACCCCCATCGTGCCACCTCGACGCTGTCCATGCAGGTCTGGGACCAGATCTACGAGACCCTGCTGGCATTCGACATGGACGGCAATCCCCAGCCGCACATCGCGAAGAGCTGGGAAATCAGCGATGACGGGCTCGAATACACCTTCGCGCTGCAGGACGGTGTCCTGTGCCATGACGGCACCCCGTTCGACGCCAACGACGTCAAGTTCACCGTCGACCGCGCGTTCGACGAAGGCAATCCGAGCCTGACGAAGACCAGCTGGGGCCCGGTCTCCAGTGTCGAGGTGATCGACGATCTCACGGTCAAGTTCACCTTCGAGAGCCGCTTCGGACCGTTCCTGCCATTCCTCGCCGACAGCTTCTCCTCGATGGTCTGCGATTCCAACGATCCCGCGACCTTCGGCAGTTCGACCGGGATCGGTGCCGGACCGTTCAAGCTGGTGGAATGGATCAAGGGTGACCGGGTCATCCTGGAAAAGAATCCCGATTACACGAATTTCGGACGTCCCTTCGACAACAAGGGACCTGTCCAGTTCGACAGGCTGGTCATCTCCACCGTGCCGGAAGCGCAGACCCGGCTTGCGGGCCTCCAGACCGGCGAGATCCAGGTCGCCGAGCCCCCCTTTGACGATGTGGCCGCCATCCGCGATTCCGGCGAGCTCGACATCATCGTCGCCGACAACACCGGGCAGAACGTGTTCTGGGAGTTCGCGGTCCATCGCCCGCCCTTCGACGACATCCGCGCACGGCAGGCCGTGGCCTATGCCACCGATCCGCAGATGGCGATCGACATCATCTATGGAGACCTGAGCCAGCGGGAATGGTGCCCGATCGCACGCGGCGTGTTCGGCAACGACCAGGATTTCTGCAGGCAGTACGGCTACGAGTACAATCCGGAAAAGGCGAAGGAACTCCTCGGGGAACTGGGCTATGGCCCGGACAATCCGTTGGAGACGACGATGTTCGTGTGGACCGGCGGAAATCGTCACAAACTGGCGGAAATCTTCCAGAACCAGCTTTCTCAGGTTGGTATCAATGCCGGTATCGAGATCATGGACATCGGAACCATGAATGCGCGGGTGAAGGAGCAGAACGAGATCACCGATCCGTCGACTCCGGGGACCTTCGACATGATGACATGGTCCTGGTACGATCCGGATATCCTCTATGCCCTGTGGCACAGCCCCGGCGCCTATTCGGGTTATTCGACCCCCGAACTCGACCGGCTGCTTGAGGAAACCCGCACGACCATCGACCCGCAGGCACGACTGGAAAAGGTGCAGGCCGTCATCAGGGACCTGATGGAGAATGCCGTCCATGTCGGACTCTACACACCGGGATGGGAATGGGTGTTCGCGGTGAGGCCGGAAGTCTCGGGCTTCAAGGTCGGCCCCTTCCTGCATCCGATGTTCAACGACGTCGTCGTCAAGTAGGAAACGGGAGCGAGGGCGGTGATCCGCTACATCATCCAGCGTTGCCTTGCCGCCCTCGTCACCATCTGGATCGCGACGATTGCCGTCACCCTGCTGATCCACGCGGTGCCGGGTGATCCGGTCCGCATCATGTATGCCAAGTTCCAGTCCACGCCCGAGCAGATCGAGGCCGTGCGCACGGCACTGGGGCTCGACCAGCCGATATACATCCAGTACTGGATGTATATCCAGCGCATCTTCGAGGGCGACCTGGGCCGCTCCATCGTTGGCAACCAGCCCGTTCTCGAAGTGCTTCTCGCCCGCTTCCCCGCAACCCTGCTCCTGGCGACGACCAGCCTGCTGATCGCCGTCGTCGTCGGAATGAGCCTGGGTTTCCTCGCCGCCTACAGGCGCGGCACATGGATCGATGCCGGCGCGATGCTGGTGGCCATTCTCGGCGTGTCGATGCCGCATTTCTGGCTCGGCCTGCTGCTGCTGTTCTTCTTCGCGCTCAAGCTCGGCTGGCTGCCGGTGGCGGGAGGCAACCTGGCGAGCCTCGTCCTGCCCGCGCTGACACTCGGACTTTCGAATGCGGCGGTCCTGGCACGCCTCACCCGCTCCGCCATGATCGACATCTTCGATCAGGACTTCGTGCGTACCGCCCGGGCCAAGGGACTGCCTCAGGCCGTCGTCCTCTACCGCCATGCCCTGCGCGCCGGGCTCGTTCCCATTGTCTCGATGATGGGGTTGCAGTTCGCCTACATGATGGGAGGTGCAATCGTCGTGGAAAATGTCTTTGCGTGGAACGGTGTCGGCAGACTCGCCATCGAGGCGGTCTTCGCCCGCGATTATCCGTTGATCCAGGGATTCATCCTGTTCTTTGCCACGGTGGTCGTGATCGTCTCCCTGCTCATCGACCTGCTCTACGCCGTCCTCGACCCGCGAATCAGGTACAGCTGATGGCCACCGCCACGGACATTGCCGAACGGCAACCCAGACGTCGCTTCTGGCTGGAGCTGCTGGCGACACCGACGGGCCTTCTGGGTTCCGTGATCGTCGCCACCCTTGTCATTATGGCCGTTTTCGCCACCTGGATTGCACCTTATGACCCGCTGGCCATGGCCGCCGGTCCGAGACTTGCCCCACCCGATGCGCAATACTGGTTCGGCACCGACGATTTCGGTCGCGACGTCTTCTCCCGCATCGTCTACGGGTCTCGCCTGACCCTGCAGATCGGCGTCATCGCGGTGGGAATATCGCTCACCTCGGGCCTTCTGCTGGGACTGGTGGCCGGCTATGCCGGAGGCTGGACGGAACGGGTCCTGATGCGACTGGTCGATGTCCTGTTCTCGTTCACCGAGATCGTCATCGCACTGGCCTGTCTCGCCATTCTGGGCATCGGTCTCACAAACGCGATGATCGCCATCGGGATAGCGTCCATCCCGTTCTATGCCCGTATCACCCATTCGGTCGTTCTGGTGGAAAAGGGCAAACCCTATTTCGAGGCCGCGGTCGCAGCCGGTTGCAACCACGTGCGGATGATCTTCCTGCACCTGCTGCCCAATGTCGTGCCGACTCTCATCGTCGTCGGTACGCTGGGCATCTCCACAGCCGTCCTCGCGGCGGCCGGACTGAGCTTCCTGGGATTGGGTGCGCAGCCGCCCGAACCCGAGTGGGGGTTCATGCTGTCCTCCTCGCGCGACCTCATCAACAAGGCACCATGGATGATGATCTTCCCGGGAACGGCCATCGCGATCACCGTTCTGGGCTTCAATCTCCTTGGCGACGGCATCCGCGAGGTGCTCGATCCTCGCCAGGCCCGTCGCTGACAGCGTGTCGGAGCAGAACATGAGCGAACCGGTTCTCGATGTCCGCGACCTGACCATCAGCTTCGGCCACGGCCGGCATCGCCATACCGCCGTGCAATCGCTGTCCTATCACCTGGACAAGGGCGAAACGCTGGCCATCGTCGGTGAGAGCGGCTCCGGCAAGTCGGTTTCAAGCCTCGCCCTTCTGGGCCTGCTCCCGGAAGGACACGCGACCGTCGAAAGCGGCAGCGCCATGTTCGAGGGGCGCGATCTTCTCCACCTGGAGGAAGCTGCCATCCGCAACCTGCGGGGCGACCGTCTGACGATGATCTTCCAGGAACCGATGACCTCGCTCAACCCGGTGCTCAAGATCGGCCTGCAACTCACCGAGGCCCTCGTCGAGCACAAGGGCATGGATCAGGGCGAAGCCGATGCCCGCGCCATGGAGATGCTGGATCTGGTAGCGCTGCCGGATCCGTCCGGGACGATGAAGCGCTATCCGCATGAACTCTCGGGGGGAATGCGCCAGCGGGTGATGATTGCCATGGCGATGGCAAGCGACCCGGCCATTCTCATTGCCGACGAACCGACCACGGCTCTGGATGTTACCGTCCAGGCACAGATCCTCGATCTGATGCGCAACCTGAAGGACAGCTTCGGCACGAGCATCATCCTGATCACGCATGACATGGGCGTGGTTGCGGAGATGGCCGACCGCGTCGTCGTCATGCATCGCGGGGAGAAGGTCGAGGAGGGAACCGTCGACCGGATCTTCGACAACCCCGGGAAGGACTACACGAGGCGACTGCTGGCAGCGGTCCCGCGATTGGGCAGCCTTGCCGGTACGAGCTCACCGAAAGCGGTTGTCGGCGAGCCCGAATTGCCGACGACGGACATCGTTGTCGAGGCGCGCGGGATGACCAAGCGTTTTGGCGGCGGCACATGGTGGAACCGGGGCAAGGGCACCCTCGCCATGGACGATGTCGGTTTTACGCTGCACCATGGCGAAACGCTGGCCATCGTCGGCGAAAGCGGTTCGGGAAAGTCGACAACCGGTCGGGCCATTCTCCGCCTGATCGAGGTCGACAAGGGACAGATCACCGTCAGCGGCGAGAATATCCGCAAGCTCGGGAATGCTGCCGTCCGATCGGCAAGGCGGCACATGCAGATGATCTTCCAGGACCCGTTCGCGAGCCTCAACCCGCGCATGTCGGTGGGCCGCCTCGTGATGGAGCCGATGCTTATCCACGGCATGGCATCGGGCTCGGAACTCGAACAACGCGCGGTAACCCTGTTCGAGCGGGTGGGGCTCGATGCCGATCACATGCGGCGTTACCCGCACGAATTCTCCGGCGGTCAGCGCCAGCGGATCGCCATCGCCCGTGCATTGGGTACCCAACCGTCGCTGATCGTGGCCGACGAGCCGACCAGCGCTTTGGATGTCTCCGTCCAGGCCCAGGTCCTGGAACTCATGCTTGAACTGCAACAATCGATGGGATTGTCCTATCTGTTCATCTCGCACGACATGGCGGTTGTCGAGGAAATGAGCCATCGGGTAGCCGTCATGCACAAGGGAAGAATTGTCGAGATGGGATCGCGCGCCGATGTCCTCTATCATCCATTGCACGACTACACCCGCTCCCTGCTGGCCGCCGTGCCGGTAGCCGATCCGCACCGGCAACGCGGGATCCTTCCGGCACTCGACCTGGCGCATTTGCCGCGCGGGCCGCTTGCCGAAGTGGCGCCCGGTCACTGGGTGGCCCGGGAAGCGGACGCAGCATGACCATCGGCATAGCCGCCGCCGGCAAGGGAGCTGGCCTTGGCGTCTTCAGGGCCCTGGCAGCCGTCGAGAAGGTCGGTCGCGGAGCCATCGGCGGATTTGTCAGCATGGCGGCCATCACCGGTGATGGAAGGTTGCTTCGGGCAGAAACCCAACGTGGTGGGACCCTCACCCTTTTCACCGAAGGTGAAACCACCGGCACGCTGCCGCCGGATGACATCGCCCTTGCCCCCTTCGCCGTCGTCATGTCGAGCGGTCCCGACCGTCCTCATCCGCTGGCCCAGTTCACGCCCGGCGATCCCCTGGCCGGGCTGGTGACAGGTCACCGCCTGCCCAACATGCCGGGCGCCGGTGGGAAGATACCCAATCTGGAAGTTCTGGAACGGTTGCGTGCGGGTGCCGATGCACGTTCGGCGGTGAACGAGGTTCTGGCCGCCATGCCGGATGCGGATGCAGGGGTGGTCGCCATCGACCTGTCGGGCCGGATCCATCTCGGCAATACGGATTTCACCGCCACGCGGGGCGATCTCGGACAGGCCCTGATGGAAGCACCGCACGGACGGGCCGCCGTCCTGCACAACGCCATCCACCCGCATCGCGGCCTGGCCGAACTGGCCGCGGCCACGGCCCTGGATGCCATGGCGCCGGGCGATCGCAGCGATTTCGATGTCACATTCAACGGCAACGTGCCGCTCGAACTCGGCCCCGCCAATGTGGCCCTGATCGACGATGAAGGGCGCATTGCCATGATCCGTGTCACCCAGGCATCGTGGCTGGGCACGACCTTCGAGGGTGCGGCGATCAATTTCAACGCCGCGATCTGCCGGAACGAAACGCTGCTCGGCCATGCCGTATCCGAACCCTATTGCGTTGCACGCAATCGCCACGTGATTTCCATGAGTGGCAGCAGCCATGCCCGGATCGGTGTGCGCGCCATTCGCCCATCCCCACCGGGATGACCGCCCTTTCGCGTGAAAGAACTCTCGACATTGCAGGCCCCTGCGGCAAACTGTCGGCATCCGATCGGGCATCCGCCAGTTCGGATACGATGTCGATTTTCAGGATATATTCACTTTTTATTACAATAAGTTGCAATGAAAAGTGAATGTACATGATGAAAATCGACATGGCTGGAAACAACAGTGGAAACGGGGAGAACCATGGGACTTGTCCAATACGATCTGCGCGGCAAGCGTGCGCTGGTGACGGGTGGAGCATCGGGCATCGGCCTTGCGGCCGTCACCATGCTGGCGCGGGCCGGAGCGGCGGTGGCACTGAACCACCTGCCGGGCGACCCCATGGCCGATGACGCACTGGCAAGGCTGACTGCCGAGGGACTGGATGTCCGCTCCGCACCCGGGTCGGTGGCTGAGGCCGAAGCCGTCGGGTCGATGGTCGAGCGGGCCATGTCCGACCTCGGCGGGCTCGACTATCTGGTCAACAATGCCGGAACTCCGGCAACCAGGGTGCCCATCCCTCCCGGTGATCTTGATGCGATGACGGACGGTTTCTGGCAGCAGATCCTCGATACCAATCTTCTTGGACCCTTTCGGTGCACGAAGGCTGCCGTCCACGCCCTGAAGGAAGCACGGGGTGCCATCGTCAGCACGGCATCGATCGCCGGCATCAACACCCAAGGCAGTTCGGTGGCCTACGGCGCGAGCAAGGCCGGCGTGATCAACCTCACCCGCGCGCTTGCCCGTGGACTCGGACCCGAAATCCGCGTCAATGCCGTGGCACCGGGCCATGTGGAAACACCCTGGACGGCGGCCTGGCCCGAGGAGCGCCGGCTGGAAGTGATCGAGAAGGCCCCCATGAAAAGGGCCTGCCGGGCCGAGGACATTGCCGAAGTGATGATGTTCCTGCTGGCGGGTGCTTCCATGGTCACCGGTCAGACCATCATCGTCGACGGAGGTCTCACCCTGCAATAATTCCCCGCCTGGCCGGGGATGTTTTCACAGCATCATTTCGGAAATATCCACCGGCGCCCCGGCGGTGCCGGTCACCTTCGCGCACCCTTGGCCATCAGTTCGCGGGCGATGATCATGCGCTGGATCTGGTTGGTTCCCTCGTAGATCTGCGTGATCTTGGCATCGCGGTAGAGTCGCTCGACCTCGAACCCCCGGATATATCCCGATCCGCCGAAGACCTGGACTGCATCCGCCGTCCGCGCCACCGCCATGTCACTGGCGAAGCATTTCGCCATCGAGCAATATCGGGTCGCATCCTCGCCCAGATCGATCTTGCCTGCTGCATGATGCACGAGCAGCCGCGCCGCCTCTATATCCTTGGCCATGTCGGCCAGCAGCCATTGAACACCCTGGAATTCGGAAATGTGCCGGCCGAACTGCTTGCGCTGACCGGCATAGTCGACCGCTGCCTCAAGCCCCGCCTGCGCAATGCCCACGGCCAGTGCGGCAATTCCCACCCTGCCCTTGTCCAGCACCGACATCATCATGTGAAAGCCGCGTCCCTGCTCTCCCAGCAACGCTTCGGCCCCGAGCCTCACATCGGTGAAGGTCAGCGATCCCACCTGCGATGCGCGCTGTCCCATCTTGTGTTCCTTCGGGCCCCGCTCGACGCCCGCCGCATGAAAGTCGACGATGAAGATCGACATTCCGCGATTGCCGGCCTCCCTGTCGGTGCGGGCCAGCACGAAGCCGAGATCGGCGACCGGGGCATTGTGGATCCAGATCTTGCCGCCATCCAGGATCCAGCCGTCACCATCGCGGACCGCCGTGGTCCGTATACCCGAAACATCGGTCCCTGCCTCCGCTTCGGTGATGCAATAGGCCACCTTGCGCCGCATGGAGAGGATCTCCGGCAACAGCCTGCGCTGTGCTCCGGTTCCGTGGCGGACAAGGAGGGTCGCGATCAGTTCCACCAGTCCGCACTGATCGGCGATGCTCGCATAACCGCGGGAAAGTTCCTCCATGACGAGAGCATAGGTCAGCGTATCGAATCCGGGACCGCCCATCTCCTCGGGTACGCCGATGCCGAAAAGGCCAAGCCGGGCCATCTGGTCGTAGATCCCGGCAGGGAAGCACTCCTCCCGGTCCAGGGATTCGGCGGCAGGCCGTATGACTTCGTCGGCAAAGCTGCGCGCCATTTCGCGCACCTGCTCCTGTATTTGCGAAACATGCATGGCGACCTCACCTCCTGACGATTTTTCGGGCCGGTTCTTCACGACACCGGCCGCTCGACTACAACATGACCTGGATATCGTATTTGTCGATACTGCCTTCTGCATCTACGCAGCCCCGGACAAGGTGGCAACCGCCCGTCGCGACGGTTGTCCCTTGCCTGCCCGTCCGGCACGACCAAGATTACCGGAAGCCCGCAAGCGCCCAGGTGAAGGATCGACATGCGCCACGCTCTCCTGCGCTACCTCATGAACCGGATATCGACCAGCCTCTGGCTCCTGCCGCTCATCTGCGTCATCGCGGCATGTTTCTCGGCATGGGTATTTTACCATATCGACAACTCGCAGGTCGGACTGAAGCTGAGCTACTGGCTCGGCATCCATTCCCTCGACGCCTCCAGCGCGAAGCTGATCCTCTCGACCATCGCGGGCTCGATGATGACCATTGCATCGCTGGTGTTCTCGATCACGCTGATGACACTCACGCTCGCCAGCCAGCAACTGGGCTCACGGCTGATCGAATGGTTCATGAACAATCGCCTGACCCAGCTGGTTCTCGGGTCGTACATCGCCCTCTTCGTCTACACGCTCCTGAGCATCGGTTCGGTCTCCGACAACGACACCGGCTTCAACTCTCACATCACCGTCGTGGCCGCCATATGCGCCACGGTCGCCAACCTGATACTGCTCGTCATCTACATCCACAGGGCGGCCCTGCACATCCAGACGGATACCGTCATCTCGGCAAGCGGCAACCAGCTCAACGAATCGATCGAGAGCCGGTTCAAGACCATCGGGCAACACGCGCAGGTGGAGGTGAAACCCTATCTCGAAGGCGAACCGGTGACGATCTGCGCTACCGATGCCGGTTACGTCCAGACGATCGACATCGGCGCGTTGCTGGATCTGGCCACGAAACATGAGGGGTTCATCAAGGTGGAGCGCCAGGCCGGCGATTTTGTCGTCGAGGGAGTACCGCTGGCCAGGATATGGGGGTGTGGCGACGAAGCTCTCGAAAAGATCGAGGACAATGTCCGCGGCAATTTCGTATTCGGCCCGAAGCGGACCGCGGCGCAGGACATCCAGTTCGCCCTTCGCGGTCTGGTGGAGATTGCCCTGCGTGCCCTTTCCCCGGGAATCAACGATCCCCACACGGCACTGGCCTGCATCGACTACATCGGCAGTGCTCTGGTCAAGCTCATGACCGGGCCCGTCGATCCGAAAATGTTGCCGGACGACAAGGGTATCGCAAGGCTGGCTCTCAGCGGGCCTTCACTGGACGACTATGCCGATACGGGCTTCAACCCGATACGTCATGCAGGTGCGGACAATCCGCTGGTTCTGGGACGACTGGCGGACGTCCAGCTCATGCTGCTCTCCCTGTCCGACGACGAGGAGGAATGCATGTTGTGGAAGCGACACCTTCGGCGCACGCTCGAAACGGCCGAACGCTGCATTGCCGAACCGGCGGAACGGGTGGACCTGCAACAGCGGATTGGCACTGCCATCGGCGCCCGATAGAGCTTTTCCCGTTCAGGCGGAATAGCCTGAACGATCAGGAAATGCGTCGAAACAAACAGATAGAGCCAGTTTTCCGATTTCACCTAATCGGGAAACGCTCTAGTCGCGCGCGCCTCTTGTCGACTTTCCCGATCAGGTGAATATCCTCCGACAAGTATTGTCAGATACGGGTAATTTCCGCGCAGACAGCGGCCTGCACGGCCGCATCGGCGCCGATCCTCTCGCCGAATATCGAACGCATGCCGAGAAACGCCCGTGCCGTTTCCTGCGGTCTGGCGGAAATCCTCGACGCGAGTTCCGCGGTCATCGGATCGGGAGAGGCAAGTCCCCGCTGCCAGACAGCGATCCACGCCGCGACCGCCCGACAGAGCAACCGCGGGACACGCCCCTCCCGAAGGTGCCATTCCAGCGCCGGAACCAGCCGCTGGGCAATCTTCTGGCTGCTGTCCATGGCGATCTGGGCGACACGATGCCGGATCGCCGGGTTGGCGAAGCGCTCGATCACCGAATCGACATGGGCATGAGGATCGAGACCGGCGGGAACGGCTGTGGCGGGGATCATCTCCTCTTTCAGCAATGCTTCAATAAACGTCCGTATCGTATTGTCAGCCATACTGTCCGCGACCGTCTCATGCCCTCGCAACAGGCCCAGCCATGCCAGCGAGGAATGCGGCGCGTTGACCAGCCGCAGCTTGGCATTCTCGAACGGTTCCACATCGCCGGTGATCAGGGCGCCATGCCGGTCCCAGGCTGGCCGCGCCCCGTCGAACCGGTCCTCGATGACCCACTGGCTGAACGGCTCGGTGACGACCGCCGCATGGTCCATCCAGCCGAGCTGGCGTGCGATGGCCTGCCGGTCGGCATCGGTCGTGGCCGGCGTGATCCTGTCGACCATGGATGACGGGCACGCCAGGTCGCGCTCGATGGCATCGGCCAGTTCTCCGTCGATCTTGCGGGCAAACCGGATGATGGCGGATTTCAGCAGCTGACCGTTTCCGCGCAGGTTGTCGAGGCTCATCACCGTCGGCCAGTCGAGGCCGGCATGGCGGCGGGCGGACAGGATGGCCGTGAGCAGGCCCGCGACGGTCACGGGATTGTCCCGATTCGCCAGATCATGACGAATGTCGGATTGATCGAGGTCGAGAGCTCCGGTGGCCGGATCGAGCGAATATCCCTTTTCGGTGACCGTCATGCTGATGATGGAAAGTCCCGGATCGACGGCCAGGCGCATGACCCGTTCCCGATCGCGCGCCAGGGCCACGGCTTCACGGATGACGCCGATCGGCCGCGTACGCAATCCGTCGGCGTGCAACTCGCTGAGCGAGTAGATGCAATCCCGCTCGCGCAAGGCATCGACGACGGCCGTCGAACGCATGCTGACGGCAGCGATCCCCATGGAGGGATCTTCGGCAAGCGCCTTCTGGCTGTAGTCGGCCATGTGCGCGCGAAAGAACGCACCCGGGCCCAGATGCATGATGCGCGTCGCCTCCGCTCGCTGCACCGGAATTGTCTCCATGGCCGCAACCTCCCCCCTGTCCGGTGCATCACCGACGATGGTTCCACCTTGCCGCAAAAGGCTCTAGGAGCATTCTAGCCGGGCCGGAACCCGCCAGATACCCAAAGGAGGAGCCATCACTCATGTTCACCAGCAGCTTTCCCGACCGCCAGGAGATGAACAGGCTCACCGCACGCATGCTGCTCGAAATCGAGGCCGTGCATTTCAGGAGCGACGAGCCCTACACCCTGACCTCCGGCCTCAGGAGCCCGGTCTATATCGACTGCCGCAAGCTCATTTCCTATCCGCGCATCCGCCGCACATTGATGGATTTCGCCACGACGACATTGCTGCGCGATTGCGGCTTCGAATGCTTCGATGCCGTGGCCGGCGGCGAGACAGCAGGCATACCCTTCGCGGCCTGGCTTGCCGACAAGCTCGACCTGCCGATGCTCTACGTGCGCAAGAAGCCCAAGGGCTTCGGACGCAACGCCCGCATCGAGGGGCATATGACCGAAGGGCAGAGGGTGCTCCTGGTCGAGGATCTCACGACGGATGGCGGCAGCAAGGTGAAGTTCGCACAGGGCCTGCGGGAGGCCGGTGCGATCGTCACCGACACCATCGTGGTGTTCTACTACGACATCTTCAGGGATGCGCGTGCCAACCTGGAAAGGCACGGCCTGCGGCTGCACAGTCTCGCAACCTGGTGGGATGTTCTCCAGTATTGTCGCAATGAGGATTATTTCGACAACGCGACATTGAACGAGGTCGAAGCCTTTCTCAATTCACCGCTGGAATGGTCGGCGGCGCGCGGCGGTGCAGGTGAAATCTCCAGCGGATGAGATATTTTCCCATTGGCGATCGCCTCATCAGCGATCGCGCAGTTTCTGCGCATAGACATTGATGACCAGGGCAAGCAGCAGGATCAGCCCGCGGATGAGGACCTTGAGGAAACTGTCGATGTCGATGTGATCAAGGCCGTTGTTGAGCACGCCCAGCACGAACAGGCCGATGATGGTGTTGGGTATGCCACCGACGCCGCCGAACAGGGAGGTGCCCCCCACCACGACGGCGGCAATCGAATCGAGGAGAAAGTCATCGAACTGGTTTTGTTGCGCACTGCCGTAATACGCCACCCCGAGCATGCCGGCGACACCGGAACAGACCGCACCGATGATCATCACCGAGGCGGTGATCAATTTGACGTTGACGCCCGAGAATTCCGCCGCCTCGCGATTGCCGCCTACCATGTAAACGTACCGGCCGAAGCGGGTATAGGTGAGCACGAAATGCCCCACCAGGAGAAAGACGCCGGCGACGATGACGATTACCGGCACCGAACCGATATAACCCGACCCGAGGAACTTGATCAGTGGTGGAACGTTGTAGGCGATCTGCCCGCGCACCAGCATCGCGCAGATGCCCGCACCGATCTGCAGCATGGCCAGCGTCATGATGAAGGAGGGAATGCCGATGACCGTGACGCCGAAGGCCGTGACCATGCCCAGCGCGACAGCTGACGCCAGGGCGAGCAGGATCGCGAGCGCGCCCGGCAGCGGCAGGTTGGCGATGTTCACATAGGCTTCCTGCATGGTGAAAAACGCCACCACGATTCCTACCGCATTGGCGACACTCGCCACGGAGAGATCAATCTCGGCGGTGAGGATGACGAAGGTGAGACCCGTCGCGATGATGGCGGTGATCGAGACCTGACGCAGGATGTTGGAAACATTGTCCATCGTCGCGAACGAGGGACTCATGGCACTGAATATGAGAACCAGGAAGATCAGCGTGATCAGCGGTGCGATTGCAGTGAGTCTGCGCGCGATCCACGATCCGATACCGCCTTGACTGGACGTCGCCAATAGTTCCCCTCCCCTTGATACCGTCACACCTGCGGGCCGGCTCAGGCGGCAGCCAGCAACTGGTCCTTGCCCACCGGCTCGCCGGCAAATTCCTTCGTTATCCGTCCGCGACGCATGACCACGATGCGATCGGCCAGCGACATGATCGTCTCGGGCTCGGTGGACACCACGACAACGCCCATCTTGCGCTCCTTCAGCGCCCGCACGATCTTCACCACGTCATCCTTGGCACCGACATCCATGCCGCGGGTCGGTTCGGCCAGCACGAGAATGCGCGGCTCGTGGGCAATCCAGCGGGCCAGGGCGACCTTCTGCTGATTGCCTCCCGAGAGTGTCCGCAGCAATGCATCGACGGAATCGGTCCGGATCTTCAGGTCATCGACCTGGGTCCGGGCGATCTGCCTTTCACGTTTCGGTCTGACGAACCAGCGGGAGATCCTCTCCAGGATGCTGATCGAGATATTCCGATAAACGGGAACATCGCCAAACAACATTGATGCCCGGCTCTCCGGAACGATGGCGATCCCGGCCCGTTTCCCGTCCGCGGTATGACGCAATCTCGCCGGCTTGCCGCCCCGCAGCAATTCGCCCGACCGCGGCCTGAACTTGCCGACCAGCGCCCGTGCCAGCTCCAGCTGCCCGCAACCCATGAAGCCATAGATGCCGACGGCCTCGCCCTCGCGCACGACAAGGTCGATGTCCTCGAAGGCCCCGGGCATGGTCAGGCCGCGCGCTGCCAGGACGACCGGCGCATCGGAAGCCTGTGGCAGTTCGAGCTGGTGCAGATAGGTTTCCTCCAGCTCATGATGCGACCGGCCGATCATCTGCTCGATGATCTTCGCCTTGTCGAGTTCGGCCGCAGGCGCCGTCATGACCCGCCGGCTGTTCTTGAAGATCGTCACCGAATCGGAGATCTCCAGCACATCGTCGAGGAAATGCGAGATGAAGATGAAGCTCCGCCCGCTCTTGCGCAGCCGGTCGATGACCGAGAACAGCTGCTTGACCTCGGGCGGCGAAAGCGCCGATGTCGGCTCGTCGAGGATGATGATCCGGGCACCGGAAAACAGCACGCGGCCGAGCTCGACAAGCTGCTGCAACCCGATGGACAGATCGCCGGCCCGCATCGCCGGATCGACGTCGATGCCCAGTGCGGAGAGATGCTCGCGCGCCTGTCCGGCCATGTGCCGCCAGCGCACGAGCCCCATGCCATTGACCGGCTGCGAACCGAGAAACACGTTTTCGGCGACGCTCAGCGCCGGAACGATCGACAGTTCCTGATGGACCATGCCGATGCCGTGGGCCAGGGCATCGGCCGTCGAACGCAGGTGCACGGGCCTGCCATCGATCTCGTACACCCCCTCGAAATCGGTATGCACCCCGGCGATGATCTTCATCGCCGTGCTCTTGCCCGCACCATTCTCGCCGACGAGGCCGTGCACCTCGCCACGCTGAAGCGCGAAATCGACATCGCTCAGGGCCGTGACGCCGCCGAAGCGCTTGGTGACGCCGCTCAGCCGGAGCAGCGGCGACGTCACCCCAACGGATTCGCCCACGTCGGATCAGATCAGGAAATGCTTCTGCATCCACAGCATGCCCGGTGCGTTGGCCTGCGTCACCACCGGACCATCGGTAATCACATGCTTGGGAATGCCGTCGACCCCCGTGGCCTCGCCGGTCAGTACCGCCGCGACACCGGCCATGAGCGCACCGCCGTGGATACGGCAGGACGGGTTGCGCACGGTGGCATGCATCCGACCGTCGATGACCGCTTCCACCGCCGGCGGCATGGCGTCGACACCGCCAATGACGATATCCGTGCGGCCGCGCGCCTGCATGACATTGTAGGCGGCGAGCGCCATGTCGTCATTGTGGAAGAAGGCTGCCGAGATCTTGTCGTACTTGGTCAGCAGGCTGTCCCAGATGCGCGACGCCTTGGTGACGTCCCAGTCCGCCGGCTGCTCGTCGAGCACCTCGATATCGGGATATTTGTCGACGATCGCATGGAAGCCGCGGGCCCGGCCCTGCGCACCGGTATGGCCGAGCGCCCCCTGGGTCATGACCATGGTTCCCTCGCCGCCGATGGCATCCACCAGCGCCTGGGTCACCGATGCCCCCATGAACTCGTTGTCGGGCGCGAGGAAGCTGTTGACGTTGATCTGTTCGAGCGGTGCTATCAGCGTGTCCATGTCGAACACCGGAATGCCGCGTTCGAGCATGCGGTTGACCGGATCGGTCAGCGTACCGATGCCGAACGCCTGAATGGCCACGAAGTCCCAGTCCTGGCTGGCCATGTTGTCGATGGCGGCGCGCTGCTTGGGAGCACTGAGCTCACCGTCGAACCATGTCACCTCGACGTTGAAGAGCGAGCCCCAGTATTCGGCTGCCTGCTTGCCCTGCGCACACCAGGTCGCCTGCAAACCGGCATTGGAGAAGGCCGCCTTGAGCGGCTTCTCGCTGCGTCCCATCTCCGCCGCCATGGCCGCCGACAGGCGCGGATCCATGCCGAATCCGCCCAGCATCGCACCCGCTGCCGCAGACGATGCCGCCGCGCGCCGGACGAACGAACGCCGGGTCGATGGTGAAAACTTGTCGAGATCGCTCATTCGACTCCTCCCCCTTGAAATCTTCTGCATGTGGGTTCTTCACATTCCATATTCTCTGGCCATTGAAGACACTTGGCAAGTGGCGATTGGCATACCAGAGATAAAGACGGCACCCGGAGACATCCGGGCGTCACCTCAGAATCGCGGCCGGCCATCCTGCCATCCAGGCCAGTGCTTGCGCATCTCGGTCGCGTCGTCGCGCCGCGTCAGGCCGGCATCGAGATAGTTCCTGTGCAGCCGTGCCAGGGCGTCCCGGTCGAGGGTCACGCCGAGGCCGGGGCCGTCGGGCAGTTTCATCTCGCCATCACGGATCGTCAGCTTGCCGCCTTCGATCACCTCGTCGACCTGCCAGGGATAGTGCGTATCGCAATCGTAGGTCAGGTTGGGTGTGGCGGCGGCGAGATGGGCCATGGCCGCAAGGCTGATCCCCAGGTGCGAATTCGAGTGCATGGAAAGGCTGATGCCGAAGATATCGCAGATCCGCGCCAGTTCGCGGCTGGCACGCAGGCCACCCCAGTAATGATGGTCCGAGAGGATCACGCGCACGGCACCGCTGGCGATGGCTTGCGGCAGGTGGTCGAAGGCGACCACGCACATGTTGGTGGCAAGGGGCAGGCTTGTGGCCGACTGGATCAGGCCCATGGAGGGAATGCCGATCGTCGGATCCTCCAGATATTCGAGCAGCCGTTCGAGTTCGGGCAGCAGCTTCAGCGTCGTATGGACGTGCCAGCCGCCGTTGGGGTCGATGCGCAGCGGTGCCCTCGGGAAGGCATCGCGCAGGGCCCGCAGGGCCTCGATCTCCGCTTCCGGTTCGAGCACGCCGGCCTTGAGCTTGATCGCCTCGAAGCCGTATTCGTCGACCATCCGCCGGGCCTCGTCGACCATGGCCTCCGGTGTCAGCACCTCGCCCCAGGCATCGTCCTCCGCCTCCCCGTGATGGCGGGCGAACTTGTAGAACAGATAGGCGGAGAACGGCACGGTCTCCCGGACCTGCCCGCCGAGTATCTCGCAGACCCGGCGGCCGGAGGCCTTGCCGAAGGCGTCGTGACAGGCCACCTCGATCGCCGCCACCGCACGCGGCAGCCGTCGCTCGCCGCCATCCTCGACGATCACCGCACTTCCCTCGCGCCGCAGCGCGTTCAGGTCCATGACATCCCGGCCGATCATCCGCGGAGCCAGTGCGGCAATCGCGTCGAGCACCGACTTCGACCCGTAGCTTTCGCCCAGGCCGACGAAGCCGCCTTCAATCTCGACTTCGATGATGCTGCGCAGGGCCCAGGGCTCGTGGCAACCGGCGACATTCAGCAATGGCGGATCACGGAACGCGATGGGCGTGACCCGGATATCCTCGATACGGTTGGCCACTTGACCTGTCCCCTTCTTGAAGATCAGGCCAGATTGGCCTCGATGTAGTCGAGGTTGAGATCCTGGCCGAGGCCGGGCTCGGTGCGGCAGTGGACATATCCGTCCTTGTCCATCTCGTCATCGATGCGGTTCTGGAAATCCTTCGGTTGATCGTAGTCGATGAAGGGATGAAGCAGACCGCGTTCGTAATAGCTCGTGTTGGAGATGGCTGCCGCCACGGCAAGGTTGCCGGCACCCGTGCCGTGGACTTCGCAGGACATTCCGAAACTGTCGGCCAGATGTGCCACCTTCATCGACGGTCCGATGCCGCCGACATCCCACACGCCGGTACGGAGCATGTCGCATGCTCCCTTCGATGCCCACTCGGCACGGGTCCAGTGCTTGCCGGTCATGCTCTCGGGACCGAGAATGTTCAGTCTTGGCAGATTTCCCGAAAGCCACTGATAGGAGGAAAGCGAGGCCTCCTCCATGCATTCCTCCATCCACAGGAATCCCAGTTCCTCAAGTTTCTGGCCGAGCCACAGGCTGTCCGCTCGCGAATACCAGTGGTTGGGGTCGAGCATCAGGGGGATGTCGGGACCGACGGCTTCACGTACCGCGGCACAGGCCGCGTAGTCCATTTTCACATTCGGTGCACCGGGAATGGGGGGCATCCACGTGTGCAGCTTTATCGCCCTGTAGCCATGCTTCCTGACAAGCCGTTCGGCAAAGCGACCATAGTCCTCCGGGGTGGCAAGACCATTGTCGAGATCATCGCCGCACATGGTCGATCCATAGGCGAGGATCTTCTCACGATAGCCGCCAAGCAGTTTCCACACCGGCTGCCCGCAGATCTTGCCGACGAGGTCCCACAGGGCGAGATCGACCGCGCACAGCACACGGTCGGTGAGCCGCATGGAGCTGCCGCGCTGCCACTTGTACAGCGCCCGCCACAGGTGCTCGTGCCGCATCGGGTCGGCACCGATCAGCACCGGCCGGATGAACTGCGCCAGCAGAGGTTCCGCGATGTCGGCCGGATTGGCGATGACATGGCCGACCGTGCCGTCATCGGCGACAATCGACAGAAGTCCCCCCCGGGTTTCGGTCACCGGTCCGGGATGACCGTGCCCGTCGCTGTCGCGGCTGGTGTTGGTACGATAGCGGAATGTCCTTGACTCGACTTTTTCGATCTTCATCTTCGGCGCAGCTTTCTTCGTCGTGACAATCGTGTCTGGATGTAGAGGGCTTCATCGCGCGTTCCGGGCTCGTTGGCCCAGCCATCGTCGGGGGGAAGTTCGGCAACGTTGCGAATGCCCGGATAGCGGACAATCTCGCCTTCGATAATGTCGACGCCGAGCCCCGGAGCGTCCGGCACCGGCAGGCGGCCATCCACGACCTTCAGCACCGGTCGTACCACCTCGTACCGGCCCGGCCAGTCGAACTCGACCCGCTCCAGCATCAGCGCGTTGGGGATGGTGGCCATGACGTGCAATGCCGCGAACTCGGCCACCGGCCCGAGCGAACCCGAATGCGGCGCCATCATGATCCCGTGCGCCTCGGCCATGGCCGCCATCTTGCGCATCTGGGTAATGCCGCCGGCACGTCCCGTATCCGGCTGGATCACGTCGACCAGATCGCGTTCGATATAGGGTCGCATTCCGTGGATGGTTGCCACCCGCTCTCCGGCTGCAAGAGGCACATTTACCGAATCGCGCAGGCGTGCCAGAGCGTCGAGATTCTCCGGTGGGACAGGGTCCTCATAGAACAGGAGGTCGAATGCCTCGAGTTCCCTCCCGACGAGAATGGCATCTTGTGTGGTCATCCATGACGGGCCGTGGGCATCGACCATGAGATCGCGCTCATCGCCGATTGCCGTACGGATGTCGGCGACAATGTCGAGATCGACCGCTCCGGTGAACGGAACCTTGAAGCCGCGATAGCCGCGCTCGATCAGTTCGGCCGCCCGCTGGGGCGTGCGGGCATGGCCGTAGACCTGTATACAGTCACGGAACCGCCCGCCCAGCAGGTTCCAGACCGGCTGCCCCAGCGCCTTGCCCTTGATGTCCCACAAGGCCATCTCGATGCCGCTCATGGCGCCGCCGGCAACCGTGCCGAGCATGCCATGCCCCATCATCGCCAGTTGCATGCGATGCCATAGCCGGTCGACATGTTGCGGATCCTCGCCGACCAGGACATTGGCCAGGTCCTGCACCGCCCGTTCGACGACACGCGGCCAGCCGCTGCATTCCCCGACGCCGTGAAGGCCCTCATCGGTCAGGACACGCACGAACAGCCAGTTGCGCGACCCGCGGAAATCGGCATCCACCCCCAGCGCCGCGCCGCCGGACGGCCTCGCCCCCACCTGCATCAGGTGGGTCTCGATGGCCGTGATCTTCATCGCTCCAGTCCTTCAAGGAATCGCACGGCGTCGGCGAGCACGCTGCGGGCGGCCGGAAGCACGCGCGCCCGATTGATGAATCCGTGCGTGACCCCTTTCTCCACGCGCAATTGCGTCCGGACGCCCGCAGATTCGAGCCGACGGGCCATGGAGAGCGTATCGTCGCGCAAGACGTCGAGTTCGGCCGCTACCAGCCATGTGGGCGGCAAGCCGGCGAGATCGCCCAGCATGGGCGTCACGAGCGGATCGTGGACGCGGCGTCCGCCAGGGTCGTAATGGTCGAAATATTCCATCATCCGGGCCCGCGGCAGACCGAACCTGCCATCGGCAAATTCGCGATAGCTGGGGCTGTCGAAATTCACGGCGAGCACGCCGTAGAACAGCATCAACCCCGCCAGCCCGGCCCGCTGGTTGTCGGCAAGGGCCGTGGCCGCAGCCAGATTGCCTCCCGCAGAAGTGCCGGCAAGGACGATCCGGGCCGGGTCCAGCCCCAGCCCCGGCCCGCTTTCACGGATCCACGCCAATGCGGCCGTGCAATCAGTCAACCCGGCGGGAAAGGGATGTTCGGGCGCCAGCCGGTAGGTGGGGGCCACCACACTCCAGCCGCTGTCATGCACCAGTGTGCGGATGGCCGGTTCGTTCTGGACGACGCTCCCGGCGACCCAGCCCCCGCCATAGATGTAGAGGATGACCGGCGAGGGTCGGCCCTTCGCCCCGCGGAACAGGCGAAGGGGCACGGTATGGCCGTCATCCGCGGCTGTATGCAGCTCCTCCGTGATCCCGGCTTCCACAAGTCCCTCATTCCAGAAGGATGCCGTCAGCGGTCCGGCACGTCGCGATTCGGCGATGCCCTCGCCGCGGCCAAATTCACGGTCGAGCCTCGCTTCCTCGGCCATCGAACGGGCCATGCCCGGCGCCAGCCTGTGTTCGTCATCGCCTGTATGCAGGTTCATTCCTCCCCTCGATAGCGTACCCTCTTGCGCGTTCCGCGCAGTGCGGGATCGGCACTGGGCACAGCCGACAACAACGCCTGGGTGTAGGGATGTTGCGGATCGGTGATGACCTGTTCGGTATCGCCGAGCTCGACGATGCGGCCCCGGTACATGACCGCGATCCGGTCGCAGAAATAGCGGATCACGGCCATGTCGTGACTGATGAAGAGGAAGGACAGGCCGAGGTCGCGTTGCAGTTCCAGCAGCAGGTCGAGGACCTGTGTACGGATCGACACGTCGAGGGCCGAGGTCGGTTCGTCGGCGATGATGAGCTTCGGATCGAGCGCTATGGCCCGGGCAATGACGATACGTTGCCGCTGTCCGCCGGAAAAGGCGTGCGGATAACGTTCCCGCATCGCCGGATCGAGCCCCACCCGTTCGAGCAGCGAACCGACCCGCCGATCCAGTTCACTGCCCGCCATGCCCTGATTGATGACCAGGGGCTCGGCAATGATCTGCTTGACGGTCATCCGCGGATTGAGCGAGGCGAACGGGTCCTGGAAGATCATGCGGATCTCGCGCCGCACCGGTTCGAGGTCGGCGGCACCGGCCGTCATCAGATCCTTGCCGCGGTAGCTGATCTCGCCGCCGGTCGGTTCGTAGACCCGGGCGATGCAACGACCCACGGTGGTCTTGCCGGATCCGCTCTCGCCAACGATCCCGAGCGTCTCGCCCTGCCTGAGTTCGAAGGAGATGCCGTCAACGGCCCTGGTGCGGTCGGTCACCCTCTGGAAGAAGCCGGTGCGCTTCTCGAAATGCATGGCGAGATCGCGCGTCGTGAGAATGGATGGCGCGTCGGCCGGAACGGGCGTCTTGTTGCGGGCCTTGCCGGAAAGCAGCTTGACGGCTCCGAGCAGGCGCTGCGTGTAGGCCTCCCGGGGCGCATTGAAAATGGCATCGACATCGCCGCGCTCGACCACGCGCCCCTTGTGCATGACCACCACGTCATGCGCGATCTCGGCGACCACCCCCATGTCGTGGGTGATGAACATGACCGCCATGCCGAGATCGCGCTGCAAGGTGGCGATGAGATCGAGGATTTCCGCCTGTGTGGTGACGTCCAGCGCCGTGGTGGGCTCATCGGCGATAAGGACGTCCGGATGACAACATAACGCCATGGCAATCATTGCCCGTTGGCGCATTCCGCCCGAAAACTCGAAGGCATAGCGGTTGATCGCCTTCTCCGGATCGGGAATTTCGACCTGCCGCAACATGTCCACGGCGATCTCGCGCGCTTCCCTCCGGCTCGCCTTGCGATGCAGCAGCACGGCCTCGATGATCTGCGCCCCGATGGTGTGGACAGGCGAGAGCGAACTCATCGGTTCCTGGAAGATCATGCCGATGCGCCCCCCGCGGATCTCGCGGATGGCCTTCGAGCGCGAGCCGAGCGCAATGAGTTCGGTCGCTCCGCTCCCCGGCTCGGGCTCGAAGAGGATGCGGCCGCCCGTGATCGTTCCCGGCGGCGGCACCATGTTGAGAATCGAGCGCGCCGTCATCGACTTGCCCGATCCGCTTTCGCCGACGATGCAGGTCGTCTTGCCGCGTTCGAGCTCGAAGGTCACGCCATCGAGGACGCGAAGCCCCCCCTGGCGCATCGCGAAATCGACGACGAGGTTGTCGACCCTGAGAATGGCTCCGTTCATGCCGTCACTGCCCATAGGGGTCGGCGGCGTCACGCATGCCATCGCCGAGGAAATTGAAGGCGAGCACCGCCACCACCACGAAGCCGCCCGGGATGAACAGCCAGGGTGCTTGACTTATGGAGCGCACGTTCTGCGCCTCCTTGAGCAGCACCCCCCAGCTGATCGCGGGCGGTTGCAGGCCGAGACCGAGGAAACTCAGGCTCGTCTCGGCAAGGATCATCAGCGGGACCGCCAATGTCAGCGAGGCGATGATGTGGCTGGTGAGCGATGGCAGCATGTGACGAAAGATGATGCGCTTCTCGCTGGCACCGTCGAGACGGGCCGCGATGACGAAATCCTCGTTCTTCATGGCGAGGAAACGGCCGCGCACCACCCGTCCCAGTTCGGTCCATCCCACGAGCGACACGATCAGCGTTATGACGAAATATTGCAGGTAGATGGGCCATGACGGCGGCAGGGCCGCCGCAAGCGCGAGCCAGATCGGAATGGTCGGCAGCGAGAGGACGAACTCGATCAGGCGCTGGATGATGACGTCGACCCGTCCGCCATAGTACCCCGACAGGCCGCCAAGCGTGATGCCGAGGACGAGGGAGATGGCGACGCCGACGAGCCCGATCGACATTGATATCCGCGTGCCGTACATTGTCCGGCTGAACATGTCGCGGCCAAGACGATCGGCACCGAAGAAGAAGACATTGTCGCGGGGATTTTCCGTGGCGATCAGATGTGTCTCGCTGTCGAATATCCCCCACAACCTGTAGGGTGCGCCCTTGCCGAAAAACTCCAGATAGATCTTTTCGCCCGTGGGCTCGTAGCTCACCCTGAAGGTCTTCGGATCGCGCTTGCGGTCCATCGCATCCACATAGGGCCGGAACGACCAGCTCCCGTCTTCGGCAACATCCACGAAATGCGGCATCTGCGGCGGGTGGAATATCGCCCGGCGGTTCTGCGTGAGCGGATCGCCCGGCGCAATGAACTCGCAGAAGAGCACGATCACGTAGAACAGCACGATGACCCACAGCCCCGCCATGGCGAGCTTGTGCCGTTTGAAGGCCCACCAGGTGAGCTGGGCCTGGGACGCGACCGCCACCTTGTTGTCGACGGCGACCGGCGCATCGTTGTCGAGAATGCCTGCCTCACTCATAGCGCACCCGCGGATCCAGGAGAACGAGCAGAATGTCGGAAATCAGCATGCCGATGACCGTCAGCGACGAGAGCAGCAGCACGAAGGCACCGGCCAGGTACATGTCCTGCGCCAGCAGCGCCTGAAGCATCAGCGGCCCCGCCGTGGGCAGCGAAAGGACGATGGCGGTCACCACCGCCCCCGAAACGAGGTTGGGCAGGACCCACCCGATCGTCGATATGAACGGATTCAGCGCGACCCGCACGGGGTATTTCATGATGAGCCTGAATTCCGACAGCCCCTTGGCCCGGGCGGTATCGACATAGGGCTTGTTGAGCTCGTCGAGCAGATTGGCGCGCATGATGCGGATGAGGCTGGCGGTTGCCGACGTGCCGAGCACGACCATCGGCAGCCAGAGATGCTTCATCAGGTCGACCACCTTGGCCATCGACCACGGGGCATTTGCATACCGGTCGGAGAACAGTCCGCCGACATCGGCTCCGAAATACACGACACCGATGTACATGAGCACCAGGGCGAGGAGGAAGTTCGGGGTGGCAAGGCCGATGAAACCGATGAAGGTCGCAACGTAGTCACCCAGCGAATACTTGCGGACGGCGCTGTATACACCGATGGGAAAGGCGACGGCCCACGTGAACAGCAGGGTCGAGAAACTCAGGATGAGCGTCAGCCCCATGCGCTCCCAGATGAGGTCCGAAACCGGCTGCCGCCATTCGAACGACATTCCGAAATCGCCATGGAGAAGATTGGTGACCCACTTGAAGTACTGGACATAGAGCGGCTGATCGAGGCCGAAGCGCATGCGCAGGTTGTCGATCGTCGCCTGGTCGAGGACTTCGTTCGATTCGCCGAGCTTGGCGATGTAGGTGGTCAGGTAGTCGCCGGGCGGTGCCTGTATCAGCAGGAAGGCAACGATCGAAACGGCAAAGAGAAAGGGCACCATCCAGATGATGCGCTTGACGATATAACGCAGGATCATGATGGCGCCCCGTCAAATACGACGGGATCCGCAAACCGACCCCCCGACGCGGATCCCGCCCCCCATCAATTGTTGTCGTAGTACCAGGTCTGCGGCAGCGTCGGCCCGGGATCCGGATACATCCAGGCACCGGGCATGATCTCCGGAACGTTGCGCAGCTTCACGTTCACCACGCCATAGAGATTCGGTGCGGATGAAATTCCGAACACCTCGAAGGCGTCGGCGGCCATCTGGTGGATCTGCCGGAACAATTCGGCCTGCCGGTCGGGATCGGCCGTCTGCTTGAACTCGTCGTAAAGGGCAAGGCGTTCCTTCATCGACTCGCTCGGTTCCTGGCCATCCTTGCCGCCCGACAGGTACCAGCGCGCCCATGGAATGGCGAACCAGGAAGCCTGCGGATGGACGGCCAGCACGTCACGCGGGCTCAGATAGGGATCGAGACCGCCCGGCGCACCCCAGACCATGAAATCATGCTCATTGGCCTCGCCGCGGCTGTAATAGATGGAACGCTCCACCGAGGTGGAGTGGAGATCGACGCCGATCTTGCGCCACTGCTCCTTCATGATTTCGAGCGCATCGCCCCAGTCGGGCTGCTCGATCCCCGTGTACTGGACATTGAAGGTGAACCGGCGGCCGTCGGGCAGCAGGCGGAAGTCGTCGGAATCGCGCTTGTCCAGTCCCGCACCGTCAAGCAGCTCGTTGGCCCGGTCCGGGTCGTATTCCGTGAACTGGTGCCCCAGCTGCTCGTTGTACAGCGGATGGCTGGGTTTGGGACCGATCTGCCACGGCTCGCCCATTCCCTGGTAGACGATGTCGATGATCTCGTCACGGTCGATCCCGAGCGACAGTGCGACACGCACATCCCTGTTGTCCAGCACCTCGCGCATGACCGGATCCTTGTGGGTCAGGTTGAGATGGATGGCCATGGCATTGGAATTGGCATTATCGAGTTCATACAGCTTGTAGCCGTTCTTTTCCGCATTCTCGGCGAGCACGGGTACATTGGCGAGGGCATCGATGCGCCGCCGCTGCATGTCGATATTGCCGGCAGCCGCCTCCAGCAGGAGGGCCTCGGAATCCTGGACGACATTCATCGCCAGTTCATCGATGTAGGGCAGCTGGTTCCCGTCCGTGTCGACCTGCCAGAAATAGGGATTGCGGGCCATCACGACGCGTGTGGCTCCCGCCGTGTAGGCATCCTTGGTCATGACCCAGGGATCGAGCGTCGGGCGATCCGGATTGCCCCAGCGGTTGGGGGCCTCGACCTCCCCGCAGCGCAGGCGGAACAGTGCCGGCCAGTCCTCGACCGCTTCGGTGCTGGCAACCAGGTCGGCGACCTTGTCGTTGTACTTGGGATGGAACTGGCTGCAGTAATGCTTGGCCCAGAGCACAGGCTCCTGGGCCAGCGGCGTCGCCAGTTCCTGGAGGAACATGCCATACGGCGCGGCGAACTTCAGCTTGACCGTGTAATCGTCGACCTTCTCCGCGGTCATCAGCTTGTCGTCGACCACGAAGCGCGCCGGCGGATTGGGGTAGAATTCCGTGTTGCTCAGGAGATCGTCAACGAAGAACATGATGTCGTCGGCCGTGAACGGCTCGCCGTCCGACCACTTCGTCCCCTTGCGGAGCTTGAAGGTGTATTCGGACGCGTCGTCGTTGACTTCCCAGCTTTCGGCCAGGTTGGGCTTGATGTTCGAAAAATCGGGCTCCCACCGGGTCAGCCCCTGGGGTGAAACGATGCGCAGGATCGAGTTGTGGTCATTCGAACCGCCAAGCACGCGGCGCAATGTCCCGCCATAGGTTCCGACACTGTCGAGAGGCGTCACGACCTCGGGCTGGTCGGGAAGGCGCTGGTCCACTTCCGGCAATTGTCCCGCCTTGACCATCTCCGCCAGCGACGGCGCTTCCTGATAGGCCCAGGCCAGTGCCGGCGACAGCAGCAGCCCTGCCATGGCCGTAGCCATCAGTGCACGGCGACCGGCACACCATGATCGTGCCATGCGGATAACCTCCCTGATTTATTTCACAAGACAGGTTCACATCTTATCCGCGAGTTGTCAAACGCATTCATGAGTTGTCAATTAGGCTGTTGACTTGTCATGAAACCCGCTTCCACAATACGCGATCATGACTGCCGTCAATCCGCATCCGACCTGTCCGACGGGAGCCGATCGCAGGCCATCCGAGCCAACGCTGGGCGACCATGTCCACGAACAATTGCTGGACCGCATAAGGGCCGGCGTCTATCCGCTCGACAGCCGGCTGCCGAGCGAGATCGATCTGGCGGCCGAATTCGAGGTGTCGCGCCCGATCGTGCGCTCGGCACTCGCCCGGTTGCGCGAGGAGGGCCTGGTGGTCTCGCGCCGCGGTTCGGGGAGCTTCGTCGCCAGCAGCAGCGAAACCGGCACCGGCGGCTACATGCAGCTCAAGAGCGTCGAGGACATCGCCGCGTGGTACGAATTCCGTCGCATGATCGAATCGGAGACCGCGGCGCGCGCCGCAAGCCGCGCATCGGGCGATGATGTCGCCAGGCTGGAAGCCATCGCACTGGAGATGGAGCGCACCCTCGACGAGGGCCGTTCAGGCGTGGAGGTCGACATCCGCTTTCACGACGCGATCGCCGCGATCGCCGACAACCGCTTTTTGCACCAGACCGTCATCATGATCCGCCCCCACCTCTATTTCATCGCCCGCTTTGTCCGCAGCCTCGGGCAGATGGGCTATCTGACCGGCCAGATCGAGGCGCGCGGCGAGCACCGGGCGATCATCGCGGCGATCAGGGCCGGCGATGCCGATGCGGCCCGCAGGGCGATGGTCGACCACGTCGACGGGTCTCACAGGAGGGTATTCAAGGGCGAGTAGATTCAGCCGTTGTGATTATATGTCATTCTGATCATTTTCACATTGATGAGACAAATGGACACCCCCGCCCCGTCGGGCTGATCATGTAAGAGTCATGATGAACGGGCATCGTCACAGCCCGTCGGAATAAAGCGGGAGAGTCTCATGTCGATTGCCAGACCGGTCGTGCGGACCGTCGCACGAAACCTGTTGCTCATGGGCGCGTTCACGACGGCGGCGACAGCGCCATTCCCTGTCGATGCCCAGTCGGCAAGCGAAGTCGAAAGCCTGCAGAAGCAGATCGAGGAATTGCAGAAGCAGATCGACGATCTCAGGCAGAAGCAGACCGAGACGGCCAGGCGGGTGGAGGAGCCACCCACCGTCGGATCCGGCAACGACAAGGTGCGGCTGAGCATTTCGGGACAGGTCGACCGCGCCGTCCTGATGACCAATGACGGCCACAGCAGCGATGCATTCTTCGTCGACAACGACAACAGCTCGACGCGCATCCGCATGATCGGCGAGGCCGATGCGAGCGACGACGTCACGATCGGGTCCAACATCGAGGTGCAGTTCAAGAGCAATGCCAGCACGGCGGTCAACCAGCGCGACGAGCGCAATGTCGGCCCGAACAACTTCACCGAACGCAAGATGGAGATCTATGTCGACAGCAAGAGTCTTGGCCGCCTTTCCCTGGGCCAGGGCGACACGGCCTCGAACAGCACCTCGGAGGTCGATCTTTCCGGCACCACCGTCGTCGGCTACTCGTCGATCGCCGACATGGCGGGCGGCATTCTCTTTCGCGACGGCAGCGATTTCACCGACATCACCATCGGCGACGGTTTCAGCAATCTCGATGGCCTGTCGCGGGATGACCGCATCCGCTACGACACTCCGGACTTCGGCGGCTTCAAGCTCTCGGGCTCGCTGGTCGCGGACGAGAGATCGGACATTGCCGCCCGCTTCTCCCGCCAATATGGCGAGACCAGGGTCGCGGCCGCGATCGCCTACGCTCACGACGATGGCGATTTCGACCAGGTCAACGGCTCCGCGTCGGTCCTGTTCGCGAACGGCATCAGCCTGACAGCGGCCGGCGGCAACCGGGACAACGACAACCGGGATGACGGCAGGTTCATCTACGGCAAGGTCGGCTACGAGACGAAGCTGGTCGAATACGGCACGACGGCCTTTGCCGTCGACTATCAGCATGGCGAGGATATCGGTGCCGATGGCGACAAGGGCAATTCGTTCGGCGCGTTCGCGGTGCAGAATCTCGATGATTTGGCGACCGACCTCTATTTCGGCTACCGGTACTACGACCTCGACCGGAACAACTTCGATCTTGATGCCATCAACGCCGTCATGACCGGCGCGCGCGTGAAGTTCTGATGCAGCGCACTGTTGTCGCCCTGCTGGCGATACTGGCCGTCAACAGCTGCGGCGGCCAGTCCTACACGGCGCCGGAAGTCGACGAGCTCAAGCCCGGCCGTGGTCTCTTCACGGGCGACGAGGGCGCGTTTGTCATCCGTCCCCCGGCATCCACGATGAAACCGAAGAAACAGGACCGTATCTGAAGGACTTGCGGGCTGAAGCCGATCCCGGATATCGCCGCCGGGACCGGCTTTCCTTTCGGCTTCATCCGGCCTTCCCCGTCATTCGGGCACTGCCGGATCCGGCCGCGAACTCGGGTATGTGCGCGGCGGCCGCCTCGCGGATGCGTTCCACGGCGGCACCATCGACACCGCTGTACGGCCAGAGCAGGCGGGGAGTGATCGTCGCCCATCCGCCGGCCGCCGCCATGGCCTTGTCGCAGGCATAGCCCGGAAGGCCGGATGCGAGAATGGGGGCGATGGCATCCGCCATGAACGATGCGATGCGCCGTTCCAGATCGAGGGCCGCATCGGCGTCGGTGCGGACGAGCCCCGCCCAGGCGACGGCGGCGGCGGGATCGAGGCAGGCCATGTTCGAGTAGGAACCATGGGCGCCGGAAGCGATGCCGCTGGCGTAATGATGCCCTGGAATGAACACCGCGATCCGCTCCAGCACCGGCCGCATCGCTGCATACCAGTGGCCATCTCCGCCCGCGCACTTGAGCCCGATCAGGGAAGGCACTGCAATGCAAGCCTTTTCCAGATCCTGCGGTGTGAGCACGGTCTTGGCATGCGGTGGGTTGTAGAGCACCAGCGGCATATCCTGCGCAGCCTGTGCACAGCCTTCGAGATATCTGCATGCAGCCGGCGGGTCGATCGGCGACCAGTCGGGCAACGTGACCTGAATGGCAGCGGGTGCCAATCCGCTGGCGAATATGATGCGGTCGACGGCCTGCCGTGGAAGCGGATGCGATGCGCCGATCTGGAACGGCAACCCCGCCTGCCGTGCCGCATGGGCGAAACGGCGGCTGACCGCCTCGAATTGTCCATCGGCAAGGCAGTGGAACTCGCTGGCCGTGCCGTGGACATACACGCCGTCGACACCCGCCGCGGCGAATGCCCGGACCTGTTCGTCGATGGCTTCGAGGCGGATGCCGCCATCCTCGCGCACATCGAGGAGAACGGTCGCCCACACGCCGCGCAGGCGAGCAGCCGTCATCCGCGGCGGACGCCCCCCGTTCAGGCCAGCCATGGGCGCACCGCGTCCCCGGAGAGGAAGGCCGCGAGCTTCGTTTCGGCATCGTCGCAGCGCAGCGCCATGGGCAGGCGCGCGGGGCCGACATCGATACCGCCGATGCGCAGGGCAAGCTTGGTGCCGGGGACGACACCGGTTTCCATCAGCAGCTCGACGAAGCGCTGGGAGATGTCCTGAAGCTGGCGGGCGGTGGCGAGATCGCCCTCCCGAATCGCCCGGTGCAGGGCGACATACAGCTTGCCCAGGACATTGTAGGTGGTGCCGATACCGCCATCGCTGCCGAGCAACGCGCCCGTCGCATAGATTTCATCGAAGCCGAAATAGAAGGTCTTCCCCGGATGCCGGCGGCGCAGCATCGAGAACTTGAAGAGGTCGGTGGAGGAGAATTTCACACCCTGCACACGGGGCAGTTCGAGGATGGCGGAGAGCAGGTCGAGCGGTAGCGGCCGGCCGGTGCGGATCGGGATTTCGTAGGCGATCAGCGGCAGGTCGGTGGCCGCCGACAATTCACGGTAGTAGGAAAGGATCTCGGAATCGCTGAACGGGTAGGAATGCGGCGGCAGGGCGGAGAGCGCATGATAGCCCAGCCGTGCAGCGTTGCGCGCCAGTTTGACCGAGGTGCCCAGCGAGGGCATGCCCACATGGGCGATCAGCGTCGCGGGGTGGTTTTTCGCACTTTCCGCCACGACCGCCTGCTGTTCGAGCAGGGCATCGCTTTCCAGCAGTCCGGATTCGCCGCTGCTCCCGCCGACATACAACCCCGCCAGTCCCTGGCCGAGGACATGGGCATCCAGCCGGCGCTGGCGCTCGGGATCGAATTCGCCCTGATCGTTCATTGCGGTCAGCAGGGCTACATACATGCCGGAAAGGGGCTTTGTCATGGGATGTCCGGTTGCTGGATGACGGGTCGCGGCCGGCAGGTCGTGCGTGATGGGCCCGAATGCGGCACCCGCCGGAATGCGATGACCATGCGCCCTGCTTTTTGGTTTGACAATACGGAATTATTGTCTTACCAAAATTTCCACAAACTGATCCCGTTATTCTGCCGGATGGCCCGCCGGGCCGGACGAGGGAGGCTCAAGGTGCAGCTCGCGGCCGATGGCACGCGCGGACAGGGGCGTGTCGCCGACATGATCGCCGATACGCTGATCAGCGAGATCCGCTGCGGAAAGATCGCGATCGATGACGTGCTGCCGAGCGAGCGCTCGCTGTGCGCCCGTTTCGACGCGTCGCGGCCGACGGTGCGCGAGGCCCTCTCGCAGGTGCAGCTCCGGGGCTACATCCATGCGGGCGGCGGCAAGCGGCCACGGGCGGCATGGCCATCGCTGGCGGGGATCCTGCGGGGCGCCGGCGACGTCATCCGCGATATTCTCGGCGATACCGAAAGCTCGGCCCATCTGGAACAGATGCGCCACTTCATCGAGACGGGGGCCATGCGCGAGGCGGCCAGCCGGGCCGATCATCTCCAGATCGCGCAGATGCGTCATGCGCTCGAAACCAATTTCGAGGCCATCGGCACCTCCGGTTTCGCCGCCAGCGACCTCGCGTTCCATCGTTCGCTCGTGTCGGTGGTCGGCAATCCGATCATATTGACACTGCATGATCTTTTCGTCTCGGACATGCTCGCGCGAAGGCCGCCGGAACCCGACCGGCTCACCCACGACCGGCTGGTCTACGAGGAACACCGCCAGATCTACGACGCCGTACTCAAGGGTGACGTGATCGCTGCTACCGAGGTCATGGACCGGCATCTGGCCCGCTCCTATCGTGCCAGTCTCGGTTCGCCCAGGACTCTTTCGACCGGCGGTGATGGGGCGTAACCGACCTGCATCGCCGCACCGCGAAAAAAACCAAATGGAGGAATTCTTGCAATGTTGAAGAAAATGCTGGCCGCCACCGCCCTGGCGGTCCTGCTCACTGCGACCGCTTCCGCCCGCGAGCTGACGCTCGGATCGCAGGACAACGAGCAGTCCAATCCCTACAAGGGTGCCCTGGCCATGCAGGAGAAGCTGGCCGAGCTGTCCGGCGGCGATCTCACCCTCAAGCTGTTCCCCAATTCGCAGCTGGGCGACTTCAAGGCCATGGTCGCCCAGATGCAGGCCGGCGAGCTGGACATGGCGATGACCGGCTATCCCGACATGTCCTACATCATTCCCGAACTCAAGCTGATCGGCGCTCCCTATGTCGTGCGCGACTTCGATCACCTGAAGACGATCCTTGCCGGGCCGTGGGGCCAGGACATGGAGCAGAAGTTCGAGGCGCAGAACGTCAAAATTCTCGATGTGTGGTATTATGGAACGCGCCAGACCACGGCCAACAGGCCGATCAACTCGATCGAGGACCTCAAGGGCCTGCGGATGCGCACTCCGAACGTGCCCTTCCTGATCGCCTATGCCTCCGCCGTCGGCGCGACGCCCGCTCCGGTCGCGTTTGCCGAGGTCTATCTGGCCCTGCAGACCAACCAGGTCGACGCCGAGGAAAATCCGCTGCCGACCATCGAGGCCATGAAGTTCTATGAAGTGCAGAGCGCTGTGGCCATCACCAACCATTTCATCGCTTCCAGCGCCATGCAGATCTCGCTCGATACGTGGAACAGTCTCAGCGAACAGGAGCAGGGCTGGCTCATGGAAGCCATCAAGGCCGGCGGCGAGGTGAACGACACCCTCAATTTCGATGGCGAGGCCAAACTGCTCGACGAGTTCGCCAAGCGCGGGCTCACCGTCACCCATCCCGACCTCGAACCGTTCCGTGCGGCCATGCAGCCCTATTACGACGAGCTTGAGGCCGAGTTCGGCAAGGGCTCGATTGCCGCCGTCATCGGCGACTGACAATTCATCGCGACTGCAAGGCGGGGCCATGTGCCGGCCTCGCCGCTTCCATGTTTCCGGTGTGCAGGGAGAGAGCCGATGGACCGGCCACCCGCCCGATACGGCTTCGAGGGCGTGCTCGCCTCGCTGGCCTTCATCGCGCTTTTGAGCGTGCTTCTCGTCCAGATCCTCGGGCGCACGCCGCTGTTCAATGGACCGGTGTGGACCGAGGAACTGGCCCGCTGGATCTGGGTATGGATGGCATTCTTCGCCATCGGCGAGGCCGAGCGCACGGACAGCCAGTTGCGCATGGACTTCCTGGCGGGCTTCCTCCCGGAGATCGTCAGGAGAGCCGTGCGGATGATGATCGACATCGTCTATCTCGCCATTTCCGGACATCTGGTGTGGATCGCATGGAAGACCGTGCTTCGCACGTGGAATAACGAATCGGTGACGCTGCCGCTTTCGGATGCGGCCATGTATGCCGCGGCCCTCGCAGGTTTCGTCTTTGTCGTCCACCGTGTCGTCCGCCGGCTGATTCGCGGCTGCCGCCGACCCTCCTCCGCCGAAGGGATCCGTTCATGATCCTCGCCACCGTCGCCCTCGGCTGGCTCCTGCTCGTCCTTGTCGGCGTCCCCATCGGCGTGGCCATGGTCTTCGTCTCGATGGGCTACTTCTACCACAGCGGCCTCGGGCTGATGTTCGCGGTGCAGCGCATGGCCGACGGTCTCAACTCGTTTCCGCTGCTGGCCGTGCCGCTGTTCATCCTTGCGGCGGCGATCCTCAATTCCGCCGGCATCACCAATCACCTGTTCGGCTTTGCCCGCGCCCTGGTCGGCCACATTCCGGGAGGTCTGGGACATGTCAATGTTCTCGCTTCGTTGTTTTTCTCCGGCATGTCCGGTTCGGCCATGGCCGACGCCGGCGGGCTCGGCAAGATGGAGATCGAGGCGATGCGCAAGGCGGGCTATGACGACGAGTTCTCGGGCTCGGTGACAGCCGCCTCGTCGATGATCGGCCCGCTGGTGCCACCGTCGATCACCATGGTGCTCTACGGCGTGATCTCCAACACCTCGATCGGGGCCCTGTTCATGGGTGGCGTGATACCGGGGGTGATGTGCGCCGCGTCACTGATGGTGATGGTCTACGTCCTCGCCCGCAGGCGCGACTACCCGCGCGATCCGAAAAGCAGTGCCGGCGACATCGGCAGACTGTTCATCCGCTCGCTGCCCGCCCTGCTGACACCGCTGGTCATCATCGGCGGCATCTTCTCCGGTTTCTTTTCACCCACCGAGGCGGCGGCCATCACCGTGGTCTACGCCATCCTCATCGACCTGGTCTTCTACCGCGAGCTCACCTGGCGGCGGCTGTGGGATGCCATCTACGAAACGTCGGCCACGTCGGGTGCCATAGCCACCATCATTGCCGGGGTCAGCCTGCTCGGTTTCGTGCTGGCCCGAGAACAGGCGCCGCAATACATCGCCTCGCTGTTCCTTGCCATCGCCGATGGCCCCGTGAGCTTCCTCATCGCCGTCAACCTGATGATCTTCGTGCTCGGCGCCTTCATCGAATCGCTGGTCATCCTGCTGATCGTCGTGCCGATCCTGGTGCCCGTGGCGCTCGGTTTCGGCATCGACCCGATCCATTTCGGCATCATCGTGGTGCTCAACCTGATGATCTCGATCCTCACGCCACCCATGGGCATGGCCCTGTTCGTCGTTGCCCAGGTGGGGAATATCCCCTTCCAGAAACTTGCCCGCGGCATCCTGCCCTGGCTGATCCCGCCCGTCGTCGTGCTGGTGCTCGTCTGCACCTTCCCGATTCTCGCGACCGGCCTGCCCAGCCTGCTGCAATAGCCGGACGGACGGGCCGGGCATCCCGGAAAGCCGCCTTCATCGCCCCTTCTCCCCGGGAGCTGCCGTGCATTCCGCCCGCGCGAGGGCCGCGATCCCGATAACTCCCGCATCCGCGCCCAGGGCCGCCGCGACAAGCGACGGCCGCAGCCGGTCCGGGCGGGCATCGCACTGCCGGCGCAGGCGCTCCAGATAACCCCCGGCCATGCCGACACCGCCGCCGATGACGATGACCTGCGGATCGAAGGCCAATTGCAGGTTGCAGCAGAGCAGCGCCACATCGACTGCCGAAGCCCGCACGACCGCCTCCGCCCAGCTTTCGCCCGCCGCACAGGCCGCGAAGATCGCGGGTGCGCGCAGATCGTGCCCCGCCCGCCTCGCCGCCGCCTCGATGCCAAGCCCCGAAGCCCTGTCCTCCAGGCGTGCGCCGACGCCATCGATCGCCTGCCCGAAGCTCCCGGCCACACCGCCACGGCCGACAAGCAGCCGGCCATGGGTCACGACCCCGCCGCCAATGCCGGTGGAAACGGTGAGGAATACCATGTCGCGCCCCTGCCCCGCGCCATGCAGATATTCCCCCCACGCAGCCGCCTGCGCATCGTTGGCGAGAACGGGCCGGCAGCCGAATGCCGCACCGAGCCGGTCGGCCAGTGGATAGTGCGGCGGTATCGCCAGCGTACCGGTGTTGAGCGGCGACCAGCAGCCCCCGGCCACCACACCCGTCACCGCACAGCCGATCCCGTCATAACGGCCCTCCCAGCCTTCGACCGCCCGGACGATCTGTCCGATCCACTCCTCCGGGCCGGTCTCCCGCCGGGTCGCCATGACCCTGCGCTCGACGACCGTTGCCCCATCGACGAGACTTGCCAGGATTTTCGTCCCACCGATGTCCAGCGCCAGGATCGGGCTCATGCTCCGGCAATCGCCCGCGCGAACCATGAGGTGACATGCTCAGGCCGGGTGATCGCCGATCCGACGACCACAGCACCGGCACCGGCCCTGATCGCCGCCGCCGCGTCGACCGGCCGGTGATAACGCCCCTCGGCCAGTGTGAAACGGCCGAGCCCCGCCAGTGCGCGCACCAGTTCCAGGTCGGGATGGTCCGGAACCTCCCCGCCCGTGTAACCCGACAGCGTCGACCCCAGTATCCGGCATCCGAGCGCAGCCGCCCGCTCGCCATCCGCCAGAACCGCGCAATCCGCCATCGCCTGCGCGCCAAGCCCATGGACGAGCGCCACCAGCGCCTCGACCGGCTCCGGGCGAATCCGGTCCGTCGCGTCGAACGCGACGATGTCCGCCCCCTCACCGACCAGCCCGCGGACATGATCGGACAGCGGCGTGATCCGCACCGGACTGTCGTCGAGATCGGCCTTGACCAGTCCGATGACCGGTGCATCCGTCACCCGGCGCACCGCCCGCAGGTTGGCCAGCCCCTCGATCCTCAACCCATGCGCACCACCGTCGAGTGCCGCAAGCGCGAATGCCGCCGTGACCTCGGGACGATCCAGCGGCCCGCCCGGAACCGGCTGACACGATACCACCAGCCCGCCTGCCAACCGTTCGATCACCCCCGACATGTCCCCTCCGTGAAAATCCCGCCCGCATTGTCTTCGCCCCCCGCGCGAACCGCAAGGGGCTTCGGGGAGGCAGGGAAGAAGCCTCCAACCCCACTATTTTCACTGTAGAATAACCCCGCGCGAAGGCGTCAGGGGATGCCGGAGAGCGATTTGCCGAACACGGGGTGGGGTTTGCACACCGGCAGCGGCCGCCTCGCTGGCACGGGCGGCGGCGGCAGGTCGGGGAAATCGCCGGGCGGCAGCGCGCGGATGAGGCGCAACTCGTCCGGCGCGAAGATGGCGAACGCTCCCGCCTGCGGGGTCGTCATCATCGCGTCGAGGATATGCTCGTGGAGACTTTTCAACAGGCGGGACCGTCCCCTTGCGCGGAGCCTTTCCTCCTCGCCACGGGATTTCCTCGCCCTTGCGGGTTTCGCCGCCCCGGGAGTGTCCTCCGTGAGCGACCATGGCACCGGGCAGACATCCGGCACATCGATCCCTCTGGCCACCGACTTCAGCAGCGAGGTGATGACATTCCCCATTCCCCTGCGTCCGGCACGATCCAGCCATGCCCTTTCGGCACCATCCGCCGATGCGACGGATTGCGCCAGGGAGTTGTCCTGCAACCGGCGGAACCAGTCGCGGGAGTGGAACAGCAGCAGACGGTGGAGGATCGCCCGGAGGCCATGACCACCATGTGGGGATAGTCCCGCCCGCATCGCCGACAGGACACCTGCCACATGCGGCAGATGTTCCAACCCGTCGACCTCCGCCACATCAAGCCGGACCGCCGGCCCCGCCAGCACCCCGCGCCGCCCGGTCGCCACCAGCCAGCACACCTTCAGGAAACGAGGCGCGCCCCAGCGAAAGACCCGGCCGGCGAGTTTGCGCGGCAATATGGGGGGTGTGGGAGAGGTGTGGGACATGGGGGGAGGTTATGATGCAAGGGCAGTGTGAGAGTCAAGGAATATTTTCTTATATTTTGCAACATTCCGCATGTCGCCGTCTCACATGCCTGCACGACCGGACGGATCCTCTCCAGCACCGCCGGCGCCAGGTCATGGAGCCAACGGAACTTGCGGATATGTAACTTTTTCAATGGATTGAATCCATTGACTTTAAAGGATTTCCGTCCGATTATCGAACAAGTTTCTCCCCAAAGGTGCCGATGCCGGAACTGGCCATCATCGCGGATGATCTGACGGGCGCGCTGGATGCGGCGGCGCCATTCTGTGGCGTGCCGGGCGGGGTTGTCGTTGCGACCCATGCAGGGGCGCTGGCTGCTGCCCTGAAGGCTGGCGCGGGCGTGGTTTCGGTGTCGACCCGGTCCCGCGAGATTCCCGGGGACGAGGCCCGCCTGCGGGTCGCGGCCATCCTCGAAGCGCTTCCGTCCGGCGTGCGTATGTTCAAGAAGATCGACTCCCGGCTCAAGGGCCATATCGGGGCCGAACTCGAACCGTTCGGACCGGTGCCGTTCCTGGTTTCGCCGGCCATTCCCGATCTCGGCCGAAGCGTTGTGGACGGGCATCTGCAGGGCTTCGGCGTGGCCGAACCGATTGCGATCGCCCCCCGGCTGGGAGGCGCGGCCGGGCGCGCCATCATCCCCGACGCGCGGTCGGACGCGGACCTTGAGGACGCGGTGCGACAGGCGGTCGATCCTGCCGTCCTGGTCGGCGCGCGCGGTCTGGCCCAGGCGGCCGCAAGGGTCATGGGACTGGAGCCGGCACTGCTGTCCGCGACGCCCCTGCCATCGCCCATGGGTATCGTCGTCGGGTCCACCGATCCGATCACCCTGCGTCAGGTCGCCGCCCTGAAATCGGCGCACGGCGACCTGGTGCCGGTCGAGGCACCGTCGGGGCGGGTCGGTCCGCCGCCGGCAGCACCCCTGCCGCCGCTGACGCTCCTCCAGGCCGTCGCGGGTCCAAAACGGGCACCCGCCGCGGTCGCGCGCGATTTCGCCGATGGTGCAAGGGCATGGCTGGCACCGATGCGGTCCATGCTGCTGACCGGCGGGGCCACGGCCGAGGCGTTGCTCGATGCGTTGGGGATCGACGTCCTGACGGTCGAGGGCGAGATTTTGCCGGGCATTCCGTGCTGCCGAGGCGGCGACCGGATCGTGATGACCAAGTCCGGCGGTTTCGGTGGCGCCGACACCCTTGTCCGGCTCGCCGGGCGACTGGCCATGCGGAAGGCTTAGTTCATGGTGCTGCAAGCTCACGGCAAGCCCGGCAGGCGCCGGAATCTCGGCGATATCGTGTTCGACAGTCTCGCGAGTTCGATCAAGTCGGGGGTCTATGAGGTGGACGAGCGCCTGCCGACCGAGCAGGATCTGGCACTCGAATTCCAGGTGTCGCGACCGGTGGTCCGCGATGCGTTGCAGCGTCTCCGCGACCAGGGCCTGATCTATTCGAGGCGCGGGGCAGGCAGTTTCGTGCGCAATGCGGGCCTGCGCAAACCGCTGGGCTTCGGGCAGGTCGAGAGCATTGCCGACCTGTCCAGCTGTTACGAATTCCGCATCACGCTGGAACCGCAGGCCGCGGCTGCCGCCGCCGAGCGGCACAGTGCCGACGGACTGGCGGCGATCGGCGGCGCGCTCGACCTGATGCGGGATGCAACCGACCGGCAGCGGCACCGCGAGGATGCCGATTTCGCCTTTCACAATGCGATCGCCCATGCCGGCAACAACCCCTATTTCGCCACCGCGATGGAAGCGCTGAAGGATCACATCGCGGTGGGCATGCGCTTCCACGGCCAGTCGCTGAAGATGGCGCCGGGCGGGTTGATCGAGGTGTATCGGGAGCACAGGGCGATCTTCGAGGCGATCCGGGAGCGCGATGCCGGCCTCGCACGCGACCTCATGCGCAAACACCTGGCCGGATCGCGCGACCGGCTGTTCGAGGGGCGCAGGATCTGACCGGGAAAGGTCGGAGCGTTTCCCGATCAGGTGAAATCGGAAAACTGGCTCTATCTGTTTGTTTCGACGCATTTCCTGATCATTCAGACTATTCCGCCTGAACGGGAAACGCTAGAGCGCCGCGCGGTAGATGGCTTCGATATCGCCGCTGCTCATGTCGCGCGGGTTGTTGTCCATCAGCCTGCGGATGGCATGCGCTTCCCCGGCCCAGGAGCGCAGGTCGCCCTCCCTGACGCCGTGAGCCGCGAGGGACATGTCGATGCCGAGCCGCGAGCAGTAACTCCGGGTCAGTTCCAGGATGCCGTCGGCATCCTCCGCATCCGCCAGACCGAGTGCCGACATGATCTCGGCGGTCTTTTCGGGACGCGCCTGCGCGTTGAAGGCGAGGACATGCGGGAACAGGAGCGCCACGCTGAGCCCGTGCGGCAGCCCGGCATGGGTGCCGAGCGGATAGGCAAGCGCATGGCCGGCGGCGGTGTTGACCGGACCGAGGCACAGGCCGCCGTAGAAGGAGGACAGCGCCATGCCGGCACGCGCATCGGCGTCCCCGCCATCCCCGCAGGCACGTTCGAGATAATCCCCGGCGAGCCGGATGCCCATGCGCGCATAACCGTCGATCAGCGGATGCGCGTTGATGTTGGTGAACGCCTCGACGCAATGGGCCAGCGCATCCACTCCGGTGGCGGCCGTGACAGCCTGCGGGACGCTCATCGTCAGTTCGGGGTCGAGCACGGCGAGGTCGGCCAGCATGAGCGGGCTTTCGACCGCCAGCTTCGAATGGGTGTCGCTGGAGGTCACGAGCGCGCGGATGCCGCCCTCGGAACCGGTCCCCGCGGTCGTGGCGACCTGCGCCAGGAGCGAGCATTTCCGCGCCACGCGGTTCGGTCCGACGACATCCGCAAGCGTCTGGTCGCCGTCCCAGAGCACCGCGACCAGCTTGGCGACATCCATCACCGAACCGCCGCCGAGCCCGACGACCAGGTCGGGGCGGCATGATCTCGCCACGTCGATGGCGGCGGCAAGATCGGTGTCCTTCGGTTCCGGCGCGACACCGTCGAACACCGTCACCTTCCCCTTGAGGCCAAGCCTGTCGACCATCGGCCGGGTCACGGGCTGGGCTATGACCAGCACCCGGGCATCGTCATCGGCCCACTCGCCGACCCGTGCAGCGGCACCGGTGCCGATCTCGATCCGCCGGGGCAGGTGCAGGACGATGGCGCGCGAGATATTCATGTTCGTTTTCCCTTCAGGCATCGAGCCTGTCCATCCGGTCCCAGACGTCGCGGCACTCGGTCTCGTCCAGTTCGACGAGCGGCGGCATCGGTCTCAGCCAGCCCGGGTGCCCCTTGGCATGGGCCAGCATCGCCTTGATCGTGGGCAGCTGGACATAGGTGTTGGAAAGGGTGCGCCAGGAATTGATGCGATCCTGTGCCGTCTCCACTTCGGCGGCCCTGTCCGGGTTCCGCCAACCGTTCCAGACCGCACGCAACGCATCCGCCCGCAGGTTGGAGGTCGAGGTGATGCAGCCGGCGCCGCCCATCCGCAGCAGCGGCAGCATCAGCGGATCGGCTCCGGACAGGACCCCGAGCCGGGGAAAGCGTTCGCACATCGCCTTCATGTTCTCAAGCTCGCCCGAGCTGTCCTTGATGCCGCAGACGATGCCGGGAAACGCGTTCAGCAGCCGGTCGATGAGGGCATGGGTGATCGGCACCTGCGTCACTTGCGGAATGTGATAGAGGACCACGCGCAGGCGATTGTCGCCGACACCCTCGATCACGTCCGCGTAGAAACGGAACAATCCCTCGTCGCTGACGCCCTTGTAGTAATAGGGCGGCAGCAGCACGACCCCCCTGGCGCCGGCATCGACCGCGTGGCGGCTCAGTTCGACGGTATCGGCGATCACCGGGGTCGAGGTGCCGGGAAGAAGCGTATCGGCGGGGATGCCGCTTTCGATGGCGGCCTCGACGAGCGACTTGCGGTCCGCCATGCTGAAACTGTTGGCTTCGCCCGTGGTGCCGAGAAGCGCTATGCCATGGCAGCCCTCGTCGAGAAGCGCTCGGCAATGATCGGCGAAAACCGGCAGGTCCGGCCGGCGGTCAGCGGTTATCGGCGTCGCGGCGGCACAATGGACACCCTGGATCGCGTGGTTCATCGTCCGCGGCCCGCGGCGAGGCGACGCGCATAGGCGATGGCCTTGTGCAGGTTGAGATGGCTGGCTATGCCCTTGCCGGCGATATCGAAGGCCGTGCCGTGATCGACCGAGGTACGGTCGATCGGAAGGCCGAGCGAGACATTCACGGCCGTGTCGAAGGCGACCAACTTGACCGGGATATGCCCCTGGTCGTGATACTGTGCGACCACCAGATCGAATTCACCGGAATGGGCACGGTGAAAGAGGGTGTCGGCGGGCACGGGCCCCTGCACGTCGATACCATCCGCCCGCGCCGCCAGGACGGCCGGTGCAATGCGGGTCTCGTCCTCCGTGCCGAACAGCCCACCCTCGCCGCAATGCGGGTTGATCCCGGCGACCGCGACACGCGGTGCATCGTATCCCAGCCGCCTGAGATGGTCGCTGCCGACGCGGATCGTGGCCAGAACCGATTCCGTCGTGGCCCGTTCAATCGCATCGCGCAGGCTGACATGGGTCGAGTTGTGGATCACCTTGAGCCGGTCGGAGGCAAGGATCATCCAGGCTTTCGGCGTGCCCGTGAGCGAGGCGAGCATACCCGTGTGACCGTCATAATGATGGCCGGCAGCGTTGAGCGCCGCCTTGTTCAAAGGAGCGGTCACGATGCAGCCGATGTCACCTGCCTCGGCGGAGCGTACCGCCGCCTCGACGAACCTGAAAGCCGCATCGCCGGCACGCGGATCCGCCTTGCCGAACGGCAGTGGTGCACCCTCCACGGGAATGTCGGCGATGCCGATGCCGTCCAGGTCCAGATCCGATCCGATGGCGGTCCGTGCCGCTTCCAGCGTCGCCCAGCAACCGAAAACACGGGTCGCCGCGCGTTCGTCCGCATCCATGTCCGCCAGGGCCTTGAGGATGATCTCGGGGCCAACGCCCGCCGGATCACCCATGGTTATGCCAATCATCTCGCTTCCAGCCATTCGGGTGACAATCGCACGTGCCTGATGGCACGGCGGTGATAGGTATAGGCCAGATCCAGCGTCCCGTCGTCCTGCTGGACCAGCGAGGGATAGGACATCTCAAGATTCCTGCCATCCACGGAATTGTTGCTCAGACAGGTACCCGGCCCATCCTCGACAAGGACCCGTGTACCGAAACTGCGTCCCTCGTCGTCCGACAGGCAGAGCGTCATCGGCGCCCGCGGCACGCCCCAGACCGGGTTGCAGCCCCCCGATGCGTTGGGGCGCTCGTCACCTTCGCCAAGCTCGTCATACAACGAGGCGCGACGGGCCTCGGGATGCATTGCCGCATTCACCGGATTGCAGGCGATGGCGATGCGTCCGTCATGCAGCCGGATCGCCGAGATCGAGGAATTGTTGTTGGGTACATCGGTAGGCTGGGGAGCGGTCCAGCTTTCACCACCATCGCGGCTTTCCGACCGGTGCACGAAATCCGCCTGCCTGCGCCTGTAGAATGCGGCGTAGCGTTCGCCACCCAGCGACACGAGCGTCATGTGGACCGAGCCGATCGATCGAGGCACGTCGACCTCGCGCCAGCTTGCACCCGCATCCTCGCTGATCGCGAGCGCTGCCGTGTCATGGCTTCCCGTCCAGCGCTCACCGGGGCGCGACACGCATCGAAAGAGAGGCAGCAGCCACGCGCCATCGTCGCGCACGGCCAGCGGGCCGCGAATGAAGGTGCCGGCCGGCAGGTCCAGATCGCGAGGAGACCGGCCCACCTGCCGCATCCGCACGACACAGGCATCCTGGTTGCCACCGGGCTGCGCCGTGTGGAACAGCAATGGCGGTCCGCCAGGCACCTGGAACTGCACCGGGTTCTGCTCGGACCGCTCGCGATCATCGGTCAGCCGTTCGGCGGGTGCCCACCCTTCTCCCGCCAGGGTCGATCGCCATATCGAAATATCCGACTTGCCCTCCAGCGAACCGCCAAACCACAGGCATTGCAGGCCGTCGGCGCCGACATTGAGGAAGGCGGCATGGTTCTGGATGCAGGGCGACGGCAGCAATGCCTCAAGCCGGCCGCGCCCGTTCCCCCGCAGCAAGCCATCCATTCCGGTCGAGATTTCATCAGGCGTCATCACATGCACGAATCGAACTCACCCGCTCGGATACAGACAGACTGCCACATCTCACCCCGAAGACAAGTTGTCAAGTTGATAAAAGAAAAATCCACGCCTGTCATTTTTAGAAAACTATCATAACTAACTGTTTTTTATCATTATTTTTATTATGATATATATGGCTTCATTTCAACGTGAAATATCATTTGACAAATTTCGGCACTTAAAACACCTTGATGCGGCACCGAGGAAAAGCCGGTGTCCGGGGAGTCGGGACATTCATGTCGCTGAATGCATGGACAAAGAGCGAGGATCGCGCCGCCTACCTGGGCGTTGGCCTGATGGCGATCGTCTCTGGCATGATGGCCATAGATTCCGTGATCGTGCGCTACCTTTCCCCCGAGGTCCATCCGTTCACGATGGGGTTCACGCGTGCATGCTTCGGGCTGCTCGCCGTCTTGCCCTGGATCGTGCGACGCAGGGACATCCTCTCAACCAACTTCCGCTTCCGCCATTTCCTGCGCGCCGTGCTGAAACTGGCCGCGCTGATATTGTTTTTCTTCGCCTTCGCGTCGGCACCCCTGGCGGATGTGACGGCAATCGCCTTCACGTCGCCCATCTTCGTGATCCTTGGCGCCTGGCTGTTCCTGTCGGAAAGTCCACGGTTCATGCGCATCGTCGCCGTGATGATCGGATTTGCGGGCGTGCTCATCGTCCTGAGGCCGGGACAGGCTGCCGGCATCCCCGCGGGGCTGCTGTTCGCGCTGGCAGGAGCACTGCTCACGGCGGTCATCCAGCTGATCCTGAAGGGCATGGCGGCGCATGATTCGACCGAGACGCTGGTTGCGTGGAATCTGATCCTGACCGTGCCGATCGCCCTGATCCCCGCATTGTTCGTGTGGTCGCCCCTGGCGCCCGGACAATGGGCGCTGCTTGCCTTCCAGGGGATTATGGGCGCCTTCAACATGATGCTGGCAACCAAGGCGTTTTCACTCGCCGAAGCCTCTTTGATAGCACCCGTCGACTTTCTGCGCCTGCCCTTCGTCGCGTTGCTGGGCTATCTGATCTTTGCCCAGACCGTCCCGGTTTCCACCTGGATCGGCGCTGCGCTGATTTTCGCTGCCACTCCACTCATGGCGCGCAGCGCGCGCCGCAAGACGGCCGTCCGGGCATGAGATCCGGCATCTCACATATCGCGATGTCCGTCCGTGGTGCCGAGCGCCGCCAGGATCGTTTCGCGGACCTGGACATGCAAGGGCGTGCTCCGGTTGGGCGCGATGTTGAGATAGAGCGTCGAGCTGAATTCGGACGGGATATCGACGGGCAGGAATGCTACATTGTCCATGCCCATCGACATCGCCGACCGGGGGACAAGCGCGATGCCGAGCCCGACATTGACCAGTGCCACGATGGTCTGGGTCTGGCTGACCTCCTGCACGATGTTCGGTGCGATGCCAACAGAGGAAAACAGGGCGCGATGGGTTTCGCGAAGAAAGCCGCCGCGTTCGGCGGAAAAGCCGACGAAATCCTCCCCGTCCAGTTCGGAAACGTCGATGGTGCCGGCATTGTGCAGCCGATGCCCGCCGGGTATCGCCAGCACGAACGGCTCGCGCACGACCTGGATACTCTCGATTCCCCGTTCGCTCCCGGAAGTGCGGGTCAGTCCCAGATCGAGCCGGCCCGAATGCAGGGCCTCGACGATCTCGTAGCTCATCATCTCGATCGGGTCGAACCGCATTCGCGGCATCCGCTCCTTCAGCGCCGCCACGATCCGCGGAACGAACTCCAGCGCCGCGGAGGGAACAAAGCCCATGGCAACTGTCCCGACCTCGCCGCGCTCGGCCTGCCGTGCGGTGAGAACGGCATACTCGGCACGCTGGAGAAGGTCCGTGGCGCTGTGCAGGAAGCTGACGCCTGCCGGAGTGAGCCTGACGGACCTGTTGTTGCGTTCCAGCAGGGTCAGCCCGATACGGGCCTCAAGCAGCCTGATCTGCCGCGACAGGGGCGGCTGGGTCATGTTCAGGCGGGAGGCCGCGCGGCGGAAGTTCAGTTCCTCGGCAACCGCGATGAAACAGCGAAGCTGGAAAAGCTCGAATGTGCCCTGGGCCATTGGAGACATGCTCACAGGATTTCACATGCAGCACCATGATCCAATATTTGGATCATTTCAATCCAAGATTGGAATATACAACCGGGTGTCAGAAGGTACCCTGTTCCCCAATTCCACGATGGTGGCAGAATCCGTCGCGGAAAGACCGGCAGTCGCGGCAGCGAATGTCAAGAACCTGTACATGGGAGGAGAAACATGACTGCAAACCTGGGCCGCGTCTCGGCGGCCTTGCTTTTCACGACCCTTGCCGGGCATGCCCATGCGCAGGAATCCGTGACCGTCGTCCTTTCGGAGGAACTGGAAAACGTCGAACCCTGCATGGCGTCGAAGTCGAACATCGGCCGCGTCATCCTGCAGAACGTGTCCGAAACCCTGACGGAACTGGTCCCCGGATCGGGCCTGCAGCCGCGCCTTGCCACCAGCTGGGAGGACATGGGTAATGGTACGTGGCGTTTCCACCTGCGCGAGGGCGTGACCTTCTCCGATGGCACCGCGCTCGATGCCGGCGACGTCGTCTTCTCGCTGGAGCGCAACAAGTCCGACAAGTTCGTCTGCGAAATCGGCGCCAAGTATTACGGCGGCTTCGAGCTCTCGACCAATGTCATCGACGATGTGACCGTCGACATCACCAGCGATCCGGCGCAGCCGATCCTGCCGCTGCTGATGTCCACGCTGACGGTCCTGCCGTCGGAAACCGACACCGAAGCCTTCGTCGACCATCCGATCGGCACCGGCCCCTACACATTCGATGAATATGCCCGTGGCCAGCACATCAAGCTGAGCCTGCGCGACGATTACTGGGGCGATGTACCGACGGTGAAGGACGCCACCTACGTGTTCCGCTCCGAGAGCGCGGTAAGGGCCGCCATGGTTGCGGCGGGCGAGGCCGACATCGCGCCGAACATCGCGTTGCAGGACGCCACAGATCCGACCATGGACTACTCCTATCCGAACTCCGAAACCGTCTACATGCGGATCGACAACAATTCCGTCCCGACGAACGACGTGCGCGTGCGCGAGGCGTTGAACTATGCGATCGACAAGGAAGCCTTCATCGGCACCATTCTTGCCAATGGCACGCTGCTGGCGACCGGCATGGTTCCGCCGTCGACCATCGGCTACAACCACGACCTCAAGCCCTATCCCTTCGATCTCGAGAAGGCCAAGGCACTGCTGGCCGAAGCGGCGGCCGACGGCGTTCCGGTGGACAAGGAAATCATCCTGATCGGGCGGCTGGAGCAGTGGGCCAATGTCACCGAGACAATGGAAGCGCTGACGGCCATGTGGCAGGATGCCGGCCTCAACATCACGCTTCAGATGGTCGAGACCGCCGAGTGGAACGAATATTACAGCAAGCCCTTCGTCGAGGGCGGGCCGTTCATCGTCGGCGCGATGCATGACAACGCCAATGGCGATCCCGTCTTCTCCATGTTCTTCAAGTACGCATCCGATGGCGCACAATCGGGCGTGACCGATCCCAAGCTCGACGGGATGATCGCCGCCGCCACCGCTGCCACAGGCGACGAGCGCGAGAAGCTCTGGGAAGACACCTTCGCCTACATCTTCAACGATGTCGTTGCCGACGTGTTCCTGTGGCACATGGTGGGCTTCACCCGGGTCAACGAGCGACTCGACTTCAAGCCGACCATCAAGACCAACTCCGAGCTGCAACTGGCGCAGATCAGGTTCAAGTGAACACAAAGCCCGAAGGCGGTCGATATCGCCTTCGGGCTGTCTGGACGGCAGGGAGCCCGTTCAGTTGCGAAGCTGGAGCCGCGCACCGGCCATTTCCGGTCGGGGCGCGTTCCGGACAGTGGGAAGAGCGCATTCATCGAAGGGAGTTCCCTTGATCGGATGCGCAACTTCAGGGGGCGAGGTCATGAAGGCATTCCTGGGCAAGCGGGCCGTTTCCAGCGCCATATCGCTGATCGGCCTGATCATTCTGGTCTTTTTTCTGTCACGACTGACCGGCGACCCCACCAATCTGTATCTTCCCGTCGATGCCTCGCTCGAAAGCCGCGAACGGTTCCGTGAAATCAACGGGCTGAACGATCCGTTGATCATGCAGTTCTTCCGCTACGTGAGCGATCTGGTCCATTTCGACTTCGGCATGTCGATCCGCAGGTCCGAACCTGCGCTCGATGCGGTGCTGCACGCCTTCGTCTGGACGCTGCAACTTGCGGGCATCACCATGTCGCTGGTGACGATTCTGGCAATCATCGTGGGCAGCCTTGCCGCGTTCCACGTCGGCGGCATCTTCGACCGTATTGCGACGTTCTTCTCCCTGATCGGTGCCAGCGCGCCAGACTTCTGGATCGCGATTGTCGCCATCGTCATCTTCGCGGTGAAGCTGGGCTGGGTGCCGACTTCGGGTACCGGAACCGTCTGGCACTGGATATTGCCCATCGCGGTCCTCTTCATCCGGCCGTTCGGCCTGATCGTGCAGGTCGTGCGTGGCTCGATGATCACAGCACTCAGTTCGGCCTATGTGAAGACCGCCCGCGCCAAGGGCGTGAAGAACCACCCGATCATCTTTGTCCATGCCCTACGGAACGCGATGCTCCCCGTCATCACCGTCATCGGGGATCAAGCCGCGGGTCTTCTGAACGGAGCGGTGGTCGTGGAGACGATTTTCGGCTTCCCGGGCATCGGCAAACTCATGATCGACTCGATCCTGCAGCGAGACTTCGCCGTGGTGATGGCGGCCATCTTCGTGACGGCTGTCGCCATATTCGTGATGAACATCCTGATCGACATCCTCTACGCGGTGCTCGATCCCCGCATCAGGTACTGATCCATGAGCGTGTCCGACCAGATCGTCATCCGCGATGCTCCCCCTGTGTGGATAAGCATCGGACGCATGCTGTGGCGCGACAAGTTCGCCCTTTGCGCCGCGATCTTCCTTCTACTGGTGGTACTTTGCGCGCTCTTCGGCCCGATGCTGCTCGAAGGTATCGCGACAAAGCAGAACCTTCGGGGCCGCAACGCGCCGCCATTCGATTTCTCGCAGGCCTGGACCATGTGGCTGGGCGGTGATGCCCTGGGTCGCCCACTGCTCGCCCGGATCATCGTGGCCGCCCAGAACACCATCATGGTCGCCGCGGGAGCCGTGATCTGCTCGATGGCGATCGGGACGACCCTGGGCCTGATCGCCGGCTATTCGTCCAAGACGGCCAGCCAGATCATCATGCGGCTGGCCGACATCATCATGTCCTTCCCTTCGCTTCTGCTTGCCGTGATTGTCCTGTACATGCTGGCACCGTCGGTCGGGAACCTGATCATCGTCCTGGCCATTACCCGGATCCCCGTCTACCTGCGCACGTCACGTGCGGAAGTGCTGGAGGTGCGCGAGCGCATGTTCGTGCAGGCGGCACAGGTGATGGGCGCATCCACGAGAAGGATCGTGTTCCGTCACATCCTGCCGGTCGTCTTCCCGACGCTCGTGACCATAGCGACGCTGGATTTCGCCTTCGTCATGCTGGCCGAAAGCTCATTGTCCTTCCTCGGCATCGGCATCCAGCCGCCGGAGATCACCTGGGGCCTCATGGTCAGTCAGGGACGCCCCTACCTCACGACCGCATGGTGGCTGTCCTTCTGGCCGGGTCTGGCGATCATCCTGACCACGCTCAGCCTGAACCTGTTGTCGAACTGGATGCGCACCGCGCTCGATCCCGTGCAGCGGTGGCGACTGGAAGTTGCGAGGAAGAAGAATGACTGATCATCTCCTCGAAGTCCGCGGTCTTTCTGTCGACTTTCACACCGCGCAGGGCACGGTGCATGCGGTTCGCGATGTCAGCTGGTACCTTGATCAGGGCGAATGCCTCGCCATCCTCGGCGAGAGCGGGTCGGGCAAGTCGGTGTCGGCCAGCACGATCATGAATTTGATCGATTGTCCCCCAGGCGAGATCATCTCCGGCGAGATCATATTCGACGGACAAAATGTCCTGGCGATGAGCGACGAGGCGCGCCGCGAGCTGAACGGCAAGCGCATCGCGATGATCTTCCAGGATCCGCTCAGCCATCTCAACCCGGTCTACACCGTTGGCTTCCAGATCGAGGAGATGATGACCGCGCACGGAATGCCGAAGGAGCAGGCCCGGGCAAGGTGTCTGGAACTCCTGGAAAGGGTCGGCATTCCCGAATTCCAGAGCAAGATCGACGCCTACCCGCACCAGTTCTCCGGCGGGCAGCGGCAGCGGATCATGATCGCGATGGCGCTGGCACTGAAACCCGACATCCTGATCGCGGACGAGCCGACGACCGCGCTGGATGTGACCGTTCAGGCGCAGATCCTTGCACTTCTGGAGGAATTGCAGCAGGAAACCGGCATGGGCCTGCTGTTGATCACCCACGATCTGGGCGTGGTCGCCGAAACAGCGGACCGTGTTGTCGTCATGAATTCCGGCCAGATCGTCGAAACCGGCAGTGCTGCCGAAGTCTATCGCGCACCAAAACACCCCTATACGAAAAAGCTGATCGGTGCGGTTCCGGGAAGCGGCGACATGGCCCCGCCTCTCGATACCGGCATCAAGCCCATTCTGGAAATCAACGGCCTGTCCAAGCATTTCGGCGGTTTCGTCGCCCTTGAAGACGCAAGCCTGACAGTGCTGCCCGGCGAGACCGTCGCCATCGTCGGCGAGAGCGGGTCCGGCAAGTCGACACTGGCGAAAACACTTCTGCGGCTGGAGGAAGCGACATCAGGCGAGGCGCTGTACAATGGCCGCGACCTGGTCAGCATGCCCGCTGCCGAGCTCTTCGAGCTGCGCCGTGAAATCCAGATGGTGTTCCAGGATCCGACCCAGTCGCTGAATCCGAGGATGTCGGTCCATGACATCGTCTCCGAGGGTTTCGCCATCCATCCCGACATCCTGCCGAGGGCGAGATGGCGCGAGAGGGTGCGAGAGCTGCTGGAGCAGGTCGGACTGGAAGCCGGGCACATGCATCGCTATCCGCACCAGTTCTCCGGCGGACAACGCCAGCGTATCGCCATCGCCCGCGCGCTCGCGCTGGAACCGAAGCTGATCATCTGCGACGAGGCGGTGTCAGCCCTCGACGTGTCGGTGCAGGCGCAGGTGATCGACCTGTTGACCCAATTGCAGCGGGACATGGGACTAAGCTATCTGTTCATCGCCCACGACCTGCCGCTGGTGAGGGATTTCGCTCACCGGGTCGTGGTGATGCAGGGTGGCCGGATCGTCGAACAGGGGCCGGTGGCCGAGATCTTCGACCATCCGCGCATGGACTACACCCGCAATCTCATGGCGGCCTCGCTGAGTCCGGACCCGGATATCCAGGCCGAACGGCGTCGTGAGCGGCAATGACAGGAACAGGCTCAGGCATGGCCCGGCGTGATGTCCTTGTCATGTATCCGCTGCGGTCCAAGGCGATGGCGCAGCTGGAAGCTGCCTATACGCTGCACCGCTATGACGAGGCAACAGACAAGGATACCCTGCTGAGCGAGATCGGTCCGGCCTGCGAGGCCGTCGTCATCAACGGTCATGCGGCGCTCACCGTCGACCACCTGCAACATCTTCCCAATCTGAAGATCGTCGCCTGTTCCTCCGCCGGATTCGAATCGATCGATGCCGGCGCGCTGAAGTCGCGTGGTATCTGGCTTACCAACACTTCCGACGCCCTGCTGGATGACGTTGCCGATACCGCGCTGATGCTGACGCTCGCGGCGCGGCGCCAGCTCGTGACCGCGCATGACTATGTCCGCTCGGGCGACTGGAGCCGCAAGGGCATGTATCCGCTGTTGTCGTCGATGAAAGGCAAACGTGCCGGAATAGCCGGCCTGGGCCGGATCGGGATGGCCATAGCCCGGCGTCTCGAACCGCTGGGCGTCGACATCGGCTATACCGCCCGCAATCGGAAACCGGTCGGCCATGCCTATTTCGCCAATGTCCGCTCACTCGCGGAGTGGGCCGATATTCTGATCGCGATCCTGCCCGGAGGCAGCGAAACCGAGGGCATGATCGACCGCGAGGTTCTCGATGCTCTCGGCCCGGATGGCACGTTCATCAACGTGGGGCGGGGTTCGGTGGTCGATGAACCGGCCTTGATCGCGGCACTGTGCAGCCGCAGGCTCGGCAGTGCCGGGCTCGATGTCTACAAAAACGAGCCCGATCCGGATCCGGCGCTGACAATGCTGCCGAATGTCACGCTCTATCCGCACCATGCGAGCGGCACGGTGGAATCGCGCGACGCCATGGCCCAACTCGTTGTCGACAATCTGAATGCCTTCTTCGATGGCCGCCCGTTGCTGACACCGGTCCATGGGATACCCTGACATGACGGGAAAGAGTAGTGGCCATGCAATCGTCACGGGATGCAGTTCGGGTATCGGACGGGCGATTGCCGACAGGCTTCTTGGCGACGGCTGGCGCGTGACCGGAATCAGTCGTCGCGATCCGGGCATCGACCGGGAAGGTTTCCGCCATGTCGCCGCGGATCTGAAAAATGCCGAAAGCCTGCAGGCAGCCATGCGACAGGTGGAAAGGTGTGACGCCCTGATTCATGCCGCCGGCGTTCTCCGGATCGGTTCGATCAGCGAGATTGATCATGGCGATGGCGACCGGATGTGGCGCCTGCATGTCGAGGCCGGCGCAAGGCTGGTCCAGACGCTGGCGCCGGACATGCCCGATGGCGGGCGCATCGTATTCATCGGCAGCCGCGTCGCGACGGGTGCCGCCGGCAAGGCCTACTATGCCGCTTCCAAGGCTGCGCTGGAAGGACTGGCGCGCTCCTTTGCCGCCGAACTGGCTTCGCGCGGCATTACCGTCAACGTCATCGCTCCGGCCGCGACGGAAACACCGATGCTGGCCGATCCCGAGCGCGAGGGCCTGCCGCCGAAATTGCCACCCATGGGCCGCTTCGTGCAACCGGATGAAATCGCCGCCCTGGCGGCGTTCCTGCTCTGCGACGAGGCCGCAAGTATCACAGGCCAGCGCATAGTGGTTTGTGCAGGATCGTCACTGTAATTACCAAGTTCCAGGAATGGCTGGCGGATATCCTGCCGCACTGAAAATGCCTCAACGGATTGGACCCGGTCATGGGTCGAAACCACGAACCACCCTGCCCTTTCGAAGCGATCTTGATTTGCCTGCGACGTTCAGGACGATTCAAGCTGTCTTTTCATCTGCTGGCGCATCCACATCGTGGCTCCGGCACTGTAGCCGCCGTCGACAGGAATTTCAGCACCGGTAATGAAGGATGATGCATCACTGGCGAGGAATAATGCCAATTCGGCACATTCGCCCGGCGTGCCCGAGCGTTGCATCGGAATGCTCGCGCTGCGCGAGCGGATCAGTTCGGTTGAAGCGCTGGCGAACAGCGCAGTTCCCTCGATCTGGCCGGGATGGATCGAATTGACCCGGATATTCCAAGGCGCATATTCAATGGCCGCGGTCTTGGTCAGCCCGCGCAGGCCCCATTTGCTTGCGGTGTACGCTGCATCGTAATGCGCCATCAGTCCGGCCACCGACGAAATATTGATGATGGACCCACCACCACTGTCACGGATCACCGGCGCTCCCAGTTTCATTCCGATCATCGGCCCGGTGAGATTGATGGCGAGAGTCCTGCTCCACGTTTCCATCGATGTTTCGTCAAGTGTCTCGCGCGGAACGACTCCCGCATTGTTGACGAGGATGTTCAGTCCCGCAAACCGGGCCTTCGCCGTGGCGATCACATTCTTCCAGTCGTCTTCATTCGCCACATCGTGATGAATATAGACGGCCTTGCGTCCTTCCAGGACAATTTCTTCGGCAAGGGAACGACCGTTTGCGTCATCGATATCCGTGAGGATAACCGCAGCACCTTCGTTCGAGAACAGACGCGCCTCCGCAGCCCCCTGCCCATTTGCGGCCCCGGTGATCAGCGCGACCATTCCATCCAGTCGACCCATCCTTTATCTCCCGATTGTCCCGACCGAAAAACTGGATCTGCCGGAGGATCATCCCAATGGCAGGCCCTTTCCGGAGCCCAGGTACCGCAGTCATGATAGTCCGTAGCGCTTGATAAGCCTGTAGGTATTGCGTTCACTTATTCCGAGGGCTCGGGAGACCTGGGCCCGCTTGCCTTCGTACTTCTTCATCAGGTAGCCGACATAGCTCTGCTTGAGCTGTTCGAGCGTCGGTTCCGTTGCCCAGGGGATCTCATGCTCATCGGGAGGGGGTGCGTGACTGTCCAGCGCGATGTGACGGCTGCGGATCTCCGGTGCGTTGCCGGAGATGAGGATGGCACGCTCGACAATGTTACGCAGTTCGCGAATATTGCCAGGCCAGTCATAGTCGACCAGCCGGTCAATGGCTTCCGGGCTGAGCTGCTTGTCGACATTGCGAAGGAAATTCCGCCTTTTCAGAAAATGGGTAGCCAGAAGCGGGATATCGTCACGTCGTGCCCGCAGCGGCGGCACCTCGATCACGAAGGCTGCAAGACGATAATACAGGTCACTTCTGTACTTTCCGCCCTGGGCTGCAATGGCGAGGTCGCGATTGGTGGCGGCAACGAAACGGGCGCTGGAGCTGTGATCGGCAGTACCGCCCAGCCTGCGGAAGCGCCCGGTCTCCAGGAGTCGCAACATCTTGGCCTGCAGGCCGGGCGTCAATTCGCCGATTTCGTCGAAGAAGGCCGTGCCGTTCTCCGCGACCTCGATCAGCCCCTCCTTGCGTCGGTCCGCACCGGTAAAGGCGCCGCGTTCATGGCCGAAGACTTCCGATTCGAAGAGATTTTCCTGCAATGTCGAACAATCCACCGGCACGAAATTCCCCGCAGAACGATTGCTCAACTGATGAATGCTCTGCGCCACCAGCTCCTTTCCAACCCCACTCTCGCCCTGTATCAGGACGGTGCAGTCTGTCTGCGCGACGGACTCGACCAGGTGCAGCGTCTCGCGGAAGGCACGGCTCCGCCCGATCATGAGACCGCCGCTCGCAGGATGCAGCTGCGTGCGCACGAAATCATAGGAACGCCTGAGCGAGACCACCTCCAGCGCGCGACTGATCGCAAGCTCAAGCTCCCGCAGGTCCAAAGGCTTGGTCAGATATTCGAATGCGCCTCGGCGCATGGCGCTGACGGCCTGATTGATCGTCCCGTAGGCCGTCAGGACGATCACCGGACACTGCTCGACGACATCTTCTATCGCATCGAGCGAGTCCCTGTCGGGCAGCCTGACATCGAGCAAGGTGAGGACAGGGCTGCGATCGACCAGCATCGCCGCCGCGGTCTGCCAGTCCGGAGCGACTGCGCAGTCAAAACCATGGGCGCCGATCGCGTCGGTCAACATTCGGGCCAGGGTGCGATCATCCTCAACGATCAGAATTGTCCGGCCGTTGCCTTCCAGCTTCATGGTCCATCCGCCCAGGGTATGTGAACGGTGAAGGTCGTACCCTCGCCGAGGCGGGATTCGACCTCGATACGCCCGCCGTGGGCCTTGACGATCTCCCTGCAGATACTGAGGCCCAGCCCCGTGCCCGCCGTGCCTCCCCTGTCGGCCCGACGGCTCCAGAAGGGCTGGAAGATCCGTTCCAGGTGTTCGGGCGAGATACCGCAGCCGGTATCCTCCATGGCGATGAGGACCGTGCCCGCGTCGCATTTCCCCGTCACCTTCAACCGGCCGCCGTCGACCATGGCGTGGAATGCATTCTGGGCGAGATTGAGAACCAGCATCCGCAGGTCGCTGTCACTGCCGATTACCCGCAGGCTCAACGGCAGATCGATGTCGACGGCAATGCCGCGTTGTTCCGCATCGCTGGCCAGGAGCGTCATGACGTCCGGAACAAGCACGGCGAGATCCACCAGAGCGTCATGGCCACGCGTCGGCACCGAGAGCTTCAGGAGCCGATCGGTCACTTCGATGCACTTGTCGATTTCCTCCTGCATCAGATCAAGATAGCTCGACGCATCGACACTTGGCGAGCCGCCCTGCAGGGCCTGAAGTCCGATGCGGATGGAACTCAGGGGATTGCGAATTTCATGGGCGATACCGGCGGCAAGCATTCCCAGCTCCGACAGCTTCTGTTCATGACCGAGCGCCACGTCCTGACTGAGATTGCGGATCGACTCGACCACGCTCAACGGCTCGCCATTGTCATCGACCTCCAGGATCGCTGCCGAAATCTCGACGAACAGCTCATGACCGTCCGACCTCACATGGCGGTGCCTGCAGACGAGACTGTTGCGGCCATTGCCCAGTTCATGCAACGGACAGGTGACCATGGTAGGCGCGCATGGCGTGTCGCACCGATGGCTGGAAGTATGGCAGGGCTGTCCGAGCACGGCATCCGCCGCCAGGCCCTGCTGCTCCAGGAACGCGCGGTTGACCCGTTCGACCCGGTAGTCGCGATTGATGACCCGGATACCATCGGGCACCGCATTGATGAGGGCTTGCAGATAATGCTCGCGGGCGGCAAGGTCGTCGATCTGATGGGCAATGCGCTCGGCCATGCTGTCAAAACTGGAGCCGAGCCGAGCCAGTTCGTTGTGACCGGAAATTGCAGCACGGCTGCGATAGTCCCCCTGGGCGAGCCCCTGACTGGCGGCGCCTAGATATCCCAGGGGCCGCAGCAACAGCCGTTCCAGGGTCAGCCAGAGCGCCAGCATGGCGATTCCGACGACGACCATGCCGGCGGCCCCCATGGTGATGGCACTCAAAAGGGCCGACCGCCGCAGTTCACCCGCGGCATAGTCTACCACCAGGATACCGTTCACGGGATGCGTCGCGATCGGTCCGTGGCAGGTCTGGCATGGCTCCCTGTTGGCCACGGCAACTACGCTCCGCAGGACCTGCCGGCCGTCCTCCCGGCGCGTGAACGCGCCGACCGGGTCGAGATGGCCTTCGGGAAGCGCACATCCATGACACAGTTCGCCGCCAGCAAGATCGTATCGCCGACCGAGATTCTCATGCTCCGACGCGAAGCGTACCTCACCCGAAGGGGCAAGGATCATCACACCGGCAATCTCGCTCTGACGGCCGAGCTGATCGACGATCTCCCTGAGACCGTCGATATCCCGCTTGAGCATGGCGTTTTCGAGCGCTGTCCGCAGCAACTGGCGCACCTGCCCGGCAGCCGCACTGCGTTCATCGGCGAGATGGTCGTGATAGAGCTTGACAAGGATCGCCAGGAACACTGCCGACGCCACCGCGAGCCCGGCCACCAGGGCAGCGACCAACTGCCGGCGCAGGGAACTGGCGAGCCAATGACGCAGCCTGCCCGTGACGCCCCGGAGCCCACGCAACCCGGTTTGCGTCAAGAAGATCCCCATAACCGCATCATCAGCGTATCGGCAGGCAGCGCGTCGGGGGCGATGTGAATCACGGCCGTATCGTCGGGAAGATCGGCGTTGAACAACGCGATGGGGAAAATCAGTGTCAGCGGATGCGCAATGGCGGCCATGCGCGCGATCCAGCCCGAGCGGTCTTCCGCCGAACGGGTCGCCAGCAGCGACTCCACATTCTGCAGCACCAGGCCATTCCTTGCGGCATGTCCCGCGATTGTTTCCTCGATGAGCGACAACGGCAACGTCGCGGGATCGCTGCCGGCCTTCGCCATCACCTCCCGCCTGAAATCGCAGTGATCGAAGCCCGTTGCCTCCGCGAGTGCCCGGATCAGCTCGGGCCGATAGCTCGGCATGGCGACAAAGAGCGCCCGGCCGCTCCCGTTGGCGGCCAGCCAGTCGAACACCGGGTCGAGCCAGTCACTCATGGGTCGACAATGACGGCGCGGGGATTGGCGGCCGGACGCAGCCGGCAGATCCAGCATTGCTCATGCGATGTCGCCTCAAGAGGCTCATGAAAAGACAGGCCACAGACCGTACAACTTCGCTGACTCAAAGACAATCGCGAGTGCGGCGGCGAGACCCACGACCTGATGCTCACGGCACCGGTCTCGCAGACGTCGACGCAAAGGCCACATCCCGTGCAGCGCTCCGCCATGACTTCGTAGGCCGCCTGCTCGCCATCCTCCTGCAGCGCCAAGGCGCCGGTCGGACACATTTTCGCACAGGCATCGCAGCCATTGCACAGGTCCGGCTCCAGCGTCGGACCGAAGACAGCCCGTTCCCCCGGACGGGCCTCCGGCTCGATGAACGCAGCCGCAAGCCGGCCGAACATCGCACGGCGACTGCCGGCGGCACCACGATCGAAGGCCGGTTCGCTGTTTGCCCGCAGCCGGCCGCGCTTGCCGGAGCGAAGACGCTCGACCACCATCGGCCCGGTACCGCGTTCGGCCCAGACCTGTTGGGCAAAGCCGAGAGCTTCGCCGAACATATCCTCGCCATGCCGGCGACAGTCCGTGCAATCCGCATGCTCGATCCACAATCGGCCGATACCCTGCCGCCGCCACTCGTCCAGCTGCCGCCACCCGATCAGGTGAAGGCAGGGCATTTGCGGCCTGTCGTCTTCGCAGGCCACGGCAGCACAGGTGGCCATGGCGAAAACACCGTGCCTGTCCTGACGCTTCTCGATCGGAGTCGATACGGACAGTGCCCGTTGCGGACAGACGCCGACACAGCGGCCGCAACCATCACAGAGCTCCCCGTCAAGCTCCGGACCGGCAGTGGTCATCGTCCATGCCTTGCTGGGACATGCCTGCGCACAAGCCGCGCACTCGGACAACGGGCTCATGCAGGCGACGCACTGGTCGCGATCGAGGCGGGGAGGTTCGCTGACGGGTGGCCACGGCGTCTGCCCGCCAACCTTAAGCGCCGGCATGGACTACCAGCCGGGTCCGACGCCAGGCATGTAGGGCTGCGGTGCAGGTGCCGCTGCCGGCTGGCTGTCGGGCTTGATTTCGACGACCTCGCGCTCCAGACCCGTGATCGCTTCCACGAGATCCCGCAACTGCTCAAGATAGTCCGACGTCAGAACGGCGAGCCCGGCGAAGAACGGCGTCCTGCAGCGCGCGGCTACCCGCTCGGCAAAATCGGGTATCCAGCGCAAGGCGTGCCGGTCGAGGAAACGTGCCAGATCCACGAGACTGTAGTCCGTTGCGGTGCGCGCCAGATGCGCCATGAAACGGAGCTGAACGACCAGATGATCATCTGATCGCTGCCGCCAGTCGGTAGCTTCCAGCCCGTAATGAGCATACCATTCGCGCACCTGAAACATCGGTTCCTGACAGACCAGGTGATCCGGATCGAGCCAGGGCGACTCGGCAGGCGAGGCATGCAGGCCATGCACCAGGTAGATATCGGCGTAGTCGGTGGCGAGCGTATCGAGGCTCTCCCGGTCGACGGGCCGCGGCAACTCGCCCAGCGCATGGTCGAACACGGCCGCACCACCACTGTCACCCAGTGGCAGGGCGAACCATTCGGCGATCGGAGATTGTCGAAGCTCGTCAACGAGTGTCCGGTCGGGTTCGCGATCATGCAACCGGGCAAGCGTCTCAAGATCCTCGGCAAGTTCCTGCCACACGGCCCGGTCGATGACAGGAGGGCGTTCCGATGTCGCGGTCGTCATCTCAGACCTTGCCCTTGGAATGCGGAACGAAGACGATCGACGGGTTCGTCAGCTCCGGGTCGGCCATCGTCTTGACCTGCCGGACCACCTGATCGTTCGGGCCACGTGCCTTGGTCTGATAGGTGCCGTCGCGAAGCTGGTCGATGGGACCGATGTCGAGCACCCGCATCATGCAGGCCATGACACAATAGGGTTTGCGCCCGGCTTCCAGCTCGTCGATGCACATATTGCATTTCTTGACGGTCTCGCTTTCCGGATCCCATTGCGGCGCGCCATAGGGACATGCGGCCTCGCATCGCCGGCAACCGATGCAAAGGGTACTGTCGATGTCGACGACACCGTTTTCCTTGTGCTTCCAGATCGCACCGGTCGGACAGGCCGGAAGGCAGGCCGGCTCGGCGCAATGGTTGCAGGACATGTTGACCTTGTAGGCATAAACCTCGGGATAGGTTCCGCCCTCGATATACTGCACCCTGCGAAACCGCGGACCGGGTGCCAGGCCGTTCTTGTCCTTGCAGGCGATTTCGCAAGCGCGGCAACCGATGCAGTCGACATTGTTGTGGATGAATCCGAACTGCTCGTCCGGCACGACCGGCACATAGGCCTCGCGCTTGCGCTTCGCCACGTTCTCCTTGATCTTCGCCTTGTCGACGTTCTGGTTCGCCATGTCGTTTCTGCTCCCTCAGAGATCGCGACGGAAGACGGCGCTGCGCGACGTGGCCAGCATGTCCCATCCCGGTTTGTGTTCGAGGTCGGTCTTGCGAATGCCGGCAAGCACGGTGTTGTAGGCAAACGCACCAGCCGGACTGGGGTTGTCGAGGGTGAGGAAATCCGGATTGCCGGCCCGATCCACGCCATCGCCGTCGAGGTCCATCCATGCTCCCTCGAACAGCACCGCAACCCCCGGCATGCACCGCTCGGTCACATAGACCGGCACGACGCAGGTCCCGCGGTCATTGTAGACCTCGACGACATCTCCCGTACTCACGCCCAGACGCCTTGCATCCGACGCATTCATCGTGACCTCCTGCTGGTAGGTCTCGCGCAACCACGGGATGTTATAGAAGATCGAATGGGTGCGCCAGCGGGGATGCGGACTCACCACATGGAACGGGAAGCGCGACGTCTCGGGACTGTTGAGCGACTCCCACGGCTCGATCCATTTCGGAATGGCCGGAATTTCATAGCCATACTGGGTCCGCGTCCAGTCCGTGGTCTGACCGAGCGTGGTCGAGAAGATCTCGATCTTGCCGGATGGTGTCTCGAAGGGCTGCCCCTGCTCGATCTGCGCCCGGAAGGCAATATGCGGTTCCGACAGGATGAACTTGTAGATCCCGCGCTGCTTGAACTCCTCCCAAGGCATCTCGACGTTCTGGTGGTGCATGACCTTCTGCTCCCACCACTCGCTGAGATACGCCTCGTCCACTTCGGTCGGGTCATCGAAATAGGCACGGGTCGCCTTGGGATTGTATCCCTCGCCAAATCCGAGCCGGTAGGCCATCTCGGTGAAGATCTGGAAATCCGACTTGCTTTCGCCCATGGGCTGGATAACCACAGGGCGATGGATGTAATAATGTCCCTTGTACCAGGGCAGGGCGACATCGTGGCGCTCGAAATGCGTGGCCACCGGCAGCAGGTAATCGGCCCATAGCCCCGACGGGGTGATGGTCGAATCCATGCAGACCACGAGATCGAGCTTCTTGATCGCCTCGATCTCCTTGTTGATGTTGGTCAACTGGTTGAACCAGTCCGACCCCTGCCAGAAGATGCCCCGAATGTTGGGTGCCACTCCATCGAACTGGTCGTTTCGCGGCCACAGCCCGATCTCCTCGCGGCTCACATCGGGATAGTTGAGCACACAGTGCGCCCACCGGTCCGACTTGATCGAGGCGTACCAGACATTGGCGAACTGGTCGTAGGGATAGGCCACCGCCTCCGCATGCCAGGCCTTGCCGACACCCTCCGCGCAACCGCCAAGCTTGCCGATGTTGCCGGTCATCGCCTGCAATGCAGCGGCCATGCGATTGTACTGCTCGCCATAGGCGTTGCGCCCCGGCGCCCAGCTTGCCTTGAGCGCGGCGGGTTTGGTGGTGGCATACATGTGTGCCAGCTTGGCGATGTCGCTGGCCGATACGCCGCAGATCTCCGCGGCCCATTCCGGCGTCTTGGGCTGGCCATCGGACGTTCCGAGAATATAGTCCTTGAAACTTTCCCGTCCCTGCGCCCAGCCCGGCATGGTACCGGCATCCATGCCCTGCACGAAACGGTCGATGAAATCCTGGTCGTGCAGGTTGTTGGTGAAGATATAGTGCGCCATGCCGGCCATCATCGCGGCGTCGGTGTTGGGCCGGATCGGGATCCACCACGCATCGTAGCAGGCCGCACTGTCGGTATATTGCGGGTCGATGCAGACGAACTTGCAGCCACGCTGCTTCGCCAGTCTCATATAGTAGAACGTATTGCCGCCGTGGAAGGTATAGGCCGGGTTCCAGCCCCACATGATGATCAGCTTCGAATGCGCAAACGTATCGTCCTCGTTACCATCCTGGATAGTGCCGAAGGTGATGCGCGAACTGAACGTCGTGCCCTGGTAGGACGGCACCGACCATGAACTGGTGCGGCACCCGAACATGCCCAGGAAGCGGCCGAGCAGGCCCTCGATCTGGTCCGACTTGTGCAGGACACCGTAGGATGCGCCGGCATAGCTCTGGTCGAGCAATGCCTGCGGGCCGTAGGTATTGCGGATTTGCACCATCTTCTCGGTGATCTGGGTAAGCACCTCGTCCCAGGATGCCCGGCGGAACTTGCCCTCGCCGCGCTCACCGACGCGGATCATCGGATAGAGAAGACGCTCGGGAGAATAGAGCCTGACGCGGTAGGAACGGCCGCGCAGACACGCCCGCACCTGCGGTTTCTCCTCCGTATCGGTTCCCCAGGCATCGCCCTGATAGCTACCATTGTCGGTCGACAGCCGGACGATCACGTCACCCTTCTTGTGCGCCACCAGCATGTGTCGCGAACCGCAATTGTGCGCACAGCTCGTGACGACGGTCTCAAGCTCGTCATCGACCGGATAGGGCTCGTAGGCGAACGCCCTGGCTTCCTTCGGTGCCGTCGTCTGGACCAGGCCGCTCGCCACACCGGCGGCAGCGCTGGACTGCAGGAAGCGGCGGCGTCCCATGTTGAAATGTCTGGACATATCCATGAACTGGGTTCCCTCGCTTCAGTTCTGCTCAATTTGGTAGCGCGGATCGGATACGGTCGGACGATCGACGGCCCAATCGGGCACCTCTTCGGGCATGTCCGGCCAGGGATGGCGCGGATACGGATAGGAGATGCGATACCAGGCGCGACCGCCATGGCAACCGTAACAGACGTCCGAGCTTGTCTGCGCCAGTTCCTCGATACGATCGGCATGCAGATAGGTCACCTGATGCCGGACGGTGCGGAACAGGTCGGTGTGACAGGTCAGACAGCCATTCTCGCCCTCCTCGAATTCGAAATTCTCCCGAACCTCGGGCCAGGCCCCATCCACGCCTTCCATGTTGGCATAGGGAAAACTGCCATGGCAGCGCAGGCACGTGTCCGATGGATTGACCATCTTGCGCAACGTAAAAGCCGGCATGTCACCATCCGGGCCCGTGGATGCGAGCTGGGTGCGACCGTCCTCAAGAGGTGTCTGCGCCGATTCCTCGCGCGGATCGTCGCCCTTGTGACAAAAATTGCAGGAGAGGTTCATGACCTCCTTGGCATAGTCGCTCGACATATGCCTCTGGTGAAAGGTCTCCTGATCACCGGCATAGGTGTCGAGTGTCTGGTACCAGGCGAGCGACTGGTCGGCGCGCACGCCAGCCGGCGATTCCTCACTGACCTGCCGGTCAAGGATCTCGGAATGGCAGACGAGGCATTGCTCGTCCCGTGCCGTGTCGATCGCCGGCGAAAAATGCAACGGATCCCACACGGCCTGTTCATAGCTGGCAGTCGCCGCGCGGGCCTTCACCGCCTTGAGCACCTCGGCTGCCGCTGCATCCTCGGCCTTGCGTTCCTGCTCCCGAACGACCGCCCGAACGGCTTCATCGGCCATCTGCCGGGCAATTTCAGCCGCCGCGGTCTCCGTCGCATTGCGCGCGACCTCGGCCGCCTGACCGGCAGCAGCCTTGGCTTCCTCGGCAGCCGCCGTCGCCGTTGCAGCCGCATCCTCGGCACGGGTTACAACAGGCATCACGGCGTCCGTGGCAATCTGGGCGGCCTCGCGACGGGCAGCGTCCTCCGCTTCGCCAACTTCCCAGTGACTGACTATACGAACCATGAACCAGGCAAGGCCCAGAACAAGGACCAGACTGGCTCCAATTACTGCAATCGACGTCTTGCTGTTCATGAAACGGACTACCCGGCCATGCAGGAAAAGGCCGGGTGGCCCGGGTCAGATCAGGCCACCCGACGGAAGGAACCGGGAGGCTCACGCGACCGAGCCCCGGTTCTGGCGATTCGTCGCTAGTTCGACGAACCGCTCATGCCACCCATGCCGCCCATGCCAGACATGCCACCCATGCCCGACATGCCGCCCATACCGGACATGCCACCCATACCGGACATGCCACCCATGCCCGACATTCCAGACATGCCGCTCATGCCAGTTGGGGCACCGAACGACCACTGGGTGCAGGTCCAATTTCCACCAGCGGGTGCTCCCGCCATGCCGGACATTCCAGACATGCCACCCATGCCGGACATTCCCGACATGCCGCCCATACCGGACATGCCGCCCATTCCCGACATGCCACCCATACCGGACATGCCGCCCATGCCAGACATTCCCGACATGCCACCCATACCGGACATGCCGCCCATGCCAGACATTCCCGACATGCCACCCATACCGGACATGCCATCCATGCCGGACATGCCACCCATGCCGCCCATGCCTGACATGCCACCCATACCGGACATGCCACCCATGCCGCCCATACCGGACATGCCGCCCATGCCTGACATGCCACCCATACCGGACATGCCGCCCATGCCACTCGGCGGGCCAACCATGGTCCACTGGGTGCAGACCCAGTTACCGATCTGGTTTCCGCTCATGCCGGACATGCCGCCCATGCCTGACATTCCCGACATGCCACCCATACCGGACATCCCCGACATGCCACCCATACCGGACATCCCCGACATGCCACCCATGCCGGACATCCCCGACATGCCACCCATACCGCCCATGCCGGACATTCCCGACATACCCTGGGCGGAAGCTGCGAGCGGTGCCGCCAGCAACGCAACAGTACATGCCGTTGCGAGCAGGTTTTTCAGCTCTCTCTTCACAGTCATTCCTTATCTCCTCACCTGGCGCTCGAACGTTATGGAGGCTCGAGCGTACGACTTCAGGCGCCTCCCGGCCCGATCGTCGGCACGAATGGCCGGACGAATTTGCGAAATTCAGTTGGCGGTTTCCCCGGGCGCGCCATACAGGCCGCGAATGTCATAGCGGCCGGGCACGTTGGGATGGATGAACGGCGTGTACCAGACCCCCTCATCCTCAAGGAAACCGAGGCTTTCGGGAATCGGAGCGCTAATGCCGCGAAGGGCATTGGCATACCATGCCTCGCCATGATCGACCGTAGTAATGACCGGCGCACCAGCTGGCCGAAGACTCGGCTCAACCCCGGCTATCTCCTCGGCGGACGCCTGGCCGGCGAATCCACCTGTCAGACAGGCGACAACCGCCGCCCCGAAAATCTGCTTGACCCTTGAGCCTTCCATTGCCCTGTCCCGCGATTGGCTTTTGCCTATACACCAGCAAATGTCGTGCCAATTGGGACGAAACATCTTAACTTTATGATTTTACTGGAAGAGTTCGCAGATCGCCCTGTATCCGGCAACCATCCCGAACCTGACAAAATGTCAGATACGATACAACCCTGATATCATCTCATTGGTTTCAAGTAATAATTCCCGCACATGACAAAATGTCATGACATGACAAAATGTCATGCAGGGTCCGGCATTGCGCCACGCTAGAACCTTTTCCCATCAAATGGACCATTGATCCAGATCAAAAACGTCTGGACACTTTGAAGCTCTTATATGCGTGAATGTCATATGGGCGCGAATGTCATGGGTGCGGTTTCGCCGCGCCTCGACATGTCATGGCATTGTATTCTACAAATGTAGAATTATGTCGTGGTGCAGGTGCTGTTTTCACACCTCAGGAGGATGTCATGGTCGGTCTCAAGGAAAAGCAATCCGAGTCCAATGCAGCCGGGAACAGTCTGCCGAATGACGTGTTCTCACAGGCCCTGTCTTATTCGATCGACGCCATGCAGCGTTCGATCCTTTTCTGCGATGCGATGAGGCAACGCGCGGCCCAGCACGAAAGGCAAAGCGCCCTCGAAGCTCCCAACGTACTCGATTACGCTTGTGAACTCGTCCTCGACGGCCGCAATCTTCCCCGGCCGGTGAATTACGCCCTGGTGCGCATCAAGCCGCCGGAAGGTACGGAAGTCGACGATCGCAAGAGGCCTTTTGTTGTCGTCGATCCCCGTGCGGGGCATGGCCCCGGTATTGGAGGTTTCAAGTCGGACAGCGAGATCGGCGTGGCGATGAAGGCCGGCCATCCCTGTTATTTCATCGGGTTCAGGCCCATGCCAGAGCCCGGCCAGACGATTTTCGACGTCGCCGAAGCGGAAGCGGTGTTCCTGCGCGAGGTGATCGAACGGCATCCCGATGCCCAGGGGCTGCCCTGTGTCGTCGGCAATTGCCAGGCAGGCTGGGCAATCATGATCGTCGCGGCACTGCATCCCGACCTGTTCGGCCCCATCATCATCGCCGGCGCCCCGCTGTCGTACTGGGCCGGCGTACACGGGAAGAACCCCATGCGCTACAGCGGCGGCCTGCTCGGCGGCAGCTGGCTCACGGCCATGACCAGCGACCTGGGCCATGGAATTTTCGACGGCGCCTGGCTGGTCAAGAACTTCGAGGCGCAGAATCCGGCCAATACCTTCTGGTCGAAGCAGTACAATCTCTATTCGAAGATCGATACCGAGGTGCCACGTTATCTCGGTTTCGAACGCTGGTGGGGTGAAAAGACCCTGCTTAACGGCGAGGAAATGCAGACCATTGTCGATGATCTCTTTGTCGGGAACAAACTCGCGACGGGTGAGATTCAGGCCCCGAACGGCGATATTGTCGACCTGCGGGAGATCCGTTCCCCCATCGTCGTATTCTGCTCGAAGGGGGATAACATCACCCCGCCACAACAGGCGCTCGACTGGGTTCTCGACCTGTACGAAGATGTCGACGACATCCGCAGGCATCAGCAGACGATCGTCTACACCATCCACGAGTCGGTCGGTCATCTGGGCATTTTCGTGTCGGCCGGTGTCGCGCGCAAGCAGCACGACGAATTCGTCCACAACATCGACCTGATCAACATCCTGCCGCCGGGCCTCTACGAGGCGGTCTTCGAGCCGGTGGACGAGCATACGGCCAATGCCGATCTGGTATCCGGTCAGTGGGTCATGCGTTGCGAGGCGCGGAGCTTCGCCGATATTCGGGCACTGGGTGGCAACAGTATCGACGACGAGCATTGCTTCGAGGCGGCAGCCCGACTTTCGGAAGAAAATCTCGCCCTGTACCGGACTTTCGTCCAGCCCTGGCTCCGGCCGATGATCACCGAGCCCATGGCCGAGGCGATGCGGCAGATGCATCCGTTGCGCGTCCAGTACATGGCCACACCGGGACACCGGGCTTTCGATGGCGTGCTGGAGCAGATGGTCGGGCAGGTCGAGGAGAATCGCCAGCCCGCCGGGGAAGGAAACGTCTTCACCGAGGCCGAGAAGAAGGTGTCGAATTCGATCGTCGAAGGTTTCGAGGCCTGGCGGATCTTTGCCGAGCAGATGGCCGAAAAGACCTTCTTCGCGGTCTTCGGCAACCCGCTGCTACAGTCCCGGCTGGGCATCGATCCCGCATCGAGCGAGAGACCGCGCAAGGCCGCCAAGAGCCCGCACCATAAAAAACTCGTCGATCAGGAGATTGCTTCCCTGAAGGCACGGGTGACCGATGGCGGTCTTCGCGAGGCGTTCATCCGTTCGCTCCTGTATGTCGGTCTCGCCGAGAGGAAGGTCGACGAGCGGACCTTTTCCTTCATGCGTCACCTGTGGCACCAGCAGAAGCAGACGAGCAACCTCGACCTCGAAGCATTCCGCCGCCTGGTGCGCGAGCAGTTCTTCATGCTCGAAATCGATGAGAAGGCGGCGCTGGCGGCCATCCCCGGCATGCTGCCCGAAGATGCTGCCGAGCGACAGGCGGCATTCGATATCATCGGGCAGATCATCGAGGCTGGCAGCCCGCTCAGCAAGAAGGGCGAGGAGCGGCTGGCAGAACTCGTCGAATGGTTCGACCTCGGGTCCAAACCGTCGGGCAGGAGCAGGAAGCAGCCCGCGGCAACCGGCAACGGGACCCACCCGGCGACCCTGTCGGACGAAAAGGCCAGGACGGCTCCCGGCAAGACGGCACGAGGTGCCGCACGATGAACGAAGGTGTCGAAGGGCAGTCCGGACACTCGAAATACAACCGACTCATCGAGGCGGCCAAGGCAATGACCGCGCCGACGGTCATCGTCGCGCACCCCTGCGACAAGACCTCGTTGCAGGGGCCGCTCGATGCCGCAAGGGCGGGAATCGTGAAGCCCGTCCTTGTCGGCCCGCAGGCGCGCATCGTCGATATCGCGAAAAAGAACGGTATCGACATTGACGGCATCGAGATTGTCGACACGCCGCACAGCCACGCGTCGGCGGCACGGGCCGTCGAGCTCATCCGGCAAGGCAAGGGCACCCTCCTGATGAAGGGCAGCCTGCATACCGACGAGCTGATGAGCGAAGTGACATCGTCGGCGAAGGGCCTGCGGACCGAACGTCGCATCAGCCACGTCTTCATCATGGATGTCCCGGGCCATCACGAGACCCTGTTCATCACCGACGCGGCCATCAACATCTTCCCGGATCTCCTGTCCAAGCGCGACATTATCCAGAACGCTGTCGATCTCTGGCAGGGGCTGGCTCTCGGGCGACCGCGAGTGGCCATCCTGTCTGCGGTCGAGACGGTCACGCCGCGCATTCCCTCGACCATCGAGGCAGCCGCCCTGTGCAAGATGGCCGATCGCGGCCAGATCACCGGCGCAGACCTGGACGGGCCGCTCGCCTTCGACAATGCAATCGACCCCGAGGCCGCCCGGATGAAGGGGATCCAGTCGACCGTGGCGGGCCGGGGCCAGATCCTCGTCGTGCCCGATCTCGAAGCCGGGAACATGCTGGCCAAGAACCTCACATTCCTTTCCCATGCCGACGCGGCGGGAATCGTGCTGGGGGCCCGGGTGCCGATCGTTCTCACCTCACGGGCGGATTCGGTGCGCACACGACTGGCTTCTTGCGCCATCGCCTCCCTCTATGCCGCCGCCATACTGAAGTCGACGAAGGTTTCCGCATGACCGCACGGAAGTCCGTTCTTGCCGTCAATGCCGGCTCATCGAGCCTCAAGTTCCGGATCTTCACCATCGACAACGGCTCGCCGGAATGCCGGATCCGCGGCCAGATGGACGGTATCGGGGTAAAGCCGCACCTCGCGATCCACGATGTCGACGGAACCGTCATGGTCGATGAAACGTTCGATGCGGCGACGATCGCGACCCTGCCCGACGCGATCGTCCGCGTTTCCGACTGGCTGAAGACGCTCGAAGGTTTCGAATTCATCGGTATCGGTCATCGGGTCGTGCATGGCGGGCCGAACCATGACCGTCCGGTGCTGGTGGACGACAGGGTGCTGGAGGAACTGCGGGTCTACCAGGATCTGGCGCCATTGCACCAGCCCAACAACCTGGCACCCATCCGCCTCGCCATGGAGATGGTTCCGGGCATCCCCCAGGTCGCGTGCTTCGATACCGAATTCCACCGGCACCGCGAGCGCTCGCGCGACTGCTATGCGCTCCCCGGCGCCCTATACGAAGAGGGAGTCCGGCGTTACGGCTTCCATGGCCTGTCCTATGCCTACATCGCCGGGACGATGAGGACCGGCATGCCCGAACTGGCGAAAGGACGGGTGATCGTCGCCCATCTGGGCAGCGGCGCTTCCATGTGCGCGCTGAGCAACGGCAGGAGCATCGAGACCACCATGGGCTTCTCGGCCATCGATGGCCTGCCCATGGGAACCCGCAGCGGCCAGCTCGATCCGGGCGTGGCCCTCTATCTCATGCAACACAAGGGGATGAGTGCCGACGAGATATCGTCACTGCTCTATCACGATTCCGGCCTGCGCGGCCTGTCGGGCATTTCCAGCGACATGCGCGTTCTCGAAGCCAGCGACGACCCGCGCGCGGCCCTCGCCATCGAGCATTTTGTCTATCGGGCCGTGCTCAACGCCGGCATGCTGCAGGCCGCCCTGGGAGGACTGGATGCGATCGTGTTCACCGCCGGCATCGGCGAGCACTCCCCTTCCATCCGGGCGCGCATCGCCGATGGCCTGCGCTGGGCCGGCCTCGAACTCGACCCGGCTTTGAACGACTCGGGCAAGGGGCGTATTTCGACCGACGGCAGCAAGATCGCCGCTTTCGTCATCCCGACCGATGAGGAGATGATGATCGCCCGTGCCGTGGTGTCACTGGTCGCCGAACGGTGATTTCAATCCTTCCGGGAAGAACCGCATGACCGCGTTGGAAAGTACCTCGTCCCTCCTCGCCGGACGCAAGGGGCTTGTCGTCGGCATTGCCAACGACCGGTCGATCGCCTGGGGATGCGCCCGGGCCTTCCGCAGGTTTGGCGCCGAGGTGGCGGTCACCTACCTCAACGACAAGGCCCGGCCGCACGTCGAACCCCTCGCACGGTCCATCGATGCCGGCATCTTCATGCCGCTCGACGTGTCGGTCGAAGGGCAGATGGAGGCCGTGTTCAGGACGATCGGGGACGAGTGGGGCCGCCTCGACTTCCTCGTTCACTCGATCGCGTTCGCGCCGCGCCAGGCGCTCCACGGTCGCGTGGTCGATGTCGATCGGGCGGATTTCGCGAAAACGATGGAGATTTCCTGCTGGTCGTTCATCCGCATGGCGCATCTGGCCGAACCGCTGATGAAGGACGGCGGGGCAATGTTCGCCATGAGCTTCTTCGGTGCTCAAAGCGTGATCGATCACTACGGCATCATGGGTCCGGCCAAGGCGGCTCTGGAAGCCTCCGTCCGTTACCTGGCCGCCGAACTGGGTCCCGAGGGCATTCGCGTCCATGCGGTTTCGCCGGGGCCCCTGGCGACGCGGGCGGCATCGGGAATAGCCGAGTTCGACGAGCTGATGGCCAGGGCGCAGGCCAAATCGCCGGCCCGCTCGCTGGTCGATATCGACGACGTCGGCATCGCGACGGCCTTTCTCGCGCATGACGCGGCCCGGCACATCACCGGCCAGACGATCTTCATCGATGGCGGCTATCACATCATGGGATAGCCGCATGTCAACGAGACGCGGGGATAAGGACCCATCGGATATACCTTCCCAGCACCGCGACATTCCTGACGAATACATGGAAGGGACAGGATGAAAAAGGCCACCTCGTCAATGACAGCGGTCCCGGACATTCCCGAAGATCTGGAAAAGGCGGATCTGCAGACCGTCTACACGAGGCTGAAGACTTCGACGGATGGCCTTTCCACTGCCGAAGCCGGATCCCGACTGGAAACATATGGCCGCAATGAGCTGATCCAGAAAGATGCCAGCGATCTGGAGAAATTCCTCCGGTTCTTCTGGGGACCCATCGCCTGGATGATCGAGGCCGCGGCGGTCCTGTCGCTGCTCATGGGGCATTGGGCGGACCTCGCCATCATCCTGGTCCTTCTTCTCTACAATGCCGTGTCGGGCTTCTGGCAGGAGCGCAAGGCCTCGGATGCGCTGGCAGCGCTGAAGGCCGGAATGGCTCCAAGAGCAACCGCCTTGCGCGACGGGAATTTCTCGACCATCGACGCCGGTGAGATCGTGCCCGGCGACATCATCCGCATCAAGCTCGGCGAAGTGGTGCCCGCCGACGTGCGTTTCGTCGATGGTGACTATATCAGCATCGATCAGGCTGCCCTCACGGGCGAATCCCTGCCTGTCGACAAGAAGATCGGCGATGCGGGCTATTCGGGGAGTATCGCCAAGCAGGGAGAAATGACCGCTGTCGTGATCGCGACCGGCAACGCGACCTTCTTCGGTCGCACGGCCAGCCTGGTGGCCTCCGCCGGTGGCGGGGCATCGCATTCGCAGCAGGCCACCACGCAGATCGGCGATTTTCTCATCCTGGTTTCCATCGCCCTCTGCACGATCCTCGTCGGTTTCCAGCTCTACCACGATTTCGTGCTGCAAAGCCGATGGGCATGGTCAGACCTCGCCGACATCGCCCGCGAAGTTCTCGTCCTGCTGATTGCCTCCATCCCCGTGGCGATGCCCACGGTGATCACCGTCACCAACTCGCTCGGTGCCCAGGCGCTGGCGCGAAAGAAGGCCATCGTCTCGCGGCTCGAAGCCATCGAGGAACTGGCCGGCGTGGACATCCTCTGTTCGGACAAGACCGGCACTCTGACCAAGAACAGCCTGACGCTCGGCGATCCGATCCTGTTCGATGCCGGTTCGGCCGACGAGCTGGTTCTCGGTGCCGCACTGGCCTCGGAAAAGGGCAGCGAGGATGCGATCGACAAGGCGATCAGTGCCGGACTAACGGATTCCCGTGTCCGCGATACCTATCAAGTGATGAAATTCACACCTTTCGATCCGGTCGGGAAACGGACCGAAGCGGCCGTCACCGATGCGCAGGGCAGGGCCATGCGTTTCAGCAAGGGTGCGCCGCAGGTCATCGTCGACCTGTGCAGACTCGATGCCGAAACGGCGGAAAGGGCCGCCGGGGCCGTGGCGGATCTGGCCGCCACCGGATTGCGGGCGCTCGGCGTCGCTCGCTCGGCCGACGACGGCCGGAGCTGGGACTTCCTCGGCATCCTGTCGATGCTGGACCCGCCCCGCGACGATTCGCGGGAGACCATCGAGCACGCCAAGCAGCACGGGCTCCAGGTCAAGATGGTCACCGGCGACGATGTCGCCATCGGCAGCCAGATTTCCGGGCAGCTCGGCATGGGGACACATCTCGTCGCGGCCGCGGACATGTTCACCAGGGACATGGACATGAGCCACCTGCCCGAGCCGATCACCCTGAACGTGGAACGGGCCGACGGGTTCGGCCGGGTGTTCCCCGAGCACAAGTATGGCATCGTGCATGCGCTGCAGGATCGCGGGCACGTGGTCGCCATGACCGGCGACGGTGTCAACGATGCACCGGCGCTCAAGCAGGCCGATTGCGGCATCGCCGTGGGCGGGGCCACCGATGCCGCCCGTGCCGCGGCGGCCCTCATTCTCACCGCCCCCGGCCTCTCGACAGTCATCGACGCCATCGACGAGTCGCGACGGATCTTCGAACGGATCATCAACTACGTCCTGTTCCGCGTGGCGATGACGCTCGACATCATGTTCGTGGTGGTCCTGGCGACCCTTACCTTCGGCTTTTCGCCGCTCACCGCCGTCATGATCATCCTGATCGCCCTTCTCGACGACATCCCGATCATGACCATCGCCTACGACAACACCCTGCTGTCGAAGGAACCGGTCCGCTGGCGGATGCGCCGGCTGCTGCTGGTCTCGGGATTCATGGGCCTGATGGCCGTGGCCCAGACCTTCGGCCTGCTGCTCGTCGGCATGAAGTGGTTGCACGACCCGCAGTGGCAGGCGTGGATCCCGCTGGCCCGGGAGCAGGTCCAGACGGCCATCTTTTTGCAGATCGTCGCCGGCGGGCACCTCTTGCTGTTCGTCATGCGTTCGCGGGCGTCGATGTTCGCGCGGCCGTGGCCGGCCATGCCGCTGGTCGTGGCCATCATCGGCACCCAGATCGTCGCGGTTCTCATCTGCGGGTTCGGGTGGTTCGTGCCGGCCCTGCCCTGGACCGTCATCGGTCTGGTGTGGCTCTACATGCTGGTCTGGATGGTCTTCCTCGATGGTATCAAGCTGATCCTCTACAGCCGGCTGAAGGAGGACCACGGCAGACCCAACTGGTATCGGAGGTTCCTGCGCGAGCGGCATGCGCCACATACCGGATAGGACCATCATGATACCACGCGAAGCCGGCGATGGAGCCGGCGCGCGAGCAGGATGGCGCAGACGGCCAGGCCAAGGGCAAGACCGAACCAGATGCCGCGCCCCTGCAGCGAGGTGTGCAGGCCGAGGAACCACGCGCAGGGCATGGCAACGCCCCAGTAGCCGAATGCCGCGATCCACATGGGAACGCGGGTGTCCTGCAACCCCCGCAGGACATGGGCGGCCGTGACCTGCATGCCATCGACGATCTGGAAGGCGGCGGCCACCGCGAGATAGCTGCCGGCAAGCGCCATGACCGTCGAGGACGCATCGCTGCCGTCGAGGAACGGGCGTACCAGAAGTCCGGGCACCAGCCAGAAGGCCAGTCCGGTGCAGCCCATGAAACCCGTCGACAGGAGCATGGCGGCCCAGCCGACCCGCGCGAGGCGATGCCGTTCGCCGCGGCCGTCGACGATCCCCACCCTCGCGGTGGCCGCCTGACCGACACCGAGCGGCACCATGAAGGTGATGGATGCGAGCTGGATGGCGATCTGGTGTGCCGCGAGCTCAAGAGTGCCGATGAGCCCCATCAGCTGTGCCGTGCCGGCGAATACGGCAACCTCCAGCACGATCATCATGCCGATGGGCAGTCCCAGGCGGTGAAGTTCGAGGAAAGTCGACCAGTCGGGCCGCCAGAAGCGCGAGAACAGCGCGTGTCGGCGGAAAGGCCGGCGGCGGCTGCAATGAACCGAGATGCCGATGGCCATGGCGGCGTTGGAAAGCGTGGAACCGATGGCGGCGCCGAGCACGCCGAGTGCGGGGATCGGGCCGGCGCCGAAGATGAGGATGCCGTTCAGGACGGCATTCAGCGGAATGGCCAGCAGGGTGAGGAGGAGAACGGCCCGTGTCCGCTCAAGGGCGGTGAGATAGGAGCGGAGGACGTTGAACAGGAGGATGAAGAACAGCCCCGGAAGGACGCCGCGGGTGTAGAGCTGGGCGTGCGCCGCGAGATCCGCATCCTGTCCGATCGCCGAGAAGATGGTGCCGGAAAACCAGAAGACCGGCGCGCACAGCATCGTCTGGAACAGGGCCATCCAGACACCCTGGCGGACCACGCGACGGATCTGCCGGGTCTGATGGCGCGCCCGGGCCGCTGTCACCAGCGGCGTGACCGCCAGCCCGATCCCGACGCACAGGAGCATGAGCGGCTGAAAGATGCTGAGCGCGAGCGCCACCGCCGCCAGCGCCTTCGGCCCGGCGTGACCGAGCATGAGCATGTCGGTGGTGGCGATGGCGATACCGCCGAGATTGGCGAACACCAGCGGCAGGGCCAACTGCGCGAGCTGGCCGCACTCCCGCATCATGGCGCCGAAGTCGGACCTCGCCGGGCGCATCGACGCCTGCATTGTCGTCTCTCTGAGGCACGGGTTTGACATTCAAGCGGCAGGCCGCCGCCTTGGCTCAAGCAGCCGCTCATACACCGCACCGGGAATCCTGGCCAGTGCGGAATGCCGGCCGCCGGGCCCGCCCCTACGCCACCTCGCAAGCCGGACGCTGATCCACGGGCTCTGTTGCAAAAACCGGGTAGATCGCGGAGATTCGGCTCGGACATGGAACAAGGGCTGAACAGTTGAGCGTTTTCAAAGGTCGTCATTATCCGGGCGAGGTCGTGTCGTGGACGGTTCGCTGGTACTGCCCGGTACGGGATCAGCTACCGCGATCTCGCGGAGATGATGACCGAGCGTGGCATGCCTGTTGATCATTCTACGGTCTATCGCTGGGTCCAGCGTTATGCGCCGGAGATGGAAAAGCGCTTGCGCTGGCAATGGCGAACTCCCCAGTCGACAAGCTGGCGGATCGACGAAACCTACATCAAGGTTGGCGGCAAATGGGAATGTCATCATGAGCGCAAAGATGATCAAAAGCAGGATGCTGACCATTCTTGCAGCAATGGCTCTCACGTCTTCATGTGGATTTGCAGCACTGCATCAAGCGGCTCAGGGGACAGGCGTCACCCATCCCGTCAAGGCGCGCGAAGTTCTGCATCCCGACCTTCTCGCCCTGCTCACGGATGAGGAAATCCAGACTGTCGAAGCCGTGATGAACCGGCAGACTGGGAAAAGACGCATTAATATTTCAAGCATGTTTGCACGTAATATTTTACCGGAAACGCAATCAAAGCCTTCATATCCTATCAACGTTGAAAACATACAGGACTGTGAGAAATGCCCGAAGTTGGCAGTCATTCTGGCAGGATCCTTCGATCGCAAGCCAATCCTTTTACCTGGCGTGACCTACACTTGGGCATATTTCCTTTCTTGTTCCGACTCTAGCTTCAATGACGATATTGCCAAAAAAACATTCGAATTTTGTTCGGATGAATATTTGAAATCAAGGAATATATTTCGTGACAAATCGGGCAATTATCCTGGCTTAGAGTGCATTGAATACATCAATCATTCATATGGCGTTCGAGAATGTTCAAGAAGAAGATCTGAAAAATTTCCTCCGAACCATTTCATTCCAATGAATTCAGAGATGATAAAAATCAATAAATTCGCGATTGGAATATCTGAAGTTAACATTGATCAATTTCGTCAATTTGTTAAAGAAACAAATTGGTATAGCAATTGGAAGTGCAATGTCAGCTTTTATAAAAATCATGAAAAAATTGGATCCAGAATGATTAGTTGGGATCAATATTCATCGAGTTCGATTTCAATCCGCGGATCAGAAGATTTTGAGCAACTTATTTTGGAAAATGCACCTCGTGATGATGAGCCAGTTCGATGCGTGGGGTATGATGATGCAGCTGCTTATGCTCGATGGTTGAGCGAGAAAACTGGTCAGACCTACCGTCTGCCATCACAGCTTGAATGGCAGTATGCGGCTCGTGCGGGAGCTGAAACACCCTTTTGGTGGGGATGGCGAATGGTCGAGGGTAGAGACGATTTTGCCTACGACGAACGTCTTCCAGCCATTCAGGGCTGGCCCAGCCCATATGGCTTGTATGGCATGTACGGAAGAACCACGGAGTGGACGGCCGATTGCGTTCTGAACGTTGATCCGAAAACGCTGAGAACGCTGCAGCCTTATCTCTCTGGCGACACTCCTGGTTTCAAAACCCACTCGGTCATCAATAAGCCTGATCACTTGTGGGTTTCTTTGCTTAGAAGCGACTTTCCCCCATCAATTGCCGATCAGTGGCCCGGCGGTTACTGGCGCAAAGACGGAAAAGCTCGGACCGAACCCGCTGATTGCTTATACCGATCTACCAGTGGAAAGACGTATTTTAGCACTGCAGGTTGGCAAAGCTGGCATGCAGCGCCGATTTTCAGAGATCCAGACGATCCCAAACCAACAAACGGTTTTCGCGTCGCGCGTGATCTGAACTAACATTACAGTTGCAATTTTGAATTGACATGGCACTGCCTTGCTATGGCTTGATGGGCGCGTCGCCAGACTGACCATGCGATGATCTCGGCGGGTTGGATTTGGCGTTGCGCCATTTTGTTCGCGATGCGGCGAATTTCCTGTATCGACCAGCGGATCAGCGCTGGAGTTGTATCTGTTTGATCCTTCGCAGCGTTTTTGGGGGTGGCGTGACGTTTGCATGATGGCGGATCACGGCGGCCATCGCAAAGGCCAGCATGACCAGCGAAACATGACGGTGCCAACCATGCCAGGAACGCGTTTCGTTGTGGTCGAGCCCCAGTTCATTCTTGGCGGTTTCGAAGCTGTCCTCAATCGCCCATCGGTGACCCTCGATCCGGGCGAGGGTTTCCATGGAGGTTCCCTGTGGGCACCAGGTTGTGAAGTATGAAGTATCGCCATCGGCAATGTTGCGGCGGATCAGAAGGCCGCGGGTCCATGTGCCGTGGAAGTCAGCGCCAAAATCGCCCGCATCGAGATCCGCGAGGTCGAGATAGGCCCAGTCGTGCAGCCTTGCGCCTTTTGTACCTGCCCCCGACGAGAGGCGTTGCCACGCATCCTCGGGCAGGGCAGCGGCAATTTCCTTGGCTGTGCCGGATACCGGGGAAGACTTGCCCCGGGAAGTGAAGCCATGATTGGAACTGACGCCAAGGACATAGCCCTTTCCCGCGCGCCGCAGGGCCATTTCGATGTTTCCCACCCCGTAAATGCTGTCGGCCGCCACCCATGAGAACGGGACATCCGCCGCGAGCGCGCGTTGGATCATGGCGCGTGCAAGGGAGGGTTTGGTCGCGAATTCAATAGCCTCTGGCACATGGGCTTTGCTCCGCCACCCCGGATCATCCGCCCATGCCTTCGGCAGATACAGCGCCCGATCAACGAACGCATGCCCATGACAAGAGACATAGGACGCAAAGACGCCGATCTGGCAGTTGGTGATTTTTCCGGCGGAACCGGTATATTGCCGCGCCACCCCACAGGACGCGTGACCCTGCTGCTGGAGAAGGCTACGCCCCGTTCCTGCCGCATCTCGACAACTCACCCGCGGCATTGATCGAAACCGGCTGGAACATCGCATCGGCGATGGTCAATGCGGATCTGACCGATCTGGATGACTGCGTTACCAGACTGGGCCCCTGCGCCCGATCACTGAACGCGGCGCGCTCGGCGGTGGAAATGGCATTGCTCGACCTTGCAGCACGGGCGCGGGGGAAGTCTGTCGTTCAATTGCTGGGCGGCGAAGCCCGTACCATTGAGGTTCCAAGGATCATTCCGGTGAAATCTCCGGCGCGAATGGCCGAACTGGCTGGCGATTATGCCGGCCAAGGCTATCACGCGCAGAAACTGAAGGCGACGGGAGATATCGACGCCGACGTGGAACGCGTTACTGCTGTGCGGGCTGCGGTCGGTGCTGCAATTGCGTTAACGGTCGATGCGAACCAGGGGTATGACATGGCGGGTGCCCTGGCCTTCGAACGGTGTCTGAGACCGCTGGACGTATGGTCGATCGAGCAGCCGGTTCCGGCCACCGACCGGGAAACGCTGGCAGCTCTGCGACGGGAGGCGCGGGTGCGCATCGAGGCGGATGAAGGATTGTTCACGCACGCCGATCTCGATGACGTGCTTGCTCGCGAGGCGGCAGACAGCATCAGCCTCAAACTGGCCCGGTCAGGCGGCCTGTTGCCATCTCGATCCATGGCGCTGGCAGCCACGTGCAAGGGCGTCCATGCACGGCTCGGGACAGCCTTTGGCGGTCCTCTGGTCACGCTCGCCTCGGCCACGCTCGCAGGTCTGGCCGAAGTCTCGGGCCCCGCGGAATGCGCCGAATTCACCCATTTCGACGACATGGAGCACGAAGCACCGCAGATCAACGACGGCCTGTTGCAACCAGGCGAAGGAGCAGGATTCGGTCAGCACCGCATCGTCCCCTGGCCGTCACCCTGGTTCGATTGACGTCGGGGCTCAAAGGATCTCCGTTTCAAAGATCGTTGCCGGCGGTGGCGGGCGGTGGCGCTTACCCTCGCTCTTGAGCTCGCGCAGATAGGCAAGCGAGCCGACCGTCACCTTTTCCATGAGCCGCATCAGCTCGCAACGGTCATCCTCGCTCAGCTGGGAAAGCATGTGACGGTTGCGCTCGCGCGATGCCTTGAGAACGTCGCGCACCAGACGCAGTCCCTTCGGCGACAGGCGAAGATGAACACTGCGCTTGTCGTCCGGATTGATTTCGCGGGCGATGAAACCTCGTTCCTCGAGCGCGGAAACCGTGCGGCTCATCTGACTTTTCTGGACACCTGCACGCTTGGCCAATGTGTGGAGCGGCGCAACGCCGAGGAAATCCAGAACAGCCATCGCCCGCCAGTCATGGATGTTGATGCCGAAAGAGGGCTTGATCTCAAGCAGGGCTATGCGCGTCGAGAGTCCTGCAAGGCGTTGCAGATTGTAGGAAAAAAGATAACGGATATCGTCGTCATCTTGCCCGATGCCATCAACTCTTTCCTTTATGCTCATATTTGTCCTTTTCTCTATCAAACGATATCGTTGATATTGTATATTATATTGTTGAAAAGACAAAGTGTTCAAGATACGTGCAAAAATTCGTCTAACCCAAGCTGTTACAGATAAATCCGTGGTAGGTTACGTTCCAACATGCAGAAACACCCACGGATCGACAGCACCAAAAATCGTGGGGTTCATGCTGCCATTTGCATGGGCTCCGGCTGCTGGTTGGGTGCGTTGACCACGAGGCCTGGATACCACTCCTCGAACTTGGTCCTGAGCGTGCCATCGAGGACGCGCGTGCGGGTTTGAAGCAAGAGATGTGCGCCGCGCTTTGACCAGCGCATCTGCTGACGCTTGGCGAACCGCTCGAGTGCGTCGACTTCGGCAGGTGAGTTCATGATCTGGATCTGACGGAAGCCTTCCTTTTTCAAACCACGCAACCCGAGCCGCAGCGCCTGCGCATGCTTGCGTGGCACATCTGCGCTGAAATCGCGGTTCGACCTGTCCTTGTTACGCTCGTGGCAAAGTTCCGGGTCGATGTTGAGAGCGAGAACCACCGGCAAGGCGTGATATTGCCGGGCAAGCTGGACCAGCTCCGCCCGATCACGCTGCTGCACAGAGGTCGCGTCGATGACCGTAAGCTTGCGCCGTCGCAACCGGCTGCCGGCGGTCAGGTGCAAAAGCTCGAAGGCGTCGCTGGTCGCGGATTGGTCCGTTTCATCATCGGACACCACAGCACGGCAAGCATCGGAAGAGATGATCTCGGTTTCGCAAAAATGTCGGCGCGCAAAGCTCGATTTTCCCGAACCGGTCGGGCCGATGAGAACGACGAGTGAAAAGTCGGGGATGGATATCTTCATCTACGCAACCCCGATGATCTTGCGAAAGAGTGCCGTCGCCTCAACCTGAAGCGCGTGGTCCACGGGCTCCGGTGGTACCGCCCGGGCGGCGTCGAACTCCATAAGGATCAGATGATCGATCTCGTCGATCCGCCGACCGATGCCGATTTCCCTGGCCTGCATCTTCTGTTGCAGAAGTTCGGCAATCCTGGCCTGCATCGAAGCATCAAGGTCCAGACCGGAAACCAGAGCTTGAAGATTCATCGGCGGTAATTGTTCTGGATGCATGCGCAACCAGCGCAAGGCGAGTGCCGGACGCAGGATATAAAAGTATTTCTTGAAATTGACATGGGTGGCATTGCCGACATGTTTGCGCCACTGACTTTCGCCAAGGCTCAGATAATGGTGCCGGCATGCCGTACGATGGGTGATCTGCCGCGCCAGCGAAACCAGTTCCGCGGTGACTTCATCGCACCACCGGTAGCGGATCGGGCTCGACAGCCACTCCAGCAACACCGGGTTGGGTTTCAAAAGCAGGTTCAGTGCTTTGCGGATGTCCCAGCCGCCGATGTCGAGATCGGCCGAAATCGGTAATTCGATCACGTTGCGGCCAGCTGTCAACGACAGATACCAGTCGGGAGGATGCGCGTAGACGAAACGGACGTCATAGTCGCTGTCGGGCGAAGGAAAGCCCCAGGCCCGGCTGCCGCTTTCCACGGCAAAGAGAATACGTATCTCATGTACCGTCTCGATCTCATCGAGTTTCTCGTCGATGGCCGCGCGAACATCGCTGGCAATGGAAGGCTGGAACTTGGTAAAGTTCATACGCTATCCTTTCGCCTGAACACAGCCATCTGCGACAGACCACCCAGATTTTCATCCTTGAGGCCCAATTCCGTTCACTTTATAATGATGATAGTCGGTTTTTGCTGTTTCGGGTTGTATGGTCCGGTGCGGGATTTGGTGGGGTAGTTGCTCATCTTGCGTTTGACGGTGCGTGGGTTGGTTCGGCCTGGTCTCTGCGGGACGCGTTCGTCGAGGATTTCCATGAGCACGGCGTCATGGAATGCGGTCCGGAGTTTCGGGGGGAATGGCGATGGCTTGCGGGAGTTTGCGGCGGATGACGCGCACGGCATGGAGGAATGAGAGCCGGTTGGGGTCTTCGTCGGTGGTGAGCGCAGCGTCGTGTGCGCAATTCGAGCGAAGTTGGGCATTGAATTCGACGAAGGTGGGCACCTTAGTTCGAAAGCTTGGGCAGTTGCTGCCATTGGCGCTGATCAACAACCGGTAGGCTTCTTCCGTTTGTAACGGAACGGGAAGAGCCATGCCGGCGAAGAGAGCGTTGATGCGCCAGATTCGAGATGTTTTGCGACTGAAGCATGCCGGCGGGCTGAGCGATCGGGCGATCGGCCGGGCCTTGGGCCTGAGCTACAGCAGGGTGGCGAAGTATGTAGTCCGGGCAGCCGCGGCCGGGCTGTCCTGGCCGTTACCGGCTGATCTTGACGAGGGCGGTTTGGAATGCCGTTTGTTCCAGCACAGACTCGGCGAGCCGCAGCGCCCGCAACCGAACTGGCCCCTGGTTCATACCGAGCTGAAGCGGCCGGGTGTGACGCTGAGGCTGTTGTGGGAGGAATCCAGAACAAGCGATGGGAAATCCTTGCGGGCAGTTTTACCGCTGATCAACGTCGTCGCATCGATCGTCTCTTCGACCATGACGGTTCCGGACCAATATCCCTGGATGAGTTGCGATCCAGCCCCCGTGCGTTGGCAACGGGTGAACTGATCCGTCATCTCGAACGTATCGATGGGGCCTGTCAGGAATTTCGTGTACGGGCGATGAATTGATCATGATTTTCAGGCGGCCCGGAGGCGGTCTTCGAAGAGAATGGCGAACTGTGCCTTGGCCATGGCCCATTCGCGTGGCGGCATTCTCCACTCCTTTTCGGCCAGGTTCAAGACCAGGAAGAGCAGCTTCATGGCGCTCTCGTCATTCGGGAAATGACCACGGGTTCGCACCGCGCGGCGCAGTTTGCTGTTCAGGGCTTCGATCGCGTTGGTGGTGTAGATGATCCGGCGAACGTCGTCGGCAAAGGCGAAGAACGGTATCACGGCCTGCCAGTTGCGACGCCAGGACATGGCGATGGCCGGGTATTTTTGCCCCCAATCGCTGGCATCGAACGCCTCCAGCGCCGCCATTCCGGCATCGGCATCCTTGGCCCGGTAAACGGTCTTCAGTTCGGCGGCGACGGCCCGGCGGTCCTTGTAGCTGACGAAATCCAATGAGTTGCGGGGAGAACCATGCGGATGACGGCGCTCGTCAGAATGCCGGAACCACGACGCACCGCAATGCTGGCCGCCCTGTTCCACAGCCTGGAGGCCATCGCCCAGGACGACGCCATCGAGCTGTTCGAAGGCTTGATGAACGAAGTCGTGAATGAAGCGGGCAAGGCCTACAACACGGCACGCATGCGCAGCCTGCGTGATCTCGACAAGGCCGCGCTGATGTCGCCGAGCTGGCCATATTCGAACCTGTCGAAGATGGCCCGTCGATCATCGACAAGCAGGCCGAGCTCCTGCGAAGATCGGGCCGCGATGAGATCCGGGCGGCCATGGAGCGCGCGCGGCATTTGGCGAGACCGCCGGATGACCGGCATTTCGAGGAACTGTGCGCCTACTGGCAGCGCGTCCATCGCCTGTTCAAGGCCTTGCTCCAACGCATCACTTTCGATGCCAATCCGATTGCCGAGCCCGTCAGGGAAGCTCTCGACTTTCTGGCCGGGCTTGAAAACTGGACCAAGGGTTCCCTGAAAGGGGCGCCAACGGCCTGTATAGGTCCCGCCTGGAAACGGCATGTCTTCGATGGCGGGAACACGAGCCCACCCACCAACAATCGAGCCTTCGTCTTCTCCGTTCTCGAGGCCATGCGCAAGGCGCTCAAACGCCGGGATATCTTTGTCCAGTCGAGCATTCGCTTTGCCAATCCGACCCGCGGGCTCCTCGACGACAAGACATGGCTGTCTTCCCGGCCCACCATCTTGCGGGCGCTGGGCCGGTCGGCGGATGCCGAATTCGAAATCTCGCGCCTCGGCAATCAGCTCGATCTGGCTTATCGGCGTACCATCGATCATTTGCCGAAAAACCCCGACCTGCGCTTCGAGAACGGGGAACTCGTCGTCACACAGCTCGACAAGCTGGATGAACCGGCCAGCCTCGTTGCCTTGCGCAAGCAGATCCACCGTCGGCTGCCGAAGATCGAGCTTCCCGAGATCCTTCTGGAGACGGCGGCGCGTACCGGGTTTGCGCGGCCCTTCACCCATCTCAGCGAAAAGCACGCTCGGGTCGACAGCTTCGATATCAGCCTTTGTGCCGTCTTGATCGCCGAGGCCTGCAATATCGGGATCGAACCGTTGATCCGTGACGACTACCCGCCCTTGAGGCGTGATCGGCTTTCCTGGATTGGCCAGAATTTCGTACGTGACGAAACCTTGAGAGCGGCCAATGCGCGTCTCATCGAAGCTTATGACGCGCTGCCGATTGTCCGGGCCTGGGGCACCGGCGACATCGCCTCCGCTGACGGCATTCGGTTCGCCGTGCGGGGTAATCCCATCCATGCCGGCCCGAACCCGAAATATTTCGGCATCAAGCGCGGGATCACCTGGTACAATCTCGTCTCGGATCATTCGGCCGGTCTGAGCGGCATCCCGGTGCCGGGAACCCTGCGGGACAGCATGATGATCCTCGCTTTGCTGCTGGAGCAGGAAACTCACCTCCAGCCCACCGAGATCATGACCGATACGGCAGCTTACAGCGATGTTGTCTTCGCCCTTTTCTGGCTTCTCGGTTATCAGTTCAGCCCCAGACTTGCCGATATCGGCGGTGCTCGCTTCTGGCGTATCGACAAAACGGCCGACTACGGTCCTTTCGATCCGCTCTCCAGACACCGCATCGACATCGAGCTCATCATTCAATGCTGGGACGATCTCCTGCGATTGGCTGCCTCGCTCAGAATGGGGAAGGTCCAGGCGACCGGCATCATGCATATGCTGCAGGTCAGGGACCGGCCAACCACACTCGCCAAAGCTCTCGGTGAGCTGGGGCGTATCATCAAGACCATCCACATCCTCGATTTCATCGGCGATGGTGACAGACGCCGCCGCATTCTCACCCAGCTCAACAGGCACGAATACCGCCACAAACTCGCCAGGCATGTCTGCTACGGCAAGCGCGGTGAATTCGATACGCCACGCCGAGAGGCCCAGGCGCAAAAACTCGGCGCTCTCGACCTCGTCCTCAACATGATCGCCTATTGGAATGCGATCTACATTGAGGCAACCATCGAACAGCTGGAACGAGAAGGACGAACAGTCGACCTCGCCGACACCGCACGGGTCTCGCCTTTGCCCTACGGACACATCAACGTCCATGGCCGCTACTCATGTGCATTGCCTGAGCCAATCGCCAAAGGCGAGCTTCGTCCCTTGCGCAACCTTAATTACGAATAGCTTTTTCGCAATAACTTATGACAGCTCACCGTTCCGCTCGCACGCACGGCCCATCAACTGCATCCGTCCGGGCAACTCGGCACGCAAGGCACCAGGCATGGCTGCCGTGGCACCCGCCGCCATGGCGCTGCGCTTGAGGAACGCGCGTCTTGTCACATCGCAGATCATCTTCGTCCTCCTCCTGATCATTGTTCCCGGCCAGTCGATCATTCGGGCTGGGGTAGCGAGTGCACGCATGCGGCGTACTCTGCCGCGATCTCCGCCACGATGTCGGCAGCGGGCATCAGCCGGGTCACCAAGCCTGCGCTCTGCCCCGCCTCGACCTTGCCGCGCGTGGTGTCGCCATCGAGAGCAGCCATCTTCAACGTCGAGCTCGAGAAGGCCGCGCGGCGGTCCTCCTCGCAGGCAGCCGCAAGCTCCAGAGCCGCCATATCCTCGGCGAATTTGTTGTTGAGCGTGCGGATCATGCCAAGACCGCGGCCCACGGTTCGCGTGTCCGCCACGCCAGCGTTCAGGATGGCCTGCTTGTAGGCATCGCTCACGCCCGCTTCGGGAGTCGCGATGAAACGCGTGCCAAAATTCGCCGCTCCGGCACCCATTGCGAGCGCTGCCGCCAGCCCGTGTCCGTCGGCGAAACCGCCGGAAGCGACAAGCGGGATGCGTCCCTCGATCGCTTTCGCGACGGCGCGCACCAGCACGAGTGTTGAAACCAGCTCGGCCGGAGGATGACCCCCGGCTTCGCCACCCACCACGATCAGCCCGTCGACCCCGGCCGTCGCAGCCTTGAGAGCGTGCGTTTCCGACGCGACGACGTGCAGGCAGGTCGTCCCGGCAGACTTGAACCGGTCCAGATATTTTTGCGGGCCGCCCTGTGAAGCGATGATGACCGGGATACGTTTGGCCACCAGCAGGTCCAGCACCTCGCCGCCTCCCTTGCGATAGAGCGGCATATTCACGGCAAAGGGACGTTCGGTGCCCGCGCGTACCGTATCGATCGCTTCCTCCAGCGCCTCAACATACATCGGTCCCGCCGCGATCACGCCGAGCCCGCCTGCTCTCGACACCGCAAGCGGCAGTGCTGCGTTGGACGACGCCCAGGACATGCCCGCCTGAAGGATCGGCAGATCAATGCCGAGGAGCCGGGTGACGCCGGTTTCAATCCTCACGCCACACGTCCCCGTTCCAACAGCCGGCGGGCATGCTCGGCAAGCTTGGTCTTCTGGATCTTCGATGAGGCGGTCATGCCGATGTCCTCGAATCCTTCCACGATCCAGACGTGGCGTGGCACCTTGAAGGACGCCATGCGCTCGCGTGCCCAGTCCGCCAGATCCTGCGGAGTGAGTGTTGCGCCCTCTTTGAGGATCAGGAATGCGGCACAGACCTCGACGAGCCGCTCGTCAGGGACGCCCACCACCTGCGCCTGCCTGATCGCCGGGTGTTGGTGGAGTCGGTCCTCGACTTCCTCTGGCGAAACATTCTCGCCACCGACACGCACGATGTTCTTCAGACGGCCGATGAATTGCAGCCGTCCATCGGCATCCAGGCGGCCGAGATCCCCCGTCGACAGCCACCCTTCGCCGGAAAGGGTTTCGGCCGTCTTTTCGGGCATGTCATAGTAACCCTTCATGACCGACCAACCGCGCAGCTGAATTTCGCCAATCTCGCCGACCGGACAGGCCATGCCGGGCGTCGGATTCGTCACACGCAGCTCAAGGCCCGGCTGAGGCCTCATGAGGCCGCCGGTGCGAATCTCTTCGGATTCCCACCACGCCGATTGTGCGACATTGGGCGATGCTTCGGAAAGGCCGTAGCCCGACACTACCTCGCGTGCACCCAGCTCGCATGCAACACGGCGCAGAACGGCCTGTGCCCCGGCCACCCAGCCTCCGCGCAGGCTTAGCCGACGATCCGGACGGGAAGGGTGATTGAGCAGCATCAATGCCATCGTATCGTTGCCGGAAAAATGTGTGCAGCGTTCCCTTTCCAGCATCTCGAGCGCTTCTTGCGGCTCGAACCGTGTCATGGTCACCAGCGTTGTGAGATTTTGCAGACAGGCAAGGATCGAAAGCGTTGTTCCCGCGACATGGAAGAAAGGGCGGGAAGAGTGGAAACGGTCACCGCTACGCAGCCCGATGCGTTGGCCGGAAATGAAGCCATTGCCCAGCATGCCACGATGGGTCAGCATCACGCCTTTGGGATAGGCGGTCGTACCGGAAGTATACTGAATCAGAAGTATGTCGTCCGGCGCAGCACATGGAGCGGAATCCGTCCCTGCTGCAGCGAGTAATGCGTTCCAGGGCCGGCAGCCCGCGGGGATGTCCGTGCCCAGCACAACGATTTCGCGAAGATCCGGCACAGCGGGATCCGGCAGTGCCGTGTCAATCCCCGGCACAATCTTGCGCAGGGTAGCGATGAAATCGACAGAGAGCAGCGTGTCGGCCGTAAACAGACGCGTGACACGGGATTGTCTGAGCGCATAGGCGATCTCGTCGGCCTTCAGACGCGTATTGATCGGCACGGTAACGGCACCCAATGTGCCAAGTGCGAGAAACAGCGTCTCGAATGCGACACCATTGCCGAGACAGAGCCCGACATGTTCACCCTTTTGAACGCCTGCCGCCACGAGAGCGGCGCGGACCCGTTCCACTTTCGCAGCGAGCATCGCAAAGGTTGCACGGCCATCCGGGGCCACGATCGCCTCGACGTCGGGCGCGAGTGCCGCGGCGCGGAGCAGGGCATCCTGGACCGTCACCGGGCAGAGTTTGTCGATTGCGAAACTCACTCTGTCATTTCCGTCTTCATGGAGCCCACGGCAGCCGCGAACCTGTCCACGCTGCCGCGCCAGTCGCTTTCGGACAGCAGCCGGTCTATGGCGGCCAGTTCGATAGCAATGCCTGAATTGAGGTCAGTGCGGGCACCCGCGTCGATGCAATGCTTTGTCAGCTTGATCGCCAGACCGGATGCCCTCAGGATACGTTCGGCGGTTTCGTCCACGGTTGACGCAAGATTCCCGGGCATCGTCAGGACGGTGACCAAGCCCATGCGATGCGCCTCTTCGGCCTCCATCACACGGCCGGTAAAGAGCAGTTCCTTCGCTCGGGCAATGCCCACCACCCGCTGCAGTCGCTGGGTTGCTCCAACCGTTCCCCATTGCGGTTCGGGAAACCGGAATGTGGCCGCCGAAGAGGCGATTATGAAGTCGCAGCTCATGGCGATCTCACCGCCCGATCCCACAAGGGCGCCCTGCACCTGCGCGATGACCGGGACGGTGCAAGCGCCAATCGTTTCGTAGGCATGAAATGCCGCGCGACGGCGCATCATCACCCAGGCTTCGTCGCGACCCTTGCGTTCCTTCATGTCGGCACCGGCGCAGAAGACCGACCCTTCGGAACGCAGCACCACGAGGCCGACCCCCCGCATGTCGGCAATCGTTTCGAATGCTTCGATCAGATCTTCGCACATCGGCAGATTGAGCGCGTTGCGAGCCTCGGGACGCGCGAGAATCACGTCCGCACGGGGACCGTTCATTTCCAGTCTGACGGTGCCGTTACCAGTCATGCCACGATACCTTTCTGATAAAGGGCTTCGATCTGATCGCCAGTGAGTCCCAGTTCGGCGGAAAGAATATGACGGGTGTCGGCGCCAAGTTTCGGTGGCGCCTCGAAACGGTGGGTGTCGTAGCCGGAAAAGCGGGCGGGTGTGCGCAGGCCGGGAGTTGCTCCCCTGTCCGGATCATAGAAACTGTCGATCATGCCGCGCGCGCGGATGTGCGGGTCATTCAGAATCTCCGGCACGGTGTTCACCTCGCCGGCCGGAACCCCTGCGGCGCGCAAGGCATCGGCCAGTTCCGCTCGCTCGCGGCGTGCGATGGCTGCGGAAAGCACTGCCGTCACTTCATCGCGCTGCGCAACCCGATCACTATTTTTCGCAAAACCAGCATCCTGTCCCATCTCCTTCAAGCCCAGCACCCCGCAAAGTACGGACCAATGCTGATCGGATGCCGAGATGAACAGCCACTCTCCGTTCACGCACCGGTAGGCTGCCGAAGGGACCCGCCCCAGGTGCTGAGTTCCAGTACGAACGGGAACTTCGCCCAGTGCGAAATGACGGGCGGCGGGCAGCGCGAGCATGGCCACTTGCACGTCCATCATCGCCAGATCGACGTGACAGCCCTTGCCCGAACTGGCGCGCCCGACGAGTCCCGTCAGCGCGGCAATGGTGATCCAGAGCCCCGATGTCAGGTCTGCGAATGGAAGCCCGACCTTGGCAGGCGGCCCATCCGGATGTCCGGTCAGGTCGATGACACCCGACAGCGCCTGAAAGATCGTGTCGTAGCCCTTGCGATCCTTGTACGGGCCCGTCTGCCCGAAGCCGGTGTTCGATATGTAGATGAGCCCGGGATTCACCTCGGCCAGCGCCTTGTAACCCAATCCCAGCCTGTCCATCCCGCCGGGGAGGAAATTTTCGACCAAAATATCGGCCTGAGCGGCAATATCGAATGCAAGCTGTCGCCCTTCCACCGTCTTCATCTCCACGGCAATCGAGCGCTTGGAGCGATTGAACGCCGAGTAGTAGGCGCTTTGGCCGCCCTCGAAGACCGGCTCGAATACGCGGCTTTCGTCGCCGGTGCCCGGGCGTTCGATCTTTGTCACCTCCGCACCGACTTCGGCGAGAATCTGGGTGGCCATCGGTCCCGCCAGCACTCGCGAGAAATCCACGACCCTGATGCCGTCTAGTGGCCTCATACCCCAGACTCTCTGAATGACCGCATCAGCGCGTTCATATCGCGTCCGACCAGCATCGCGGCCTCCGTTGGCAGATCCTGGACCCTGTAGAACAGCGATTTTGCCGCCCTCATCGCGCGGGGCTCATAGGCTGACCAGATCTCCGCGATCTCAAGAGCGACGGGCAACGGGTCACCCTCGACCACGCGATTGACGAGACCGAGGCCGAGCGCTTCCTCCGCGCCGATCAGCCGGCCGAGTGAGATCATTTCGAATGCCTGCTTGCGGCCGAGCGCCCGGACGAGGCTCGTCATCACCAAGGCAGGAACAATGGCATGTCTCAGTTCGGGATAGCCGAATTTCATCGAAGTGGACGCAACCACCATGTCGCAGCCGATCGCCAATCCCGCGCCGCCGCCGACCGCAGCCCCCTGCACGGCGGAGACCACGGGCTTGCCCATCGCCTGCATGGCGGCCTGCAACCTGCAGGTCAGGTCGGCCCGCGCCTCCACCACACCCGACTGTGCAGGCGTGAGGTGTTTGAACTCCGACAGATCAGCACCCGCACAGAAACCCCGCCCCGCTCCTGCCAGCACGACGGCGCCTGTCCCGCTTTCCGCGTCGGCTGCCAGAAGCGCGCCCAGAAGCGCCTGCGTCAGAGCCGTGTTCAGGGCGTTCAGCTTGTCGGGCCGGTTCATCGTCAGGATGCGAACAGCACCGCGATCCTCGACCAGGACCAAATTCTCTTCAGACACTTCAGGTGCTCCCTGTCTGTTTGTCGGCGTCCGACTCGCGCCAGAGACCCGTGCGGGCGACCCGCGACAGCAGCCTGCGTCCCAGCGCGGCCTCGCAGGCATCCGAGGCTTGCATCATCGCCTCGAGGTCGATCCCATGCGGCAATCCCTCGCCCTCGAAGAGAGTGACCAGATCTTCGGTAGCAACGTTGCCGGTATCCCCGGTTCCATAATGAACTCGGGTTGGGTGGCCGCCGACGCCGCCCATGGCGGTGTCAAAATACGTCGCGCCCGCTTCGAGAGCGGCCATGCAGTTGGCGATGCCGGAACCTCTTGTGTCGTGGAAATGCGCCACCGGCACGATCTGCGGGACTTCGTCCAGCAGGCGGCGAAAGAGCCTGTTCACCGTGGTCGGCGTGCCGTTGCCGATCGTGTCGCCAATGGTTACCAGCTCGCATCCCAGATCAGCGAAGTGTGCGACATCCTCGACCACCGCCCCGGGAGCGACATTACCCTCGAACGGGCACCCCAACGCCATCGAGATCACTCCGACCAATCGGAACCGGCCGCGCGCCATTTCCGCCATCTTCTCTACCCGGCGCCATTGGTCGGCACGACTGGCGCGCAGGTTGCGTCGGGTATGCGATTCCGTGGCGGAAACAAGCAGGCTCAATTCTTCGGCACCATGACCCGCATCGAGATCAGCGATCGCACGTTCGACTGCGCGCTCATTCGGGCAAGTGGCCTTGTGGAAAACCCCCGCCCTGCGTGGCAGTCCGGCGAGCACTTGCGATGCATCGGCAAAGCCGGGAACGTGCTTGAAGTGCGAATAACTGGTTGCCTCGATCCGGCGAAATCCAGCTTGTTGAAACAGCTTGAGAATTCGCAATTTCTCGCAGGTCGGCGGCACGGTTTCCTCGTGCTGGAGCCCGTCACGGGCGAAACATTCGCAGATCACAATGCTGTCAGTCATGACGCCTCCTTGAATAGTTCATATTATCAACGATATCAGGCGTAACATCAATAAATTTTTACCCTTAAATTATCATGATAAATCAATAAATTAGGAATTTTTTGATGATATCAATATGACTCATGATAAAAATATAGTAGACATCATCAACGATATTTGTGAGTAAGTTGGCATAAGCAAATCAGCAAGGGGAGGTTCGGCCATGAACCGTCGCACGATCTTGAAATGTTCCGGGGCTTTCCTGACCCTTTCCCTCGCCTCGGGCGCACAAGCCGCAGAGGGTTATCCCGATCATGCTATCGAGATCCTGATCCCGTTTTCGGCTGGTGGCGGTAACGATCAGGTGGCGCGCGCGCTGGCGATCGAGCTCGAGGAGATCCTCGGCCAGTCCGTTGTGCCTGTGCAGAAGACCGGAGCCGGTGGCTACATTGCAGCACAGGCTCTGGTGACGGCAAAGCCCGACGGCTACACGCTCGGTCATCAGTCTCTTGGCACACTCATTCTCGGCGGGTTGATGAAACCTCAGGTCGTAGACGCGCTCCACGACCTTCGCTATGTCGCGCAGATGGCGCTGATCCAGTCCGCCATCGCTGTCAAGATCGACAGCCCCTATCAGTCGCTCGATGATCTGGTCGCGGCGATGAAGGCCGACCCGGGCGGGCTGGCTTGGGGACATACGGGCCGTGGCGGCTTCCATTACATCAACGGCACGTCGCTGCTGGCGGCCACCGGCACGGAAGCTCTGGACGTCCCGTTCAAGGGCAGTTCGAACACGGTCGCGGCGTTGCTGGGCGGAGAAATCGACTTCGCCTTCCTGTCGACCTCGAACTATCTCGGCTTCGAGGACGAGATGCGCATCCTCGCCTTTGCCGCCGACCAGCGCGACGAACTGCTGCCCGACGTGCCGACGGTGCATGAACTGGGCATCGACATGGTGACGGTCGCGACCCCGTCGGTCATCACGGTGCACAAGGACACCCCGGACGATATCGTTGCGAAGCTGGAGGGAGCCATCAGGGATGCTGTCTCGCATGAACGCTATCGCGAGACGTTGGCGGGTATGGGCATCGCTCCGGTCTTTGCTGACGGTGCGGCGATCCAGGCTTATCTGGACGCGAACGTCGAACGCTGGAAGGCGTTGGTCGAGGCCGCCGCCGCGACCGCGGGCTGAGATGTGTGGCTCGAACACGTTGAAATCCGGGAAGTAACCCTGCCACTGCGCTCGCCCGTTCACTGGACGGCGGGCGGCGTGGAGACCGAAGTTTCCTATGTCGTGCTTTTGCTGCAGGATCATGATGGCCGGCAAGGCGTCGCGGAAATCACCTGTCGTCCCGCATGGAACGGCCTGACCCCGGCCCTGCTTGCCCATGCGTTCAGGGAACTTGCCTGGCCGCGTATCGCGGGACTCGCGACCAACGCGCCGATCCTGCCCCATCTCTCCGGCATCCGGGAGATGACGGGCCTCAAGGCGCTTTGCGACAATGCCTGGCGCGATCTGTGTGTACCGATGGCGTGTGGCTCGGCTGTTCGGGTGGCTTCCGTTTTGACCCGCGATGCGCCGGAGATCATGACCGAGGCGGCTCTTCGGGTGCGAGACGAGACCGGGATCGACGCCTTCAAGGTGAAGCTGGGTCAGGGGGTCCAGCGCGATACTGCCGCGTTGACGGCCCTGCGGTGTGCCCTGCCCGAAGCTGAACTTTCGGGTGACGCCAACTCCGCCTATCGCCTTGAAGACCTCGCACGACTGGGAGGCATGGCTTTCGAAATGGGCCTGTCATACCTGGAAGATCCCTGCCCGCTGGTGCCCGACGCGGCCCTGGGTGCAGCCTTGGCCAACATGCCGGTGCCGGTTCTGGCTGACAAGGAGGTGACCGATCCTCACAGCGTGAGCGCCTTTGCCGATCGTGGTGTGACCGGGTTCGCCGCAAAGCCGGGGCGGATCGGCGGTACGGCGGCGATGGATGTGGCAAGGGCAGCGCAGGCGTGCGGTGGGCGAATCTGCAACGGAACCTATTCGGAAAGCGCGCTCGGCGTGGCCGCACAGCTGGATTTCGCCGCCCGGCTGGAGGAGCGTCTGGCGTATCCGCACGAGGTCGATTTTCACCGGGGACTGGCCGCGCAGATCGCGCCCCTTCCCACGATTCGCAATGGTCATGCGATCCCCGCAACGGGCCGGATGGTCGATATGCTCGATCGTGAAGCACTGCAACGACATGCAACCGCCGGCATCACTCTGGCGGCCAACGCCAGGAAGGAGACGAACCATGGTTGAGGGACGCAAGGACAGTCTCGGTGGCGCCCTGTTGTTTGTACTGGGCATGGCCCTGATGATCCATTGCATGCAAAGCTACGAACTCGGGTCGCTGCGGCGGATGGGCACGGGATTCTTTCCGATGCTGTCGGGCGGGCTCATGGCATTGCTCGGGCTCGCCATCGCCCTGCCGCCCTTGCTGCGCGGCATCCGGCCGGGCCTCATACCCTTGCCGCCATTGCGGGCGACGCTCTTCGTGATTACCTCGGTCAGTGCCTTTGCGCTCCTGGTCCGGCCCTTCGGCTTGTTTCCCGCCATCGCAGCGCTCGTGGTGCTGGCAAGCTTCGCCGGCCAGGAACGCTCGCCATTGCGCGACCTCGCCCTGATGATCGCCATCCTTTGCGTGCTGGCCTGGCTCGTTTTCGGTGTCGGTATGTCGCTGGGCCTGCGGATGCTGGCCTGGCCCTGGTGAGGATGGACCGATGTTGAGCAATATCTTCCTCGGGCTGGAAACGGCCCTCACCCCGTTGGCGCTCGTCTACTGTTTTCTCGGGGTATTTTTCGGAACACTGGTCGGCGTCATTCCGGGCATTGGCCCACTGACGGCGATCTCGATGCTGCTCCCGCTGACCTATCACCTCGACCCTACGACGTCACTCATCATGCTGGCGGGGATCTGGTATGGCACCGGCTATGGCGGATCGACGGCGGCGATCCTCGTCAATATACCCGGCACCACATCGTCCGCCATCTCCTGCCTCGATGGGCACCCGATGGCGCTTCAGGGTCGGGGCGCGGAGGCGCTTTTGATGACCTCCGTCGCCTCGTTCGTCGGCGGTATCATCGGCATCGTGCTACTGATGATCTTTGCGCCGACGATCGCCCGCTATGCGCTCAGCTTCGGCTCGGCCGAATATTTTTCGCTGATGGTGCTGGGCCTGGTAGCAGCCAGCGCGGTCAGCGACGGCTCCGTCGCCAAGGCGCTGGCCATGGTCGTGTTGGGTGTGGTCTGCGGCACCGTCGGAATCGACCTCTACACCGGCGACGAACGCCTGACCTTCGGCGTACTCGACCTGTCAAATGGCATCGGGCTCGTTCCATTGGCGATGGGTGTGTTCGGAATTGCCGAAGTCGTCAGCAACGCTCAGTCTGGCGCAAGACGCAACTTCGACCGCAAGAGTGTTTCCCTGCGAACCATGAAGCTGCCGCGCGAGGAGGTGAAGCGCTCGATCATGCCGATGTTGCGAGGCAGCGGCATCGGATCCTTCTTCGGCGCACTGCCCGGCACCGGCCCCTCGGTCGCCTCGTTCTTCGCCTACGCCCTCGAAAAGCGGCTGTCGACGAGCCCCGAACGCTTCGGCAAGGGTGCGGTCGAAGGCGTGACCGCACCGGAGGCCGCCAACAATGCCGCCGATCAGACGGCCTTCGTGCCAACCCTTACTCTGGGCATTCCCGGCAGTGCCACCATGGCTCTCATGCTGGGTGCGCTCACCATCCACGGGATCGCACCGGGACCGAAGCTGCTGTCGGATCAGCCGCAATTGTTCTGGGGCCTGATCATGAGTTTCTGGATCGGCAACCTGATGCTGCTGGTGCTCAATATTCCGATGATCGGGCTGTGGGTGCGACTGCTGCTGGTGCCGTCACGGTTCCTTTATCCGGCGATCCTGATGTTCATCGCGATCGGCACGCTCAGTCTGCACAACAATACCTTCGACGTCTGGCTGGTGATAGCCTTCGGCCTGATCGGCATCGTCATGCGCTGGCTGGACTTCCCGGCGGCACCACTGCTGCTGGGCTTTGTTCTCGGTCCCATGATGGAAGAGCATTTCCGCCGGGCCATGCTGCTTTCCCGTGGCGATCCGGCGACCTTCATCGAGCGCCCGATCAGTGCCGTCGTCCTGGGACTGGCGCTGCTGATGCTGGTCTGGGGAATATGGTCACACCACAAGAACAGGCGTCTTGCGCCTGCTGCCATCAGCTAGGAGAATACCGCAAAGTGCGGGGCACCCGACATCCAAAATCCCTGCCACCGTCAAGCTCGAATGGCAACTGCCCCGCACTTTGCAGTACTCTCCTTTCAGGACCCCGTTTATATTATTCGGCCATTATCTCCAAAATGACCGAATTCGGCGATCACTCTTTCGGGTTGGTAAGAATTACTGAACGCTGCAAACCGTGCTCGCCGCACAGATCTGCAAGAACCTCATGCATTCTGGCGATGATTTCGCCCCGGGGACTGACCGTACGTTCAACAATGCCGATCTGGCGGTTGATCTGCGGTTGACCGAACGGGAGGCGCAGAAGGTTCATGTCTTCGGGCTCCTGCAGTGCCACATGCGGTACGACTGATATTCCGAGGCCCTGTCGCACGCAGGTGACGATCGAGCCAATGGTGTCGATCTCGGCTATATCCTGGGTGACGACTCCAAGCCTGGAGATTTCCGTGTCGATGAGATTGGCAAGCGGGACGCCGCTCTTGAAGCGGACATAGGGGCGGATGTTGAGCATCGCGATCGGATCGTCCGGCGTTGTGCCCGCCGGTGCGATCAGCCAGAGCGGCTCGCGGAGAAACGGGCTCCAGCGCAGCGCGCCCGGGAATCCAACATGCTCGGCAACCACCGCCGCATCCAGCCGCCCAGAGGCGACATCGGCGATGAGGGTGGAGGACAGAGAGACGCGCAGGTTGGTTTTCAGTTCGGGATATTGCTGGCGCATATGCACGATGGCTCTCGGCAGGAGGTTCAGCGCGCTGGAGCGTACCGAGCCGAGCATGAGCGTCCCGGCGATCCGGTCGCCGCGCAGCGTCGCCTTGGCATCCTCCTCGCGCTTGAGAATATCCTGCGCCATTTCGATGACCTGCAGACCCTGCGGGGTCAGCTTCGGCGGGCGTGAACCACGGTCGAAAATAGAAGTGTCAAGTTCCGCCTCCAGCGCCTGAATCTGCTGACTGACCGCCGAAGGCGTGAGACCGACGATGTCGGCTGCCTGCGCGAAGGTGCCGTGCGTCCTGATGACTAGAAGCGTCCTGAGCTGGCGTGTATCCATCCACTTATCCAGTTTTTCTGAATTTAATAACCAGAATTACGCGCTTTTATTAAATGATTCTTTTTCATAAATCTATCCTTAACAAATATCATCGGAGGCAAACGCTTTGGGCAAAACCATTCTCGTTACGGGTCCCGATCTCGACCCAGCTGCCGAAAAACTCGTCGCCGAACATGGCTACACTACGGTCCACACACCCGCCTATGCCGACAGTACGGTCATTTCCGAGCATCTCGAGGCATCAGGTGCGGAAGGGATCGTGTCGCGAATGGGCCGGATCGATGCGGCGGTGATGCAGGCGGCACCACAGCTTCGAGTGATTTCCAAGCATGGTGTCGGTGTCGACAATATTGATATCGAAGCAGCAGCAGAGCGAGGTATTCCCGTGCTCGTGGCAACCGGTGCGAATGCCGTTTCAGTTGCCGAGCATGCGATTGCGCTGATGCTCGCAACTGTGAAGCGGATCCTCCCGCTCGACGCTGGTCTGCGCGCTGGCCGCTGGGAAAAAGCGGGCTTTTCCGGCCGCGAGATCGCGGGCTCGACGCTGGGGTTGCTGGGCATGGGTGCCATTGCCCAGGCAACCGCGCGCTTTGCCAGGGGGCTCGGGCTCGATCTCATCGGCTATGATCCTTTCGCACCGGACAATATCTTCGAGACGTTCGAGGTCAGGCGCTGCGAACATGCCGACGAGCTCTTCGCCGTGTCCGAAATTCTCAGTCTGCATTGCCCGTTGAACGATCAGACACGCGAGATCCTGAATGCCCAGGCGATCGCGCGGATGCCTGAGGGCTCCTATGTCATCAACACCGCCCGTGGCGGTCTGATCGACGAAGCCGCACTGCTGGAGGGCATCCGCTCGGGCCATCTGGCCGGCGCCGGTCTCGACACCTTCGCCAGCGAACCGCCGGCAGCGGATCATCCCTTCTTCGGCGAACCCCGCATCGTCCTCACCCCACATATCGGCGGCGTGACACGGCAGGCGGGCGCCCGCGTCGGCGTCGAGGCCGTCCGGGGAATCTTTCAGGTGCTCGAGGGTCAGCCCGTGCCGCCCGAGCGCATCATCAATCGCAAGCTTCTCGCCGCCGCGGCGGTAACCTCTGCCAACAAGGAACTATGAGCATGTCCATCGGTTTTCGCATTCTCGAACGCCAGCGCGTTGCGCCGAAGGCTCTGGTCGAAGCGTTCGCCAAACTCCCGGTGGCCAATGTCTCCGACTCCATGGCGCGCATGACGGCGGGCGGAGTCAGCCTTAGGCCGATGCACGCAAAGGGAGGCATGGCCGGTGTCGCGCTCACGGTCAAATCGCGGCCTGGCGACAATCTGATGCTGCATAAGGCCATCGACATGGCAGTTCCGGGCGATGTGATCGTCGCCGATGCCGGTGGTGATCTGACCAACGCCCTGATCGGTGAGCTGATGCTCGCCTATGCCGTGAAAAAGGGCGTGGCCGGTTTCGTGATCAACGGTGCCATCCGCGACGCCGACGCCTTCCGCGAAACCAATCTGCCGACATTTGCCGCCGGCATCACCCATCGGGGCCCCTACAAGGATGGGCCGGGCGAGATCAATGTGCCGATCGCGCTCGACGGCATGGTGATCGAGCCGGGCGATATCGTCATCGGCGACAGTGACGGTGTGCTTGTCGTGCCCATCGACGTTGCCGAAGACGTCCTGACGAAGACGCAGGCCAAGCAGGATGCCGAGACCCGGCAGATGGGGGCCATCACCGAAGGTACGAACGACCGAAGCTGGGTCGATGCAGCGCTGAAGGAGCGTGGTTGCAGCTTCCCGGAAAACTGATCCTTGAACACTCAGAGGAGGATGAACATGTTGAAACTCATGCAGAAGACGGCATTGGCGGGGGCGATGATCCTCGTCGCGGGAGCGGCCCAGGCTGAATATCCCGAAAAGCCGATCGAGATCATTGTCGGATATTCCGCCGGTGGTGGCACCGATGTCATGGCGCGCACGGCGGCACCCTTCATCGAGAAATATCTGGGCGAAGGTGCAAGCCTCGTCGTCAAGAACATGCCGGGCGCAAGCGGCCAGATCGGCATCACCGAGGTCGCCAATGCCGAGCCCGACGGCTACACGCTTGGCACGTTCAACCTGCCGGGCATGATGGCCCGCACCATCGACCGCGAGGCCGATTACGACATCGACAGCTTCACATATCTTGCCAATGTCGTGAACGATCCCAACGTGATCGTGACCTCCAGGAGCAGCGGTCTCGATACGCTCGACAAGCTCATCGCGGATGCCAGGGAAAATCCGGGTGCGGTCACGGTCGCCATGTCGAGCCTCGGCGGCGACGATCATTTCGCGCTCATCAAGCTGCAGAACCTCACCGAGACCGAGTACACCATCGTGCCCTTCAAGGGTTCGGCTCCGGCACGTACCGCCCTTCTGGGCGGCCATGTGGCCATGGGCATCCTCAATGTCTCCGAGGTCGCCGAGTTTCAGGACGAACTGAACGTGCTCGGCATTGCGTCGGCCGAACGTTCGGATTTCGCTCCGGGTCTGCCGACGCTGAAGGAGCAGGGTATCGATATCGTCAACGGATCGCTGCGCGGTTTCGTGGCGCCCGCGGGCCTGCCCGACGATGTCCAGGCCAAGCTCCTGAACGCCTTCTCCAGCCTCGCCGACGATGACGCCTTCATCAAGGCGATGGCCGGCACTGCCAATCCGGTCGACGTGGTCACCGGCGCCGACTTCAAGGCGCTGACCGGCGAACTCCATGACCTGGCTGCACAGGTATGGGAAAAGACACCCTGGAATTGACGATCTGAACCGCGCGAGGGCGATGGCTCTCGCGCATCACCCGACGCGCCGCAAGGGAGGCAAAAACAATGTCGGAACATCCGACCCACCGTCTGGCCCGGCCGGAGACCCTGACTGCATTGGGCATCATCGCGGTTGCTGCCTTTTTCATCATTCCGACCATGGACCTGCAGCCGATCTCGGCGCTGCTTCCTGTGGCAATGCTCGCAGGGATGGTCATTCTTGCTGCCCTGCTCCTGATTGCTGACCAGCGCAAGGCCGTTGCGGGCGAGGCTCCCGAGCCGATGACCAAGGCGCCGAAGCGGGTTCTTGGAGCCTTCGCCCTGATCGTCGCCTATGCGATCGCGACTCAGTTCATCGGTTTCTATCTCAGCACGGCGATTTCCGTTCCGCTCGTGGCCTTTCTTTTCGGCTACCGCGAGCCGTTTGGTCTGGCACTGGCGACCGTGATCGTCGTCGGCGCGATCTATCTGATCTTCGATTTCGGGATGGCACAGGACTTCCCGTCCGGAAGCCTCTGGCAGAAGTGAGGAAACCATGTACGCCGATCTTCTCCACGCATTGCCGAGCGTCTTCGGCTTCGCCAACTTCGCTGCTATCGTCATCGGTGTCATCGCCGGCATTGTCGTCGGCGCCATGCCCGGCCTCAGCGCCACGATGGCGATCTCGGTGCTCGTTCCCTTCACCTTCGGTCTCGAACCGCTGGTCGCCCTCGGCCTGATGGCGGGCATCTACAATGGTGCGATGTATGGTGGCGCTATTCCGGCCGTGCTCTTGCGCATTCCCGGCACGCCGGCCGCTGTCGCCACCACCTTCGACGGCTACCCCATGGCGCAGAAGGGCGAAGGCGGCTTTGCCCTGCAGGTAGCGGTCGTCTCGTCGGCCATCGGCGGTATCGCCAGCGCCTTCGCGCTGATGCTGCTCGCCCCGCCACTCTCCAAGGTAACGCTGCTGTTCGGCCCGTCCGAGGTGTTCTGGGTCGCCGTCTTCGGCCTTGCGAGCATCGTCTTTCTTCTGGGAGGAAACCCGCTCAAGGGGCTCATCAGCGCCTGCTTCGGCGTGTTCGTCTCGGTGATCGGCTCCGATCCCATCCTTGGCAGCGATCGCTACACTTTCGGCCAGTTGGAGATCCTCGACGGCATCCACATCGTCATCCTGCTCGTCGGCCTCTATGCCCTGCCACCGGTGATCGACCTGCTCGAGACACCGCTGAAGACCGATGGTGTGGACAGCAGCAAGCTCGGCACCGAATCGATCTGGAAGGCCTTGCCGCGCATGGCTCGCTTCTGGAAGACCTGGATACGCTCCTCGCTCATCGGTATCTGGATCGGCATTCTTCCCGGTGCCGGCGGTTCGATGGCGGCGTTCATGGCCTACAACGAGGCGCGCCGAGCTTCGAAAACTCCCGAGACATGGGGAAATGGCGAGCCTGAAGGTGTGGCCGCCGCCGAGACCTCGAACAATGCCGACACCGCTTCCGCGCTGATCCCCGCCCTGACACTCGGCATCCCCGGCACAGCCGTGGCCGCAGTCATGCTCGGCGGACTTCTCGTCCACGGATTGCAGCCCGGACCGATGCTCTTCCGCGACAATCCGGACATCGTCTTCGGCTTCATGTGGCAGTTCCTGTTCGGTGCCGTCCTGCTCGTCCTTCTGGGCGGCTCGCTCGCCACCAACAGCTTTGCCCGACTGCTCAACCTGCCGCGCCCGCTGCTCGGATCGGTGATCATCGTGCTGATGCTGATCGGCGTCTATTCAATCCACGGACGCATGTTCGACGTCTACCTGATGCTCGGTTTCGGGGCGATCGGCTATGTCATGGACAAGCTGAACTACCCGCTGCCACCGGTCGTACTGGGGCTTATCCTGGGCGGTTTCGCCGAGGAAAACCTACGCCTCGCGCTTCGCATCGGCCGCGGCGACTGGACGGTCTTGTTCGCCAACACGACCAGCCTCGTTCTCGTGGCACTCACCATCGCCGTTATCGTCGGCCCGATGATCAAGCACCGCTTCTTCGAAAGCAGCAAAACCGCCAAGGCGGAAGACTGAACCGTGGTCATGGCCGGTCCCCATCATGCGGTACGCGAGGATTGGCTCGCTCTGGTGTGCGAGGACGTGATCGCACCCGGGCAGCCCATCCTCGATGCCCACCATCACCTTTGGGACCGGCCCGAAGGCCGTTACCGTGCCGCCGAGTTCCGGGGTGATGTCGAAGCGGGACATGACGTGCGTGCCAGTATCTATATTCAGTGCCGCACCAGCTATCGTCACGACGGGCCGACGGCCTTGCAGCCCGTGGGCGAGGTGGAAACAATCCTCGACTGGTGCCGAGACCAGCCCCTGCACCCTGTGGGGATCGTCGCTTTTGCCGACCTGCAACTGGGCAGCAGGGTCCGGCCCATACTGGAAGCCCTCACCCTTGCAGGAAGCGGTCATGTGCGCGGCGTCCGCAATACGACCGCCTACCACCCGGATCCGACGGTGCGCTCGAATCCGCACCCCGCACCCGATGGGCTTTTGCGCAGTGACGCATTCCGTGAAGGCTGCACCCTGTTGAGCGAACACGGACTCTGTCTCGACGTCTGGGCCTATCACACACAACTCGCCGAAGTGGTGGAGCTGGCACGGGCGCTGCCGGATCTGACCATAATCGTGGATCATTGCGGCGGCCCGCTGGGCGTTGGCCCATTCAGACACGGGGATCCGGAGAACTTTCGAGCCTGGCGCCAGTCACTGGCGACCGTCGCCGAACTGCCGAATACCCGCATCAAGATCGGCGGCTTTGGCCTCTCGGTCATGGGCTACACATATGCCGGCGCGGCCCTCCCTCCCCATTCGTGCGACCTTGCTGCCGATTGGGAACCGTTCGTTGCAACCTGCATCGAACTCTTCGGCACCAGGCGTGCCATGTTCGAGAGCAACTTTCCCGTCGACAAGGGACAGTTCGCCTACCGGACCCTGTGGAACGCCTTCAAACGACTGACAGCCAGCCTCGATCACACCGCGCGCGACGACCTCTTCTGGAAGAGCGCGTCGCATTGCTACGGCATCGACGAACAGATTTTCGCAGACAACCAAGGGAGCAAAGCGAAATGAAGAAAACCCTGGCGGCTCTCATGCTCGTGAGCCTTTCGGCCACACCGGCGCTCGCCGAATATCCCGAGAAACCCATCGAGATCGTGGTCGGCTATTCTGCCGGCGGCGGCACCGATGTCATGGCGCGGACCGTCGCACAGTTTCTCGAAAAGGAACTTGGCGAAGGTGCAGCCGTCGTTGTCAAGAACATGCCCGGCGCTGGCGGTCAGATCGGTTTTACCGAGGTCGCATCCGCCGATCCCGATGGCTATACGCTCGGCACGTTCAATCTGCCGGCAGCACTGGCTCTGACCTATGACCGGGACGCCGACTACGATGTCGACAGCTTCACCTATCTAGCGAACTTCGTTCAGGATCCCAACACCATCGTCGTCAGTGCTACATCAGATTTCCAGACGCTGGACGATTTGATCGCAGCCGCAAAGCAGGATCCGGGGGCGATCACCGTTGGCCTCTCATCACTCGGCGGCAACGATCATTTCGCTGCGAACATGATGGAACAAGCAGCCGGTGTCGAGTTCACGCTGGTGCCCTTCAAGGGTGCATCGATGGCGCGGACCGCCATCATGGGCGGGCATGTCGCCGCCGGGACGATGACGCTCAGCCAGACGACGAGCTTTCCCGACGAACTGCGAGTCCTGGCGATTCTCGACGATGAGCGTTCGACATTCCGCCCCGATGTGCCGACCGCCAGTGAACAGGGCTACGACATCGAGATGTCCTCTCTGCGTGGTATCGTCGGTCCGGCAGGTCTTTCACCTGATGTGACCGAACGCCTGCTGCAGGCACTTTCTGCGGTGAATGACAATGCGGAGTTCCAGTCGATGATGGCCGAACAGGGCAATCCCCTAGCCTTCGTCGCAGGCGACGCATTTGCCGATGTGGCCAAGGTGCAGAACTCAGTTGCACAGACAATCTGGGAAGAAACGCCCTGGAAGTAGCAACATGCCACAAGCCCATCAATGACCAACCCAAATGCACCGATCCGGTGCGACGGAGGACAACATGAAACTCAAGGCCATCGGTGCCAGCGCCATTCTTCTGGCCACCGCTGCCGCGGCTCAGGCCACGGAGTGGACCGCCTACACCTACTCGTCCGTGTCGACGACCGCAGCTGTCAAGGGTATGACCCGGATCGCCGAGCGCGTTGCCGCGGAGACGGACGGCGAACTGACGATCGACCTGCATCTCGGCAAGACCCTGCAGATCGCCTCCTCGGACATCACGCAAGCCGTCGGAGACGGCATCGTCGACTTTGCCGCCGACTTCTTCTTCTCGGGTAATGTGCCGGTCGCGCGGGTGCTTAACCTGCCGATGCTGATCGAGAATGACGAAGAATGGAATGCGGCCTACGAGGCGCTACTGCCGACCCTGGCGGATGCCTTCGCCGAGCAGGGTGTGGTGCTGCTGGGCGGTTACCGCTATCCCGAACAGACGATCTTCACCACCTTCGAGATCGACGATCTCGCGGATCTGAACGGCCACAAGATCCGGGTCACGTCGCCCGAACAGGGCCGTTTCATCGAGGAATTCGGTGGGGCTCCGATCACGCTTTCCGGCAGCGAAGTCCCGACCTCGCTCGAGCGCGGAGTGATCGAGGGCGTGCTGACCGCCAGCGCCGGTGGGGCCAAGAACTGGCACGAGTTCCTGCCCTACAACTACCGTTTCTCGGTCAATTACGGCAACTCGATGATCATCGCCAACATGGACTCCTTCGAGGCGCTGGATGAGGGCGTGCAGGAAACGCTTCGCCAGATCGTGTCCGAAGAGGGGCCGGCGACAACCGCCGCCTTCCTTGAGGACGAGGAAGTCCAGAAAGAGGCGCAATCCAAGGCGGGCATGACCCTGGTCGATGCGGCCGAAGGTGATGCCGACATGGCTCGCGAGAAGCTCGCACCTTTCTGGGAGTCCTGGGCCGAGGAGAACGGGCCCGAATATGTGGAAGCGCTGGCCACCGTCCGCGCCGCCATCGGCAAGTAGGATGAGCACCGAACCTTCGGGTGTGGAGGGGGGACCGGCTTCAGCCGGTCCCGTCTTCGACGTGGCGGCGGGTGCTACCCGCTTTGCCACGGGCCTCGTCCTCGTCGCGCTGGTCATTCTCGTCTGTGGCGAGGCCATGCTGCGCGGCATGTTCAATTACTCGCTCGGGTTTGCCGAGGAGATGACCGGCTACGGCGTGGTCTTCCTGACCTTTTTGGGAGCCGCACTCGCCCTGCGCCGGGGCGCGCTGTTCCGCGTGCATTTCCTGTTCGACAAGCTGCCTGCCAATGCCCGGATATGGATCACCCGCATCTTCGTCATCGTGGCGATGGTGATATGCGCGATCCTCGCCTGGAAGGCTTTCGACGTGATGCTGAGCTCGATGTCCCGTGGCAAGTTCGCGCCGACAGTCTTGCGCACGCCGCTCTGGCTTCCGCAGCTCCTGCCGCCGCTCGGCTTCATGGTGATCGGCCTGTTCCTTGTCGAGCAGTTCCTGTTGACCCTGCACCGGCCCGGGGAGAGGCCCTGATGGAAGCGTTACTCGCCTTCGGCCTGTTGATCGGCCTGATCGTTGGCGGCATGTGGGTACAATTCGCCGTGGCTGGTGCCGGCCTGGTCTATATCTGGCTGCTGAAGGGCTTTGCCGGTTTCAAGGCACTCGGTCTCGTCAGTTGGGGTGCGGCCAACAGCTTCACGCTCGCTGCCATTCCACTGTTCGTGCTCATGGCCGAAATCCTGCTCGGCTCGGGTCTCGCAACACGCCTCTACAATGGCGTCGCCCCCTTCATGCGCCGGCTTCCCGGCGGTTTGTTGCACACCAACATCGCCGGCAGTGGCATTTTCGCTGCGATCTCGGGAGGCAGCGCACCCACCGCCGCCGCCATGTCCACCGTCGCCCTGCCTGAACTCTCGGCGAGAGGCTATGACAAGCGGCTGATCGCCGGCTCGCTTGCCGCTGGCGGCACACTGGGCATCCTCATCCCACCCTCGATCACGATGATCGTCTATGCGACCTTCACCGAGACCTCGATCGCACGACTGTTCGCCGCCGGACTGGTGCCGGGCATCGTCCTGGCGGGTCTCTACATGCTGTTCATCGCCATCCGCGTCCGCCTCAACCCGTCGCTCGCGCCAGTGCAGGGAGCACCTACACCGCTTCCTGAACTTGGCCGCGCCCTGCTCGATATCGTCCCGTTCCTACTGCTCATCGTGATCGTACTGGGCAGCATCTATGGCGGATTTGCGACACCGACCGAAGCGGGTGCCGTCGGCACCGTCGGTGCTGTCCTGATCGCCGCCCTCTATAACCGCCTCAACCTCGACCTGCTCAAGGGAGCGCTGTCACGAACGGCCTCGATGTCGGGCAACATTCTCTTCATCGTTTTCACCTCGATGATCTTCGCCTATGCAACCGCTCTTTCCGGTGTCGGCGAAGACCTCGTTGCGGCACTCGAAAACGCTGAAGTTTCGCGGGTCACCTTCCTCTTGATCATCATGGTCGTGTTCGCGATCCTCGGCTGCTTCATGGAAGGGCTCGGCATGATCGCGATCATCGTGCCAGTGATCTTCCCCGCACTTCTCGCATTCGGCGTCGACCCGATATGGTTTGGTGTTTTCGTTGTCATTCTGGTCGAGCTCGGCCAGCTGACGCCGCCATTGGGCGTCATTCTCTTCGTCGTCGCGAGTTCCTCAAAGGAGGTCAAGGTCGAGGACGTGATCATGGGAACGGCCCCCTTCTTCGCCATCATACTGCTTTTCATGCTGCTCCTGATCGCCTTTCCCCAGATCGCCCTCTTCCTGCCGGCCTTCACCTTCGGATGACGCCCATGACCTATCCGCCCCCCGAACCCGTCATCATCGATGCCGAAGTCTTCACCGAACTGCCACCCGCCCTGCGCCGGACCGGCGTCGGCTCCTACTGGGCCGAGCGCAACCGTCGCGGCCAGACGGTGGACAGCTTTCTCGAAGGCCCGTCATTCGATCGAGCGGGAAATCTCTGGTTTGTTGATATTCCCTTTGGCCGTGTCTTTCGTGCCGATCCTTCGGGCGAGATCAGCCAGATCGCGGAATATGACGGCCAGCCCAACGGCCTCAAGATCCATGCCGATGGCCGGATCTTCATCGCCGATTTCCAGAACGGCATCATGCAGCTCGATCCCGCATCCGGCAGCGTTACACCAGCTCTCAGGGATTGCGACACTGAAGGCTTCAAGGGCTGCAACGACCTGCATTTCGGCGATGACGGCACCCTCTACTTCACCGACCAGGGCCAGACGGGCCTGCAGGACCCGACCGGCCGCGTCTATCGCTGGCAGCCCGGGACCGGCGCACTCACCTGCCTGATCGACAAGGTGCCGAGTCCCAACGGGCTCGTCCTCGACCGTGCCGGGCACACGCTCTACCTCGCCGTCACCCGCGCCAATGCTGTCTGGCGCCTGCCGCTTTCGCCCAGCGGCAGGGTCAACAAGGCCGGCCTCTTCCTGCAGTTCTCGGGCGGCCGCGCCGGCCCCGACGGCCTTGCCCTGACCGCCAGCAATGGCGTTGTCGTCTGCCAGACTGGTATGGGTCTTGTCTGGGTCCATGACGGCCTCGGCCGGGCCATCGCGGTCATCCGCTCGCCACGCGGGCTCGGCACCACCAATTGCGCTTTCGGCGGTCCGGACGGTAGAACCCTGTACATGACAGAATCCGACAGCGGTTGCATCCTCAAGGCGGACTTCGCCCCCGAACTTAACATCGCCGGTGCGCCGATGTTCGCTCTCGGCGATTTTCAAAAGCCGGCGTCACAAACCTCGACATCGACGTTAACCTAACAGTTCCTGCTGCCTGGCGATTCGGCGCAGATGTCCGGCGAGTTCATCAGCGAAGCCTGAAAGAGTTTCCGAACGTCTCGTGAGCAATCCGAACCCGCTCAGTTTCCAGTCGATGGCAAGCGGTAGTTCCAGCAGAATACCGGCCCTTAAATAGTCGGCGACGACGGGTTTCGAGAGCATGGCTACAGCTTCACAATTCTGCAGAAGCTGCAGGGCAGCGAAAATGGAGGCGACTTCAATGCGGTTGATAGGGGTCGTCATGCCATGATTGGCGAATTCGGCCTCAAGCAGCTGGCGAGCGACGGTTGCCTCCGGCTGAAGGACCCAGGGCAGGTTTGCCAGTTGTTGCAGGCGGGTGGGCGGATTGTCGAACAGCGGATGGTCGCAGCGGGCGACAATGCTGAGTTTTTCCTCGGCCAGATGTTCGAATGCAAAAAGATTGTGCTGCATACGATTGGCGAAGCGCCCCACGGCAAAATCCAGTTCGCCACGCTCCAGCATGGTCAAGATCATGTCTGAGGTCTCGCCGAGAATGCGGATCGTCAGCAGTGGGTGAGCCTTTTTCATTTCAGCCACAGCGCTCGCCACGATGTGCGGCGCGGCACCCATGATGGCACCGATAACCAGCAAACCATGACCGCCGTTGCGCTTGATTTTGAGATCCGTGCTGAAGATCTCCAGCTGCGAGAGAATGCGATCAGCGAAGTGAATTGCATCGGCGCCGAGTGGCGTGGGTCGCATGCCCCGCGGCATACGCTCGAACAGGGTGGAGCCCAGGATTTCCTCGGCATCGCGCAAAAGCCGCGTGGCCGTGGGTTGGGTCATGTAAGTCTGTTCGGCGGCCTGATGAAGATTTTGGGTCTGGCCAAGAGCCGAGATCAGGGACAGGTGCCGCATGCGCAAACTGGCAAGTTGGCGTTTCACCATGTAAGTTTCCGATACGAAAATGATATTGATAATGCGAAATCATTCATTAGAACTGAATGGCTCCGGATGCTAGATCATCCCCATCAAAATTCCGGGAAGATCACCCGGCTGAATGGGAGGCTAACATGAGATTCAACCGTAGAATCATTATTGCCGGCAGCGCCGTGGCCCTGACGATGGCAGCCGCAATGGGTGCGGAGGCGCAAGAGCGTACCTTGCGCTTCGCCCACCACCTGCCGACCGCATCCGAACAGCATATCGCCGCGGAACGTTTCGCCGAGCGGGTCTCGGCAATCACCAATGGCGCACTCGCAGTGGAGATCCTGCCCGCCGGTCAGATGGGCGGCCAGCGCGAGATCATCGAAAGCGTGCAGCTTGGCACGCTGGACATGGGTTATGGTGAGAGTGGGCTTTATGCCAATTACGTCCCGGCCTTCGGTATCCTGTCGTTACCCTATCTCTACGGCTCGGAAGAACATTGGACGAAGGTAGTCGACGGCGAGATCGGCTCCGGCCTCGCCGACCAATTGGCGGGACAGGCTAATATCAAGGTGTTGAACTGGATACTCGCTGGTTATCGCGACACCTATCTCGCAGAGAAGCCGATAAATGCTCCTGCGGATTTTGAGGGGGTGAAGATTCGCGTGCCCGAAAGCCCCGTTTTCATCGAGACCTTTGCAGCGCTGGGGGCGCAGCCAACCCCAGTGCCCGGGCCGGAGATGTATACCGCACTACAGACCCGGCTGGTTGATGCCATGGAGGGCACACCCGAGGTCGCGGTGACCTACAAGATCTTCGAGGTCGCCAATTACGGTTCCAAGACCCGCCACATCCTTTTCGATGGCAGCTTTGCCATCAACAACGACCTTTTCAATGGCCTGCCGGCCGATCAGCAGGAGGCGATCCTGAGCGCGGCCCAGGAGGTTGCCGAACAGCAGCGCGCCGAACGCGCCGAGCGCGAGAATGGATGGTTCGAGCAGCTTGCCGAATTGGGCATGAACCTGAATGAAGTCGATACCGGGCCCTTCCAGGAGGCGCTGGTACCGGTGCAGGACGCATTCGCCGAAAAGGCCGGTGCCACCGAACTCCTGGCTGAAATCCGAGCTGCGCAATAGTCATGCCAACAGGCCCCGGGTCACGATAGCCGGGGCCTCGTTTCCTGGACCGGAGATCTTCCATGAGCCGCACCGTCAAGGTGGCGGGCCATCTGTTGTCGTCTATTGCCGTGACGATTTTCTCGGCCATGATGACGCTGGTATTTTTGCAGGTGGTCAACCGCTATATTCTGCATTTCCAACTGTTCTGGACCGAAGAAGTCACCCGCCTGCTTCTGGTCTGGTCAGTGATGCTGACCCTGCCGCTCGTCGCCCTGCGGCGCCAGGAGATCAACGTTGAGTTGGGCGCCATGACAGGTGCGGGCCTGTTGCGCCATCGCCGCGTTCTGGTCGATGGACTCTCGATCCTGTTTTGCACCTTCCTGGTCTGGCAGGGCTATCAGTTCTTCCTGCGCAATCTGCCGGCCATGTCGCCAACTCTTGGCCTGTCGCGCGGCTGGTTCGTTGCCCCCATTCCGATCGGTGCGGCCCTGACCATTCTGGCCACGCTCGTCCGGCCAGGACCGGTGGATGAGGAGACCCCGGCACCATGACCATGATCGTGCTCTTTGTCAGTTTTATCGTCCTGCTCGGCATTGGCGTACCGATCGCATTCGCCATGGGCCTGTCCTCGGTCGCGGCCTTGCTCGCCGACGGAACAGTACCGCTTTTGATCCTGCCACAGCGCTTCTTCTCCAGCCTCGACAGCTTCGCACTTCTGGCGATCCCACTCTTCATCCTGGCGGGGAATTTGATGAACCTCTCGGGCATTACCGAGGCAATCGTGCTGCTCGCACGCCGGTTGGTCGGCCATTTCCGCGGCGGGCTGGGTCATGTCAATGTCGCAACTTCCGTGCTCTTTTCCGGTATTTCGGGCTCGGCCTCGGCCGATATCGCGGCTGTGGGCGGAATGTTGATGCCGGCCATGACCCGCGAGGGCTACAAGCCTGAATGGTCGGCAGTGATCACCGCGTCTTCCGCCATCATCGGCCCTATCATTCCACCCTCGATTCTGATGGTGATCTATGGCGCGATGACCGGGCTCTCTATCGGCGATCTTTTTCTTGCCGGCATCGTTCCGGGCCTGGTGATTGCCGCCTGCCTGATGGTCATGGTCTGGCTCAAGGCCGATGCCATCGGTGCACCGCGCTATGAGCGCGCGAGCGTCAGCGAGATCGGTGAGGCTTTGCGCAAGGCCGGGCCAGCGCTGATGATGCCGGTCCTGATCGTCGGCGGCATCCAGTCGGGCGTGTTCAGCCCGACCGAGGCAGGCATCGTTGCCGTTGCCTATGGCCTCGTCTACGGCTTCATCGTGCGCAAGCTCGATTTGCGCTTGACCTACAATTTCGTGTTGGATGCCGCAATCGCCAGTAGTTCCATCCTGGTTATTCTTGGCGGTGCTGCACTCTTCTCCTGGCTGATCGCGCGGGCGGGCATTCCCGCTCAGATTGCTTCGTGGCTTTTTGCGCTGACCGACAATGGATATCTGATTCTCGTATTGGTAGCGCTGTTCCTGCTGGTGGTGGGCATGTTCGTCGAAACGATCTCCGCCCTCATCCTGGTCGTGCCGATCCTCACCCCGATTGCCAGCACCTACGGCTTCGATCCGATTCATTTCGCCATCGTCACCGTGGTCACGGTATTGCTCGGCGCCCTGACGCCGCCTGTGGCGATCCTTCTGCTGCTGGCCTGCCGGATCGGCAATGTCAGCTACGCCAAAACAATGCGACCGCTGATACCGTTCTTTGCGGTACTGATCGCCGGTCTGGCACTCATCATGTTCGTTCCGGCCATCACTCTCACACTGCCGGCCCTGTTTTAGGACAAGCGGGATCCAACCATGACAACCCATGACAACAAAGACAAGATCGCCATCGTTACCGGTGGTGCGCAGGGGATCGGCCTTGCCGTCGTCAAGCGGCTTCTGGCATCCGGCACCACCGTCGCGATCTGGGACCGGGACGCAGCATTGGCATCTTCGGTGGCCACCGAGCTTGGCGAGCGCGCTTACGCCTATGGTGTCGATGTCACCAATACCGCAGGTGTCGAAGAGGTCGCCGCGCGCGTGAATACGGATCTGGGACCTGTCGATATCCTGGTCGCATCGGCCGGTATTGCTGGCTCGAATGGCAAGGTCATCGACTACGATCCAGCCGAATGGCGCCAGATCATCGAGATCAACCTGACGGGCACCTTCAATTGCTGCCGGGCAGTGCTCAGGCAAATGACCAAGACGGGGTATGGCCGCATCGTCAACATTGCTTCGGTCGCCGGCAAGGAGGGCAATCCGAATGCCGCCGCCTACTCGTCGTCCAAGGCAGGCGTGATCGCGCTCACAAAATCCCTCGGCAAGGAACACGCGGACCAGAATATCGCGGTCAATTGCGTCACTCCGGCTGCCGCCAGAACCCGCATTTTCGATCAGATGAGCCAGGAGCATATCGATTTCATGCTCGCCAAGATCCCGCGTGGGCGGTTTCTCGAGGTCGATGAAGCAGCCGCAATGATCGCCTGGCTGTGTTCGGCCGAAAATTCCTTCACCACCGGTGCGGTCTTCGATCTCTCCGGCGGTCGCGCAACCTACTGAGGGCGACGGGGCCGATGAACTTCACAATTGCCAAAGTCACCGTCAGCAAGGTCGCCGGCAAGGGCAGCGGCGGCGATTATTTCCAGCAAGGCAAGGAACACTGGCTGATCGGTTCGCTGATCGCCAACCCGATGTCGGGACACGAACGCTACAAGGCCTCGCGCACCAGCTGGGGCATCGACGTTCTGGGCTCGCTCGTGGTGGAGATCGAGACCGAAAGCGGCCATTGCGGAATTGCCACGGGCTTTGGCGGAGCTCCCGGCGCCTGGCTGATCCAGCACCATTTCCAGCGCTTCCTGATCGGCCAGGATGCCCGCAACATCAACCTGATCTGGGATCAGCTCTACCGAGCCTCGTTGCCCTACGGCCAGACTGGACTGCCCATCGCCGCCATCTCCGCGGTTGACCTGGCACTCTGGGATCTGCTCGGCAAGCTGCGCGACGAGCCCGTCTACAACCTGATCGGCGGCCTGAGCCGACCCGAACTCGCCTTCTACTGCACCGGCCCCAAGGCTGAAGCCATCCGTGACATGGGCTTTTGGGGCGCGAAAGTTCCCCTGCCGCATGGCCATTTCGACGGCATCGACGGTCTGCGCGCCAATGTCGAATTCCTCAATGCACAGCGCCAGTCCGTCGGCCCCGAATTTCCCTTGATGGTCGATTGCTACATGGCCCTCACGCCAACCTACGCCATCGAACTCGCCGAGGCCTGCAAGCATCTGAACATCAACTGGTGGGAAGAAGTTCTGCACCCTGGCGACACAGAAGGTTACCGCCAGATCAGACAAGCCCATCCGACGCTGAAATTCACCACGGGCGAACACACCTACTCCCGCTACGGCTTCAGACGCCTGATCGAAGAGCGCACCATCGACATCCTTCAGCCCGACGTCATGTGGATGGGCGGCCTCACCGAACTCCTGCGGATAGCAGCCCATGCCGGCACCTACGACATCCCCATCATTCCCCACGGCTCTGGCCCCTACTCCTACCACTTCATCGCCAGCCAGAACGCCGCCCCCAACTGCGAATACGTCACCTCTGCTCCAGACGGCCGCTCCATCCGCCCCGTCTTCGGCAACCTCTTCACGGGCGAACCCACCCCCGAGAACGGCCTCCTCAAACTCCCCGATCGCCCCGGCTTCGGCATGGAACTGAGCTCGAGAGGCATGCTTGAGCAGTTCGAATAATTGGTCGAGTCGCCGAGGAATTTCACCCCCAAGCGCTCACTGTCAAGGTGGGCCAGAAAACCCAATGCGATTCCGAATAATCAGACTTTGTTTTCCCATACCTGTATTCTGACCCGAAACAAGCGCCATCGGCAGGGGACTCGATGGCTGGCGGTTCAGGAAAATGCTCGATTTCTGACGGGCAAAGATCTCAACATCTCGCTTCTTGCGCCATGAAACATGACATGTTACATGCATCTTGTCCACTTCAAGGGGCGGGCTGATTTTTTGACAAGCGAATAGAGGCCCAATCACCAAACCAAGGGAGGCGTGATGCATCACGCCAATCTCAGCGGCGTGTCTGATCTTTGGAGTGCCGCATGATCTTGGGCTTTCGGCATAAGGGATTGCGGGAGCTGTTTTTCGAGGGGAGTAGCAAGAGTGTGCCGAGCGAGCTGACGAAGCGCTGTTTCGTGCGCCTGGACGCCTTGAATGTTGCGGGGAGCTTGAGGGATCTCGATCTTCCCGGTTTTCATTGTCATCCCCTTCAGGGGACGTCGCCGGAGCGTCATTCGGTGGCAGTCAACGGGCCATGTCGGATCACCTTTGTCTGGACCGATCGCGGTCCTGATGATGTGGATCTTGTCCAGTATCACTAGAGCGTTTCCCGATTAGGTGAAATCGGAAAACTGGCTCTATCTGTTTGTTTCGACGCATTTCCTGATCGTTCAGGCTATTCCGCCTGAACGGGAAAAGCTCTAGATTTCGGGAGGGGGGCCTCCCTTTTCTCAACCAGTGCAGAGCGCAAGCATGAGCATGAACCACATCACAGATATGAAGCGCCCCCCAACCCATCCGGGGGAGCTTCTGCATGAGCAGCTTGAGGAGATTGGCATGTCGGTATCCGCAGCCGCTCGTCATCTGGGTATCAGCCGTGTTCACCTACACCGGGTACTGTCCGGGAAGAATCCAGTCAGCGGGGAGGTCGCCGTGAAGCTCGGGCGTATGTTTGGCAACGGACCTGATCTTTGGGCCAGGATGCAGCTTGCCCATGATCTATGGTATGCCGAGCGCGCTGTGCCGCTCGATGCTGTGCCACGTCTTGAGCGCGGTGCTGCAGGCTGATTGGATCATGTCACTTTTCGAAGCGGGCGGGCGGGTCCGTTCGGTCACGGCCGATGGTGCTTATAACGGCGCTCCGGTCTATGCCGCCATTCGCGATGCCCGGCCCAAACACTCGCCACCGAAGATCGTCGTTCCGCCTCCACGCAACTCGATCCCGCCGCCCGGCCAGGCAGATGGAGGAACGACGCGTGAATGTCATGCCGCCGAAATCGCAGATCACGGTCGCATGGCCTGGCAGAAGAAGCATGGATATGGCCGGCAGTCACTGGTGGAAACCGCCATCTCAAGGATCAAGCGTTTGAGCAATGACGGCCATTTGTCGGCGCGCTTCCTTTGGCACTCAGTGTCAGGAGATCGCTCTGGTCATTGCCGCAGCGAACAAGATGATCCGCGATACCAAGCCCGTCACCGTGAGAGTGGCATGAAAAATGAGCAGGGAGGGACGAATTCCGCCCGAACCTCGATCCATGTACCAAAGCCATCGTTGGAGTTCCATTCGCGTGCGTGGTTGCTCACGAATGAAAGCCCACGATGGACTGCCGGAGCCGTCCAAACTATGCTTACCTACCCGGCAAAGCGGGGAGGTCTCCCGCTGACACTAGATAGGAGATACGTCGCGGATGATCGATAAGCTGAAGATGCAGGAGTTGACCTCGCAGGAAGCGCGCGAACACTTGACCGGTGATGCCGTCATTCTGCTGCCGATGGGATCGCTGGAAGACCAGGGTACGCATGCGCCGATGGGCGACTATCTGGCCGCCGAGTGCGTGGCGCTGGAAATGGCGCGAACCGCCCGCGGCTACGGAGTTCCGACTTTTGTAGCACCGCCCATTCCCTTTGGCGGTAAGGACTATTTCGATTCAAGCTATGGCGGCATTTCTATCCGGCTATCGACTCTGACGGCACTGCTGGACGACATGATCGAAGGACTTGTGCGGCACGGTTTGCGCAAGATCCTGATCATCAACGGCCATGGCGGCAACGTCCCGGCGATCACAGAGGTGGCGGTACGTTGGCGCGACAAGGAAGGCATCTTTATCCCATCGATGTATCTCTGGCAGATCGCCTATGGCCTATTGCCGGAAATTCTTGGGGCGGAGACGGCCAAGAAATCGTCTGGTCACGGCGGTGATCCGCTCACCTCGATAGGGCTTTACCACTATCCCGGCATCCTGCGTCCAGATCTGATGCGGCCGCCTGCGAGAAGCGGCAAGGTCAAGGGTGTCGACATTGGCGGTTTCGCCGCGATCCGTTATGCGGGGGTCAACATCCAAGCACCGGTTCTTGCCGCCGAGACGGCGCCCGATGGGGTCTGGATGGGTGATCCGAAACTGAGCACCGCCGAAACCGGCAAGGTGCTAACCGAACGGCTTTGTGAAATCGGTGCCGGACTGATCCGCGATCACATCGCTCCGGGTTATCCAGAATGATGGCTCAATGATGGGGTGGACGCCTCCTCCCGACGGCATCGAATTGTGCCAAGAACGGGTCGTTCCGGTAGGTGTGGCTCTGGGACGCAAGGCATGGCTCTTCGCGGGTTCGCCGCGGGGTGGCGAGCGTGCCGCCTTCATGTACTCCCTGATCGTCACCGCCAGGCTCAACGACATCGACCCGCAGGCCTGGTTCGCCGACGTCCTCGCCCGGATGCCGGGCCTGCCCGTCCGGCAACTGGCGGACCTTCTGCCATGGAACTGGTCCGCCCGACAAAGACAGGCGCCCGAGGCAGCCTGATGGCCCGCGTTACCTGCGTCTTCACTCTCGAACACGTCGCAAGAATGATCGGCGAGAACCAGGAGCTCCTCGAAAAGTCATCGCCGCCAATTCCGACAGCGTCAACTATGGCGAGATGATCGACGTCGTCGACGGAACCGAAACCGACATCAAGGCCTTCACCAAACGCGGCATCGAGAGCCTGCAGGAACTCCTCGAAGACATCCGCTCATGGCCCGGCGGCATCCGCCAGTTCCTCATTACAGAACAATGTGAACCAGAACTTATCGAGCACATCATGGCTGACGAGCCTGGCAAGTGAAAAACAGTGGCCTTCACCGCAGGCTTACGATTGCTCTGAATGATCAACCAGAGGAACCGGCCACCTGCCTTTGGTCGGTAGACATCGAGCCGGTTCATCAGAACTGTCTGTATCCCGCAAGTGGCAACCCGTGTTCATCGACGTAGCGGTTCGAACGTTCCATGCCCCTAGCATGGGCTGAGCGATCCCAGGCTTGAGGAAAGCCTGCGGGTTCGGCTCGATTTCACCGGACTTGAGCTGCACAAACCGGTTCCGGACGAGACCACCCATTGCCGTTTTCGCAATGCGCTCACCATCGAAGCCGAAATGGCGAAGGCTGTATAAACTACATCGAAAACTCGTTTAACTCGACTCGAATCCGAATTTGCAACAGAGCCGCATGTTGTGGCTCTGACCGATCGCCAGACGGGCCGCCAGGAACGACTTACGACCGCACGATGAGCCTATGCTGAAGGAACGTTCGCGAAACCTCACCCTTTGCCCAGGCATCCTTAAGGCATGACACGATTGCATCGCCGAAATCCTCGTAGGGGACGCGCACTGACGACAGCCAGGGCGCGATCCACTCGTTCAGGGGATTGTCGTCGAAGCCGATGATCCTGCAGGTTTCCGGCACCCCGATTTCGCGCTCGCGCAAAGCCCGGGCGGCACCGTAGGCAATGAGGTCACTCAGGCAAAAGATGACGTCCGGCGCATGCCCGGTGTCGTTCAGCCGGCACGAGGCGAGCTCGAAACCGGTTTTGAGATGGTCGGGCGACATCGATCCGCGAACGTCGATGCCGGCATCGGGAAGCAGGGACCCGAGCTGTTTTCGGAACATGTTTACACGTTCTCGCGTCGCAGATGACGAGATCGGACCGTGGATCACGAGAACATGCTTCGCCTGCCATGCGGCGACCTGCTCGGCAACATCCCGTCCGGCGACACGGTTATCGATGCCGACATAAGATGCTGGCACGTTGTGCGGGTGCTCGCGGTTGACGAAGAGAACCGTTTCGCCGGCAGCCATGATCTGTTCTAGAACCGGGCTCTCCACGGCACCCAGCAGCACGAAGGCGCTCACCAGTTGCGCCCGCATCTCGCGCAGATATTCGTCCTGCAGGTCGGCAGAATCGTGGCTGTCGCAAAGTGCCATGACATAGCCGGCCTCGCGCAGGGCGGCTTCCGTCGAGGCGGTAATGGCGGACATGGCCGGATTGGCGAGATTGGCGGCGATGACGGCGACAATGCGGCTTTCCCGCCGCCGCAGCGCCTGGCCAGCACCGGAAGGACGGTAGCCGAGTTCGTCGATGGCGGCACGCACGCGGGCAATCGTGTCGACGGAAGCCTTGTTCGCAACGCCGTTGACGACGCGCGAGACCGTGGCGATGGAGACACCTGCGCGCTCGGCGACGGTGGTCAGGGAAACCTGCCGCCGCGCCCCGGACCGACCCGCCTCTTCCCGCGAACTTGCCAAATTTTCCACTCTCCACCTGCCCTATTGCCAAGACAGAGGATGCATGCCTATGATGCAAAGGGTAAACGTTTACCTTTATGGCTTCAAACACACTTTGACGCCATCGACAGGCGATCATTCGGGAGGCAAAAGTGAAGATGATCAAGACCGTTCTTGCCGGCACCGCGGTGCTGGCACTGTGCGCCGGCGGCAGCGCCGAAGCCGAGGAACTGGTGATCTGGCACGATCTGGGCGACAACGGCAACGCCTGGTTCGAGGCTGCCAGCGCGGCTTTCGCCAAGGAGCATCCGGGTGTCACCGTCAAACCGCTCAACTATCCGACCGACCAGTGGTTCGGCCGCGTGATCGGTGCGATCAACACCGACACCGCACCGGACCTGATCTTCAACAACTACGAGCGCGTGATCCGCATCGAGACCCAGACCGAGCGTCTGGTGGACCTCAAGGACGTGCTCGCCTCGATCGACACCAGCGCCTTTCTGACCGACGCCGATCTGTCGGTAGCGCAATATGGCGGCAAGACGATCATCCTGCCCGTACAGCGGGTACAGATGAGCTTCGGCGTACGCACCTCGTGGCTGGAGAAGACTGGCGAGACCTTCCCCGCCACCTGGGATGATGTGAAGCGGATTGCGGTCAAGTTCGGTGCGGACGACCCCGACGGCAACGGCAGTGACGATACCTTCGGCCTCGCTCTGGAAGCGGCCAAGCCGCGCGACCTCATCCACATGCTCGATCTCTTCACCTTCGGCGCCGGCCTGCGGCATACGCTCGTCGACCCGGACGGCAATGTCGTCATCGACGATCCCGAACATGCCGAGGTCCTCAAGGAATTCCTGAAGACCTTCACCGAATACGGCTTCGTCGCACCGGATACGATCAATCACTCCTTCGGTGAAATGTATCAGGTGATCGAGGGTGGCCGGGCGGGGATGTTCCGGGTCGGCGACTGGAACGTCAAGAAGTGGGACAGCGAGGCGCTGAATGGCGATTTCCAGGTCGGTCCATGGCCGGCGTTCTTCGCCGACAAGGAAAGTGCGGTCGTGATCGGCGGCATGCGCGGTGTCGCCGTGCCGGAGAATTCGCCGAACAAGGACATGGCGGTCGAATTCGCCAAGTCCCTCCTGTCCAAGCCGGCGCAGCAGGCATCGCTCGAATTTGTCGGCGCTGCCGTGCGCAAGGACCTCGACATCTCCGATCTGTCCGAACGCCGCCAGTACTTCGCCGCGGCCAGGGGCCATCTGAACGCCTACGATTTCCCGGAGGCCAGCCTGCCCTACTACCCCGAACTCGAGGCCGAGTTCCATCGCCGCCTGCTCGATGCGATCGCCAATCCGCCCTCGGACTGGGACGCGTTCATCAAGGAGACGGCCGAGGCCATGCGCGACGAGGTCGAACGTCTGAAAGAAGGCTGATCGCTCGTCGACGATCCTCCTTGATCCTGTCCGGCCGCACGGCCGGGCAGGCAGACCGGAAAGCATGACATGGCCACCGCCACCGTTCCCATATCCGCCAACAAGGTCTGGGTATTCTACGCGTTCGCGCTGCCGTTCGCGCTGTTGACGATCATCTTCGGCCTCTGGCCGATCGTGCTCAGCTTCGACGTATCCCTGACCAAATCGGCAACCGCCCTGCGCCCGGAGCCCGACTATGTGGGCCTTTCGAACTACGCCAAGGTGCTCTCGGATCCGACCTTCATCCGCTCACTCATCGCGACGCTATTCTACACGGCCATCGCGGTGATTGCCAATCTCGCCTTCGCGCTGGTCTACGCTCTGCTCCTCAATTCGACGGCCATCGGCCCCGGCAAGACCTTCTTCAAGGTGGCCATGTTCCTGCCGGTGGTAACACCCGATCTGGCCGGCTATGTCGTCTGGCGCTGGCTGTACGACCAGAGTTTCGGTGCGGTGAATGCCTTCCTCAAGCTGGTCGGCCTGCCCGCGTTCGGCGGGATCGCATCGCCGGACACGGCGGTGATCGCCATCCTGATCGCCGAACTCTGGCATCACGCCGGGTTCTATGTGCTGATCTTCCTTGCCAATCTCGCCATCTGCGACCGCGCGCTGGAAGAAGCGGCGTCCATCGACGGCGCCAATCGCTGGCAGCGCAAGGTGCTCATCGTGCTGCCGCAGCTGAAGCCGGCGCTGATCATCAACGGCGTCTACGCCATCATCCAGTTCCTCAAGACCTTCACCGTCGTCGTCGTCATGACCAAGGGCGGGCCGAACGGTGCGACCAACTTCGTGAGCTATTACGCCTACAGCCTGTTCGATCAGGGCCGCTACGGCGAGGCCATGGCGATGTCGACCGTGCTGTTCGTGATCGTCGCCATCATCGGACTTCTGGCCTACCGCATCGGGGAGCGTTCGCGATGAAACATTCCCTGCCTGTCCGGCTGTTCGCCTATGTCATAGCACTCGCGGGCAGCCTGTTCTTTCTCTATCCCTATTGGTGGATGCTGCTCGGCGCCTTCCGTCCGGCGGAAGCAGTACTGACCAGTCCCTTACGCCTGTGGCCGGAATCGTTCGACTTCTCGGCCTTCCGCCAGATTGCCGATATCGGCGGCGTTCCGCTCTGGCGTTACGTCCTTAATTCCATCTTCATAACCGGCCTGTCGACGGTCGTGGGCGTGGCCATCACGGCCATGGGCGCCTACGCGATCACACGGCGGCCGGATCTCTGGCTGTTCAAGCTGCTGCGCTCGGGCTTTCTCCTGACGATGATGTATCCGTACATGCTGCTCGTCATTCCCGTGTACATCGTGATGTTCAGTATCGGACTGCTCGGCAGCTATGCCGGCATCATCCTTTTCCTGGCACTGGGACCGGTGCAGTTCTTCCTCTTCGAACAGTTCTTCCGTTCGATTCCAGGAGAAGTCATAGAGGCGTCCATCGTCGATGGCGCCAATGAGTTCGAGATCCTCCGCCTTGTCGTCCTGCCGATGGCAATGCCCGTAGTGGCCACCGTCACGATTATAACCTTTTTGTTGAACTGGGCTCAGTGGTTTCCTGTTCTGGTCATCTCCAGGAGCCCGGATACCTACACGCTGCCGGTAGCTCTCTTGAACATGACCGGCGAGCTCGGCGTCAATTTTCAGGGCATCATGGCGCTCGCCATCATCACGACGATACCAGTGACGATCGTGTTCCTTATTGCCCAGCGACGGGTGATGCAGGGTATGTCGGATGGTGCGGTGAAGGGTTGAGAATGATCGTTCAGGGTTCCGACCTTGCGTTGCAGGACATGATCGACCGGGCGGCTGCCCGCAGCCGGCACTTTCTGGAAAGTCTTCAAGCCAGGAAGAATTACCCCGAAGGCGTCATGCTCTTCGACCGCGGCCAGGACGTTGCCCGGTGGCCGGGGATGCTGCTGCCGGGAACCTACAATGGCATCATGTGTCTCGATCTTCTGGGAGCGCTCGCGGACTGGCCCGGCCCGCTCAGGCTGTCCGTCGCCAACTGGCTGCTTTCGCATCGCTGCGCGAGTGGCGTCTTTCGCATCGAAGGCATGACCGACGATGCCGTGTACAAGCGGCCGGCGCTCGAGGACACATGGGCCTATATCGATTTCCATGTGACCAATTACACGCTCGGTGCATTGCAGGCTCTGGCACCGGAAGACCGGCCCGTCCTCGACTTCGTTCGACCGTGGCTCGACCCGGTCTGGCTCAAGGCCTGGCTGGCCGAGCGGGATCTGCGCGACCCCTGGCTGGAAGGCAACAACATCGTCAACCTCGCCAGCTTTCTCGGGTTGTTGAAGGAAGAAGGTGATCCGTTGACCGTCGGCCGGGTTCGTGAGGCCTTCGCCGTTCTCTTCGACTGGCACGACCGCCTGCAGGAACCGTCGACAGGGTTCTGGGGTGTCGGGCAGATGCAGGGCGGCGAGCGACTGCTGCACGCCATGGCCGGTTCCATGCACAATTTCCATATCTGGTACGCTTGCGGACGACAACTGGCCTATCAGGACAGGGCTGTCGATTACGTTCTGTCCCGCGAACCGGTCTGGCATTCGGCCTGCATCGATGTGGATGAGGTCGACCTGCTCGTGCATGCCGCACAGGGCTCGCCATACCGCAGCGATGAGATCGCAGCATGGCTTCAACGAAAGCTCGAAGCACTTCTGGAAAATCAAAACAGCGATGGCGGATACCCGGACACGCTCGACAAGCCATGGCGTCAGGACGGCTGGGTGCACGGGCCGGTGATCCAGCCGGGCGTTTCCACAACATTCGCCACATGGTTTCGCTGGATCGCGATTGCGATGATCGACGGTCATTTGTGGCCGGGACGCCGGAACTGGCGTTTCCGCAGGATGATCGGCATCGGTTACAAAAGGACTGTCGGGCATGACTGAACACGACAACGCGGTGGTCGATCCCTTCGCACATCTGCACAAGGAGGATTTCGAACAGGCGTTCAACACGCCCGAACTCGGCGTCGACGGCATGATCGCGATGGGTGGGCGCACCGTCGTCGATCTCGGCGGAAACTGGAATTTCGTGCTCGATCCGTTCTGCGAGGGATTGCGCCAGCGCTGGTTCGAATATGATGCGACGCCGATCGACGAGTGGATCGTCCCGCGCGATCATGACGGCGGCGACTGGCAACAGATGACCGTTCCCGGCTGTTGGAACATGGCGAGACCGGAATGGTTTCACTATGAGGGTAGCGTCTGGTACGAGCGCCGGCTCGATATCCCGCCGGCGGCCGGAGGTGAACGATTGTTCCTGCGCATCGGCGCCGCCACCGGACGTGCACGCCTCTTCCTCAACGGCGCATTCCTCGGCATCCACCACGGCAGTTCGACCCCGTTTTTCGTCGAGGTCACGGACCGCATGCTCGCAGGCGGCAACCGGTTGATGGTCCAGGTCGACAACAGCCGCCGCGCCGATGCCGTGCCGATGGACCATTTCGACTGGTTCAATTATGGCGGAATCCACCGAGAGGTATCGCTGTTGCGGTTGCCGGCGCTGTTCATCCGCGACTTCCGGATGGCTCTTCTGCCGGAAGGCGACGCGGTCGGGATCGATGTGCGCCTTTCCACCAGTGCCGCCGCCGTCTGTCGGGTCGAAGTCGAGGGGCTGGGCATGTGCGAGGTGGAGGTGCGCGACGGAAGAGGACACGCAAAGTGGCCTTGCCGCCCGCGACCATGGAGCCCTGACGATCCGTTCCTCTACCCGGTTTCGGTGACCTGTGAAGACGATCGTCTCCAAGAAACGATCGGCTTTCGCACAATCTCCGTGAGCGGACGCAAAATCCTTCTCAATGGCCAGCCCGTGCAGTTCCGGGGAATCTGCGTGCACGAGGATGACCGAGAACTGGGACGGTGCACCGGCGAGGCGGATATTCGCCGCCGCTTCCGCCATGTTCTCGAACTCGGCGGCAATGCCGCGCGCCTTGCTCATTATCCGCACCACGAACTGGCGGCGCGGATCGCGGATGAAATGGGTATCCTTCTCTGGGAGGAAATCCCGGTCTATTGGGCCATCGACTTCGCCAATCCGGCGACGCTCGAAAATGCGCGCAACCAGCTCCGCGAGCTGATCACGCGCGACTTCAATCGTGCAAGCGTGGTATTCTGGGGTGTCGGCAACGAAAACGCCGATACCGACGCGCGGCTGGCCTTCATGTCGGCGCTGGCGGCGACAGCAAAAACGGAGGACCCGTCCCGGCTGACCGTGGCCGCCTGCCTGATCAACCGCGAACATTTCCGCATCGAGGATCGTCTCACCAAACGGCTCGATGTGATCGGGCTGAACGAATATTTCGGCTGGTACGAACCCGGTTACGAGAATCTGGAGCGGTTGCTGGCCAATTCGTCACCGGACCGGCCCGTGGTCATTTCCGAGACCGGTGCTGACGCACTGGCCGGATTCCACGGCTCGCCATCGGTTCTCTTCACCGAGGAACGGCAGGCCGAGGTGCTCGCAGCACAGGCCAGACTCGCCGGTGAATGCAGCTATGTGGCCGGCCTGTTCCCATGGTTGCTCTACGACTTCCGCAGCCTGCGCCGACAGACGACGCGCCAGCGCGGCTGGAACCGCAAGGGTATCATCGCCGAAGACAAGACGACCCGCAAAATGGGATTTCAGACACTCCGCATGGCCTATGGCGGAGATGCTGGTGAAGCGAATGCAACCGTCTTGCCATAGTCGGCGCAGGCAAGAATTTGTATCGAATCATACCTCTTCCACATCTCGAAGGATACTTGTCGAAGGATACTTGCGCAAGGCAGACATCCACATATGGTGCGTGGATCACGCACGGACATCGAGTTCCGTCATCATACCCGTCGCCATATGCGCCATGTGGTGGCAATGCAGCATCCAGGGTGCGACCTCGCCGGCGTCGAAGGCGATGGTGACCGAGCCCATGGCGGGCACATGCACGGTGTCGCGCATCGCACCGGCGAAACGCTGCCCGTTCACGCCAACCACCTGGAAGACATGCCCGTGCAGGTGCATCGCATGGGCCATCATCGACATGTTGTGGAACATCATCTCGACCCGTTCGCCTGTGCGGACCTCGATGGGCGTGTGGCTGCCCCAGATCTGGCCATTGATCGTCCAGACATAGGGCATCATCGCGCCACCCAGCATGACCATGTGCGAGCGGTCAACCGGGCGATCATGCAAGGGCGAGGCGGCACGAAGCGCCAGCTCCAGCGTCATGTCGCCCGAGAAGGCCGGGTGCGCGACCTCCGACAGCAGCGCGAGGCGCGGCACCTTGGCGCCCGGCGGGGAGAGGACGATTCCGGCACGCTGGCGCGCGCCCTCGCGCAACGCCAGGACCGGCCGCGCCACGCCATCCGTCGGCAGGGACAGTTCGATATCCAGCCGCTGGGCCATGGCGATGCCGAAGCGACGTCCCTCGATCGGCTGGACGGGGTGGCCATCAACGGCGATGAGACGCCCATCGACATCTCCGGTGTCGATCCAGAACACGGTCATCGAGCTGGCGTTGACGATACGCAACAAAACCCGGCCGCCATGCTCGACCTGCACGACATCAGGATCGGCGAGCGTCCGGTCATTGGCCAGATAGGCATCGAATTCGAAATCGTTGAGATCCATGGCCATGTCGGCCATCCCGGGCATGTTCCTCATCCGACCCATCATGTCGGCCATGTTCCTTCCCATACCGGGTATCGCGCCCATTGCGCCATGGTCCATGCCGCCCATGCCCGGCATCGCGTGGCCGCCCTCCTGCACCGTGCCATGGTCCATGGCCTTGCCATTGCTGATCGTCTCAAGCACCTCGGCGCCAGGCCGGAACGAAAGATCATGCAGGAACATCACAACCTCCTGCCGGTCGGCTGCCACATCCTCGGCGCTGCGCACGATCAGGGGTGCGGCGAGCAGATCGACCTCCTGCACCGGCACATGGGCGTGCATCCAGTAGGTGCCCGGATGCGGCGCATAGTCGAACGACCGGCTGGCGCCGGCGGCGATCATCGGATTGGTGTTCGACACGCCATCCTGAGCATTGGGCGGGATCTGCCCGTGCCAGTGGATGATGGTTTCGACATCGAGCTCGTTGGTCAGGTCCACGCGGAAGCGCTGGCCGGGGTCGAGCACCAGACCGGGCCGGCCCGAGGCGTTCAGGAGTCCCATCACGCTGGCAGCGCGACCGCCGATATCCAGCGTGCGGCGCGTGGCGCTGAGGGTCAGGACATCGCTCGCCGCGCGCACCGTCGCCGGGACAAGCGCGGGCAGGACGGCGAGACCGGCCATAAAGCGGCGACGGGTGGTGTGGGGCATCGCGGAGAGCTTTCGAAAGGGGTTGCGATTGTTGACGAGTTTCAGAGCTTCAGCCGCCGCAGCCTGAGGGCGTTGGCGATGACCGAGACGGAGGAGAGCGACATCGCCGCCGCTCCGATCATGGGCGAGAGGACGATGCCGAAGGCCGGATAGAGCACGCCGGCCGCGACCGGCACGCCGATGACGTTGTAGATGAATGCGAAGAACAGGTTCTGCTTGATATTTCGGACCGTCGCTACAGCGAGCTTGCGAGCGCGGACGATCCCGGTCAGGTCGCCGCCAAGGAGCGTAAGCCCGGCGCTCTCGACCGCAACATCCGCACCCGTGCCCATGGCGATGCCGACATCGGCCGCCGTCAACGCGGGGGCATCGTTCACCCCGTCGCCGGCCATCGCCACCTGCCGGCCTGCGGCGCGGAGTTCGTCGACCAGTGCCTTCTTGCCCTCGGGCAGAACACCCGCGCGCACCTCGTCGATGCCGAGCCTCGAAGCGACCGCCTCGGCGGTGCGCCGGTTGTCACCCGTGGCCATGATCACCCTCAGGCCCTGCGCGTGAAGGTCGCGGAGCGCATCAGCCGCCGATTCCTTGATCGGGTCGGCCACTGCGACCATGCCGGCAAGCGCCCCGTCCACGGCGACGAACATCGCCGTCTTGCCCTCGGCGCGCAGCGCATCGGCGGCCGCTTCGGCGGAGGCCGTGTCCAGTCCGAGCGTCTCCATCATCGCCGCATTGCCGAGCGCCACGGCCTGTGTGCCCACCCTGCCCTGCACGCCCTTGCCGGTGACAGCCTCGAAATGGGCCACGGTGCCAGGCCGGGCGTCACGCGCCTCAGCGCCCGCGACGATAGCCTCGGCCAAAGGATGCTCCGATCCGCGTTCAAGCGATGCGGCGAGCCGCAGCACACCGTCTTCCGGCAACGATCCCAGCGCGACCACATCGGTCAGCTTCGGCCTGCCCTCGGTCAGCGTGCCGGTCTTGTCCACGATCAGCGTGTCCACCGCCGCCATGCGTTCCAGCGCCTCGGCATCCTTGACCAGAACGCTTGCCTGCGCACCGCGCCCCGCTGCCGTGGTAATCGAGATCGGCGTGGCGAGCCCCAGCGCGCAGGGGCAGGCGATGATCAGCACCGATACCGCCGACGCCATGGCAAAGACGAAGGCCGGGTTCGGCCCGAAGAGCAGCCAGGCGAGGAAAGCAAGCACAGCCACGCCCACCACCGTCGGCACGAAGATCGCCGATACCCGGTCGGCCAGCCCCTGGATCGGCGCCTTCGAGCGCCGGGCGCCGGCGACCATCTCGACAATCTGCGACAGCACGGTATCGGAACCGACGGCCGTGGCGCGAATGGCCATCGTGCCGTTCTTGTTGATGGTACCACCGGTCACCCTGTCGCCTTTCGCCTTTTCGACGGGCACCGGCTCACCTGTGATCATGCTCTCGTCAACCGAGGAACGCCCCTCGACCACCTCGGCATCGACCGGCACGGCATCGCCCGGCCGCACGCGCAGAAGATCGCCCGACACGACATTGTCCAGCGGCGCGTCGTATTCCGAGCCGTCCGGCAGGATGCGCCGCGCGGTCTTGGGTGCCAGATCCATCAGGGCGCGGATCGCGTCGCCCGTCCGTTCGCGGGCGCGCAGTTCCAGAACCTGCCCGACGAAGATCAGGGCGACGATGACGACCGAGGCCTCGTAATAGGTGCCGACCGCGCCGTCCGTGCGGTATTCGGCCGGAAAGATGCCCGGCAGGAAGGTTGCGACCAGAGAATACAGGTAGGCTGCCCCGACACCGAGCGAGATCAGCGTCCACATGTTGGGTGAACGGTTGCGAAAGGAGTCGAGCCCCCGTTCGAAGAACGGCCATGCCGCCCAGAGCACGATGGGCGTGGCCAGCAGGAACTCGATCCAGACCGAGGCGCGATGGCCGATCCAGTCGCGCACCGGAAGGCCGACCATGCCTCCCATCGTCAGGATCACCAGCGGAACGGCCGCCGCGATGCCGATCCACATCCGCCTGGTGAAGTCGGTCAGCTCATGGCTCGGCTCGTCGGTGGGAATCATCGGCTCCAGGGCCATGCCGCAGATCGGGCAGGCCCCCGGCTCGTCGCGGACGATCTCGGGATGCATCGGGCAGGTCCACTGGGTGCCCTGCGACACGCGCTTGCCGGCCTTGGCCGCATTGCCGGAGGCGTAGAACCAGGGATCGGCCTCGAACTTCGTGACGCATTTGTCCGAGCAGAAGTAAAAGGTCTCGCCCCCATGCTCGCGGCTGCGCGCCTCGGGCCGGATGGCGACCTTCATGCCGCAGACCGGGTCCGTCGCCTTTGGGCCAGTTGCCCCGGATTCATGCGCGCCGTGGGCATGACCGGAATGATCGTGAGAATGCTCTGCCATGGCCTGTTCCTGCGCTTGATGGCAGAATACCTAAAGCTTCCCGTAACTGGAAGGTCAAGGGTCAGCTTCGGTTTCGGCTTGACCTTCCTTTTGCTGGAAGGTCTATGGTTGCCTGCGTGCAAACCACATCCGTCCAATCGAAGCGCGGGAACAACAAAAAGAGAAAGTCGCCGCATGGACCAGATCACGCGCCGTCAGTTCAACCGGACACTTGACTCAACCGGACACTTGGCGCCGCAGCCGCCATGACCGTGGTCGCCGGGACCGGTCGCGCCGGTGCGCCGGATTTGCTAACCAAATAGCTTTTTATTATGCGCCTGCATGAAGAGCAGCGCGGAGAGGTAGGCCATGCGCGGGCATTTGGTGGTGCATCGTGTTTTGCGGCGGAATCGGGCGAGATGATGACGGACGTTGGCGTTGAGGCTTTCGAGCCGTTGCGTGTGCATCTTGCCGGTGAAATGTGCGCCTTTCGGCAGCACGGCCGCGTAGGCGGCGAGATCGTCGGTGAAGGTGATCCGACCTTGAGCCTGGGGAAACGATTTGAGAAAGCCCTTCAGGTCGTCGGCGCTTCGTCCGCCCACATGAACGCCGAGGATGCATCTTGTGAGATAACACATCGATATCCACAGCCAGCATTCGTTTTTTTGGCATGAACGAAGTGCCACATCTCGTCGATCATCGCGATCTTCGGCGGCGGACCGGGCCTGCGCATCCGCTCGACCTCCTCGCCAAAAGCCCGGATCCATTTGAGAACCGCGACATTTGAAACACCCAGAACCCGCCCGATCGCGCGAAAGCCCATGCCCTCGAGATAGAGCTGCAACGCCCGACGCCTGATCCCGTCACCCATCCCGTGCCTCGTACTGCGCGTATATTTGCAGCCGCACGACTTGCACAACCAACGCTGAACCTCACCGATAAACCCCGCCTTCGTCCGGACCTCCGAACCACATTTCGGACAATGCATCATATTCCCCCGCTCAGCCACTCTACGCGAAATGTAGCAAAAAATCAGCCGGAAGGCTATAACGTTAGCAAAGCCGGTGCGCCAGAGGCTCCCGGCCGGCCATTGTCACACGACCGATCGGGCACGGCCGGTGCGCTTGGCCTCATAGAGCTTCGTATCGGCGATCTCCAGCAGTTCAGTCAGCCCCATGTGACCATCTTCGCTACTTGCCCCTCCGATGGAGATTGTCAGGTATCGCCCGGATCCCAGATGGGGGTGGGGAATCCGGAGATCGAAAACCGCGTCGATGAAACAATCGGCGGTCGATTTGAGATCGAGGATATCGCGGTGCGTCAACAGGACGACGAATTCCTCGCCGCCCACACGTCCAACGAAACCATGTCCCAGACGATCCAGCGTGGATGTCAGAGCCTCGCCGATGCGGATCAGGGCTTCATCGCCTTTCAGATGCCCTCGACTATCATTGTATTCCTTGAAATGATCCACATCGCAAAATAAAATCGTCATATGGGAGCCGTTCGTCTTCGCTTCCTCAATCAAGGTGGCGGCCCGGTCAAGTATTGTCCTGCGATTACAGACACCCGTCAACGGATCCGTCGATGCGAGTTGCTCCAGCATCCTGTTGGCTTCGAGCAGTTCATGGGAGCGCTCCCGCACCGCATTCCTGAGCTCCACCTGCGGCGCCTCCATCCGGCGGGACCACCAGAGGTGGCCTCGGACGAGAGATACAATGGTCAGGATCACGATAATGGCGGCGAACCACCATGTTTCATAGTATTTCGGAAGTATGCGCAGGTTGATCTGCCGCAGAACCGGGCCCCAGTAGTGATTGGGGTCCCTGCTTCGGAGCTGCAACACATAGTTGCCGGCAGGGAGGGACGGCAAGGACAGCGTTCCCCAGGGTATATCCAGGATCGACCAGTTCTTTTCCGCGCGACCCCGCTCGAATATCCGATATCCGATCTGGCCGTTCCAGTCCGGCAGATGTCCGAGAGCTGCAAGATGCAGTCGAATTTCCCCATCGGAAGAACCGATCAGGATCGTCTCCGCATTCCAGGCCGGTGCTGGCCGTCCGGCCGCATCAAGCAGCGCATGAAGGTGTTCCGATTCGATGTCGACGATACTGACATCCGATACCGTATCGGGGACTTTCTCCTCAATGCGGGAAGTATTCATGACAGTCAAACCGAACGGCCGGCCGATGAAGACTTCGTCGCCATGCACTTCGCAATTGGCGTAGGAGGATACTCCGCTACCCATCCCCGATGCCGATGAATAGGTCGCGACCTCGTTGCGGTCCGGATCGAATCGCCCGATGCCGATTGCCGGAATGCTGAATATGATTCCACCGCGACTGTCAGCCACGATACAATAGGAAGCCAGCCGCGAGATGGATGGCTGGACATTGACCCTCGAAAGTTTTCCAGTCTTCGCATCGATCCGGGCGATACCCATTGTCGTCGCGGCCCAGATATTGTTCGACTCGTCTATCGCGATGTCGCGTACATAATCACTGTTGAGCGATGACGGATCATCCTTGTCATGGCGATAGTGGAGGAAACTTCCATCGTTCCAGTCGATCGAGATCAGTCCTTTGTTCTGCATCCCGACAAGTACGCGATGACTGGCCTCGTCGATGACCATCGCATTCTGGATGGTTCCCGACAGCAGGTCTCCGCCGCCGGAAATCGCCTGGATCTTCCGGCTTTTCCCCGTGTCCGGATCGACCTCCAGGACGCCATCCAGGCTTGCCAGCCATATCTTGCGATTGGGCAGTTCGACAGCCATCGTCAGATTGTCCAGTTCGAAACCGGACGGAGGATCGGCTATCTTCAGGCGAACGGCTTCAAGGCTGTCGACATCCATCTTCCAGGCGCCCCTGCCCTCCACGGTAAGAAGCAGTCCGCGATCCCGCAGGGGCCGCGCCTGGATTATCATGCCGTTGTCGATATTCCCGACGTCAACCTTCCTGAATGACAGATCATCGACCTGAGCGACAAATAGAGTGCCTCCGCCATTCACGATCCATATTCGTCCATCCTCCGTGAAGGTGATTTTCGTGACAAGGCCCAGAGACTGCCCGTTCTCGTCATTTATGAAATTGCTGAATATCGATGCCGAAGCATTGTAGTAGAACAGGCTGGGATGCACCCCGCCGAACCAGACCGTGCCATTGGCCGACGGCTCGATGGCAAACATCAGCGTCCTGATCGGCACGGGAAAATTGCTGTCTTCCAGAGGCATCCTCCGGATGGAATGATCCCCGAGACGATATTCCCCGATCCCTTCGTCATCCGCGAACCAGAGCCTGCCGGGTTCGACTTCCTCGATATGCCAGACCGCACCCGACGGGATCCGGTGCGGTGGAACGGCATGATTGGTCAGACGGTCGAAATGGAAGTCATGACAATCCACCCGATCGACATCCTGCGCGCAATTGACCCGATACATTCCTCCCCATGTGCCAATCCACAACTGGTCCGTTGAATCGATCTGGACATACAGGATGCGCCTGTCGAAAGGCGGAATCAGTTTCCGGTCGTCGGCAATCGGTTCCCAGCTGTAGTCATCGGGATCGAAACGGTACAGTCCTCCCCAGGTTCCGACCCAGATCTTCCCGTCGCGATCCTCTTTCATCAACCACACGCGTGGATCGACCTCACCGGGGGCTCCTGACGGAATACGCTCGAAGTGCTGCCCATCCGCTTCGAGCCGGGCAATTCCGCCACCGAATGTCCCAACCCAAAGCTGTCCCTTGTGATCGACGAGCAAATCCTGAGGATTGTCGCTCGGCAGGGACGCCGGGTCGTCGGCAGCATGGCGGAAGGATCTGAACCGGTCGGTCAACGGGTCGTACAGTTGCAGTCCCGCTCCCCAGCCGCTGACCCAGATGCGGCCATCCTTGTCCTCGATGATCTTGTTGATGAAATTCGCACCCAGATCCCCCGGCCTGCCATCGGGCCGGTAGGCACGGAACCGCTTTCCGTCCAGCCGGGCGAGACCGCCATCGGTCCCGATCCAGATCCATCCACGGCTATCCTCGAAAATATCGTAAATGATACCCGATGGCAGTCCATCCTCCGTCGTCAATTGCTTGAAGAACGGATGGGCAACCCTGGAAGCCTTGGACTGGCCCGCAAGGCAGGTACCGACGGACAGATGGGCCAGCAGCATGCACTGCAACCATACCGGTATGAGACGAAACACGCCCCGAGCGAATGCAAACATGCTCAACAGTGAATTTGAGCGGTGCATCATTGTCGTTGCGGCCCAATATCACCAATCATCGAAAATCGGCCTGCCTTCCCCGATCCGCTTCCCGGCAAGAATGGAGGCCGCCCTCAACAGATGACTGTCTCCAGTTCTTGATCGTTGCATGCGATCCTCGCCGTCGACGTTATCATTTGCTCCCACGCGAGTATCATGGTCAAGAGAGTGTTCAAAGATGTTGTTCAACTCAATGGCGCGAAGAGTGCCTGTATGTCAGCTTCGTCGAGGCCAATCCCTCCCCCCTGCGCTCCCTCGAAAAGGCTGTCCGCAAGCGCCTGCTTCCTGACCTGAAGCTCGCGGATGGCGGCCTCGACCGAACCTTCGGCGATAAGCTTGTAGACGAAAACCGGCTTGTCCTGGCCTATCCGGTGGGTACGGTCCATGGCCTGCCGCTCGACGGCCGGATTCCACCAGGGGTCATAGATGATGACCGTGTCAGCGGCGGTCAGGTTGAGACCCACGCCACCGGCCTTCAGGCTGATCAGGAAGACCGGTACCTCACCCGACTGGAAGCGCTCGATCTGTTCTGCCCGCTTCTTCGTCTGGCCCGTCAACATGGCATAGTCGAGCTTGCGCGATTGCAGGTCTTTCTCGATCAATCGCAGCATTTCGACAAACTGGGAAAAAATGAGGACCTTGCGGCCTTCGAGGAGCAACTCGTCCAGCATTTCCAGCAGACGTTCCCGCTTGGCGCTCTCCTTGACCTTCCTGGCCACGTCAAGATTGACCAGCGCAGGGTCGCAGCACGCCTGCCGCATCTTCAAAAGCGCGTCGAGAACCGTTATCTGGGTGGCGTTCAGCCCCCGGCTGGCAATGGCTTCCCGCACGCGCTGATCCATGGCGACCCGCACGGATTCGTAAAGATCGCGTTGCTTGCCGTTGAGCGTGATGATCTCGTCGATCTCCGTCTTGGGTGGCAGGTCGGTGGCGACATCTTCCTTGGTGCGCCGCAGGAGAAACGGCCGGATGCGGGTTGCCAGTACCTGTTGTGCGGCTGCGTTGCCGCCCTGTTCGATCGGGGAACGGAAGGTCGACCGAAAGGTCTTGCGGTTCCCCAGAAGGCCGGGGACAACCCAGTCGTAGAGCGACCAGAGCTCTTCCAGGTTGTTTTCGATCGGGGTGCCGGTCAGCGCAAGGCGCTGGCATGCCTTGAGGTTGCGGATGAGCTTTGCCCCGGCACTGGCCGGATTCTTCACGGCCTGCGCCTCGTCGAGAATGACGAGTTCGTAGGGATGCTCGGCCAGGGCCTCGTGATCGCGATGCAGGAGCGGGTAGGTCGTGATGACCAGATGGTGTCCGGGAATGGACTCGAACTTCTGCCTGCGATCGGGACCATGCAGGACCAGCAGCTTGAGATCGGGAGCGAAGCGCGAGGCCTCCCTTGTCCAGTTGCTGATGAGGCTGGTCGGGATCACCAGCAGGCTCGGTCGGTCGACACTCTCCTCGATGTGGCGCTGGCAAAGCAGGGCCAGGGCCTGCACCGTCTTGCCGAGCCCCATGTCATCGGCCAGGACGCCGCCGAAGCCGGTCTCGCGAAGCGCGGAGAGCCAGCCATAGCCGACTTTCTGGTAGTGCCGGAGTTCGGCCTTCAGGCTCGGCGGCGGCTGGACCTCCTGCATGACCGTCAGCGCCTGAAGCTTGCGCCCGAGTTCAAGCAGGGCCTCGCCGCCCTGCCAGCGCACGCCCGAGCCCTCCAGCGCCTCGGCAAGGCCCTTTGCCTGCCCGGCCTCCCCCGGGTGGAATCCGTTCAGGAGCGTGTAGGCCCCGAGGCAGGCACGCACGAGCGATGCGAGTTGGCTCCCCTCGACGGGCGCCCGGCGGCCGTCGGGAAGTTCGAGGAACAGGACCATTTCTTCCAGCAGATCCTCCAGCACCACGCCTTCGGGCAGCTCGCCATGAGAATCGAGCGGCAAAATGCTGATGATCGAAAGGACCACCGGCAGCAGGTCCGCCTCCTGGTCGCCTGCGCTGGCGGTCAACGAGAAGGCGAACCAGTCGATGCGGTTCTGGTCGACGCCGGCCCGGAAGTTCAACGGCCCGTGATGGAAGCGATAGGGCCAGCTCTCCTCCACCACGATCCGCCACCCTTCGGCCTCAAGTGACGGCAGCATGTCCCGCGACAACTCGAACGCCAGATATTGAATCTCGGGCTCTGGTTGTTGTTCGCTGGCGACTTCCAGCATGAAATCGCGCGGGCGCGTCTGCTTGAGACTGTAGAGTTCACGCTCGATCTCGCCGATCTCGGTAATACCCAGGCTTTCGAGATTATCACCAAGTCGGGAAAGAACTGCCTGTTCGAATGTCCTGTCGCGCCGAATGGTGACCAGCTTGTCTTCAATCCGGTAATCGGGATCGTCGTCATTATGGAAACCGACCAGATGGCCATCGTAGTCGAAGCCCAGCCGCAGGACCGGAACGACGACAGGCTCCGGACCGCCGTATTGGTCCCGGTAATAGCTGTACAATCGAGGCAAACTGAGCCTTCCCTCCATGGCAAAGAGGCGCAGGACCGGTGTCGGGCGGACGTCGTCGCGAACGCTCAGTTCGATATGCCGGGGCAAGGGAGTCCTCGTTCCGAGCCGACCGAGCGCCTTGCCGATCTGCCGGGCCGCTTTGGGCGGCACCGGCGGCATCGTCACCAGCGCATGGGCAACCCGTGGCGGAGCCTCGCTCACGAGTTCGCCACAGCAACCGTCACGGGGATCGACGAACAATGGCGGGATCAGGGGCAGCACCCCGAGTTCGCGACCGTCGCTGTCGGTTGCCACGAGCTTCTGGGTGTTGTCATCGCGTTCCTGCCAGACGAAACGGATCCTGCGCGGCTCGCTCCATGTCAGGGCGGGATGCTGCAAGGTGAAGGCCCTGGCCCGCCCGGTGGCGATGATCTCCCTGACCAGCCGCGTCAGGCTGTCGTCGGGTATGTCGCTCGCCTGAATCCGCAGTCCCGTACCACTCCCCGACCCGCGGCGCTGGAGGTGCAGCAATCTTCCCAGAATGCCGATATCCGCCAAGTCGAGAAAGGCTGCGGTCGGAATATTGGAACCCAGCGAATAGCGCTGGGACTTCTTGCTCAACCCTCCGTCCTTGAGGATGCGCACGCGCATGAGTTCGATCTCCAGCGCGCCGGTGGGCGTCGGCCCGAGCAGGTAGAAGAGCTGTTCCGTTGCCGGTTTCTTCTCGGGCGGTTGCGACGGCACCGACAGCTCTCCCAGACGGGCGAGCCACCCTCCCAGATATCCCGTGACATCGGGATCGGCTGGTGCTCCGGTTGTCGCGACGGCTCCGGATGCGGGCTCGTTCAGCTTTGACAGCAGCGCGAGCATGACCGCCGCAACATGCTTGCAATTGGTCCCGACAGGGCAGGTACAGGCGCCGCGGATGCGCAGCAGGCCGCCATCCTTCCTCCACTCAAGCCGTATATCCTGCTTGTAGGAAGGTTGCCCGCTGCCGCGTACCGTGCCGGCGGCATGCCGGCGATCATCATCGAGATCGGCCGAGACCACCATGTGGCGCCGGAAATAGTCCGCGCCACGAGAGAAATCGGGTTCGCCGATGCATCGGCGCAGATCGTCGCGGGTCGTTGGCGAATGGGACATCGGGGCGGTCAGGCATATTGTTCGTGAAATGGCCGGGATGGAAGGTTCATAGCATCTGCTTCCGGTCACGGCGAGACCGCCTGCCCGAATGACCCGGTAGCACGAATGCGGGTTCCCCGTCGATCGCTCCGCATCGGCATCGAACTGCCGGTATGCAGCCTGCATGCCGGCGGCTAATGTGCCTTGATCGAGGAGGAGCGGATAATGGGTGGGTATTCTGTAGCGGTGGTCGGCGGCGGTATCGTCGGCGTGGCGACGGCCCTGACACTCCAGCTCGACGGCCACGCGGTACGCCTGTTCGATCCGCGCGAACCGGGGACCGCCACATCCTACGGCAATGCCGGCGGCATCGTCACCAACGGCTTCATTCCCAATGCCACGCCGGGCCTGTGGCGTCGCCTTCCGTCGATGTTGCTCGACCGGGACGGACCGTTCTCGCTCCGCCTGCGTCACCTTCCGCGCGCCCTTCCCTGGTTCAGTGCCTTTCTGGCCTGCAGCAGCGGGAAACGCTCGACGGCGATTGCAAGGGACATGGCGCCGCTTACCACGGCAGCGCTCGACGCCCACAGGGTTCTCGTGGAGAAGGCGAACGCCCAGTCCCATGTCCGGCCCGTGGGTTGGCTCAAGATCTACCGCGACCCGGCGACCGTGGCCGGAATGACGTTCGACCTCGGCCTGCTCGACCGCTTCGGCATGCGTTACGACATCCTCGGCGAAGACGAATTGCGCCAGCTCGAACCCGGCCTTTCCCGCGATTTCAAGGCCGCCCTGTTCTATCCGGACTCGGCCTTCGTCTCGACCCCGCTCGATCTGACCAGGGCCTATCTGCGCTGCTTCCTGGACCACGGCGGAAGCTGGATCCGCGAGAACGTCATCGATTTTGACGATGGCCCGGCCGGACCGCAGCAGCTTGTCACCGACAGCGGCCGGCACGGCTTCGACAGGCTGGTGATCTCGGCCGGTGCCTGGTCCGCACGGCTCACGCGAAAACTCGGGGTCCCGGTACCGCTCGACTGCGAGCGCGGCTACCACCTGCGCCTTGCATGGGATGGCGAAACACCGAAGCTCGGGCGTCCGGTGGTCGTCGGCGGACCGCAGTTCGTGCTCTGCCCGATGGCCAACGGCCTGCGCCTGACCGGCGGCGTCGAATTCGCCGGGATCGATGCCGTACCCGATTTCGCCCGCATCCGCCGCATGGTGCCCATCGCGCGCAAGGTTCTCCCGGGTCTTGGCGACGAAATTCTCGAGGAATGGATGGGCCATCGCCCCTCCCTGCCCGACTCCAAACCGGTCATCGGCCGCAGCACGATCCATGAACGGGTCTGGTTTGCCTTCGGCCACGGCCATACGGGATTGACTCTGTCGGCGATCACCGGCCGGATGGTTGCCGACGGGATTGCCGGCCGACAGGCGGGGATCCCCCTGGAACCCTTCCGCCCGGACCGGTTCAGGGGACCGCTGGCTCCGGCCGCCTGAGACGGGGAAAACAGCATCGGGGGAGGATTGTACATGCCGGATATCGTGATTGTCGGTGGAGGAATTTCGGGAACCTCGGCAGCTTTCGAACTTGCGCATGAGGGTCATGCGGTAACGCTGATCGAAGCCCGTGACCTGGCGGCCATGGCTTCGGGCTGGACCCTGGGCGGGGTCCGCCAGTCCGGCCGTCATCCCGCGGAGCTTCCGCTGGCCAGGGCAGCCGTGAAATTGTGGGAAACCATGGAGGAGCGGCTGGGTGTCCCTTCCGGCTACCGGCAGAAGGGCAATCTGCGCATCGCCCGCGACGAGGCCGAGGCCGGGGTCATCAAGGCCCTGGTCGAGGAACAGGGCAACCAGGGACTTGCCATCGAATGGCTGGATGATACGGCCGCCATTCGCGAGATCGCGCCTGCCGTGACAGGCAAAATCGTCGCCGCATCCTTCTGCGCCAGCGACGGACAGGCCGAGCCGTCCATGGCTGTGGCGGCTTTCGCGTCCGCCGCGCAGCGATACGGTGCGCGGATCAGGACAGGTACCCGCGCGGTCTCCTTGATGGTGGAAGGTGACCGTGTCCGCGGAGTCATGACGGACAAGGGGCCGGTGGAAGCCGATCGCGTTGTCGTGGCCGCCGGCGTTCACGCGCCGGAGTTGCTGCAGCCGCTCGGCCTGAACCTGCCGCTCGACCTGCGGCTGGTCTGTGCGCTCCAGAGCGAGCCCGTGGAACCGATGCTCGAACAGGTGCTGGGGGTCGCCAATGCCGATTGCGCGGGTCGCCAGCAGATGGATGGCCGCTTCCGGGTAACCTCCGGCATCGGCCCGTGGGGTGGCCGGCTCGATGGCTGGCGCGAGGAGGACCTGCACCCCCGCCCCGGCGACATCGCCGCCATCGCCGAACGGATCAGCGCGCTGATACCGCCTTTCGCGGAAATGCGCGTCGCCCGGATCTGGGGCGGCCTGATCGACATGACACCCGATGGCCTGCCCGTGCTCGATGTCGCGCAGGAGGTCGAAGGGCTCGTCATTGCCGCCGGCTTCTCGGGGCATGGCTTCTGCCTCGGTCCGGCCACCGGCGAAATCGTCGCCGACCTGGCGCTGGGACGGGAATGCCGCCATCCGATCGGGCCGTTCTCCTTGAAAAGGATGCACAATCTTGCGCCGGGAGGCGCGCCGCTCACGCTTCACGGGTGATCCGGCGTGCAGGTTCAGCGTTGCAATCCCCTTGCCGGATCGCAATACTCGCATCCATGAATTGGAAACTCAGGAGAGGAAGACATGCATACAAAAAAATTCCTCGGAGCCGTTGCCGCCGTTGCATTGCTGGCTTCGGCCGGAAGTGACGCATGGGCGGCCAAGACGACGCTCACCGTCGGCATGGCGTCCGCCGATGCCGGAAAGCTCGATCCGCACCTCACGGCCACCACACCGGACAAGGGCCTGCTGAACTGGATGTTCAACGGGCTGGTCCGCATTCAGCCGGGCCGGGCAAGTCCGGAGTTCATCGAACCGGACCTTGCCGAGAGCTGGGAGACGAGCGAGGACGGCCTGACATGGACATTCCACATCCGCAAGGGTGTGCAATGTCATCATGACTACGGCGAATTCACGGCGGAAGATGCCGCCTATTCGCTGCACCGTGCGGCCAACAAGGAAACGTCGAGCTTCTCCGCCGATTTCACGGCCATGGAGAGTGCGGAGGCAACGGACACCCATACCCTGGTCGTCACGTTCAAGGAGCACGTGCCGAGCGTGCTGGGCCTGCTCGCGAACTACCATGGCGGCAACATGGTCTGCAAGAAGGCCGCCGAGGAGGAAGGCGAGAACTTCATGAAGCGGCCGATCGGAACCGGTCCGTTCATGTTCGAGGAATACCAGCCGCAGCAATATGTGAAGCTGGTGGCCAACAAGGACTATTTCCGCGGGGAACCGCAGATCAAGGAAATCGTCTACCGCTACATCCCTTCCGATGCGAGCCGCGATCTGGCGTTCCAGTCGGGCGAGGTCGATCTGATCTACGGCAAGCAGGACCAGACCTGGGTCGACCGGATCAAGCAGATCGACGGGGCCGTGGTGGCCGCCATGGAGCCCGGCGAGCTTTCCAACATCAACCTCAACATCACGGTGAAGCCGCTTGACGACATCCGCGTGCGTCAGGCGATTGCCTATTCCGTTGATCGCGACGCCATGGTGGCCTTCCGCGGCGACGTGGTGACACGGCCGGCGGTGTCCGTGATCCCGTCGGGCTATCTGGGTACCGACGAGAATGCACCGCTCTACCCCTACGATCCGGACAAGGCCCGGGCGCTGCTGACCGAGGCCGGTTACCCCGATGGCCTCAGCATCAAGGCCATTCACACGACCCTGCCGGGCATGCTCACGACCATCGAGGCCATCCAGGCGCAACTGAAGAAGACGGGCATCGACTTGCAGATCGAGCCTGTCGAGCATGCGACCTTCCACGCACAGATCCGCGAGGACCTGTCGCCGGTGGTGCACTACTCGGCGGCACGTTTCCCCGTGGCCGACGTCTATCTGACCCAGTTCTTCGATTCCGCGGCAACGGTGGGAACGCCCACGGCCATCACCAACTTCTCGCACTGCAACGTCGCCGACGACGAGATCCGCGCGGCACGGGTCGAGACCGATCCCGACAAGCAGATAGCGCTGTGGAAGGAGGCGCAGGACAAGATCGTCAAGGCCGTCTGTGCCGTGCCGGTCTACGAGAACCTGCAGCTGTGGGCGTGGAAGGACGACCTCGACCTCGGCTACGAACTCAAGGGTTCGCTGAACCTGTCGCCGCCGATCACCGAGGCCACGCACTTCACCGACTGATGTCGCGGCCCTCCTGATCGGATTCCGTGCTGCTCCGTACAAGGGACGGGGCGGCACGGTTCCCCTGCAACCGTCGCGGTCCGGTTTGTTTTCATGACAGCCTTTATCATCAAGCGGTTATCGTCTGCCTTTGTCACCCTTTTCGCGGTGATGACGCTGGTGTTCGTGCTGGTGCGCATCGTTCCGGGCGATCCCGCACAGGTGGTCCTGGGCGACCAGGCGAGCAAGGAGGCCATCGAGGTCATGCGGACCCGCCTCGGCCTCGACCAGCCGATGTGGCAGCAATATGCCGACTTCATCGGCAACGCGCTCGTCGGCGACTGGGGCAATTCCATGGTCACCGGCCAGCCCGTGATCGGCGAGGTGCTCAAGGTGCTGCCATGGACCATCGAGCTCACCGTTGTATCGCTGGTGCTGGGTGCCGTCATCGGCATCCCGCTGGGGGTATGGGCCGCTGTCCGCCGCAACCGCTTCGTGGACTACGTCACCCGGGTGCTGTCCCTGCTGGGCCTGTCCTTCCCCGCCTTCGTGTCGGCGATCATGCTGCTGCTGTTCTTCGCCATCCAGCTGCACTGGTTCCCGGTGATCAGTTCGGGTGGCGATGGCAGCTTCGCCGACCGCCTGCGCAGCCTCGCCCTTCCGGCGATCAACCTGGGCCTCATCATGGCCGCCTACATCACCCGCGTGACGCGTTCGGCCATGCTGGAGGTGCTGGGCGAGGATTATGTGCGGACGGCAAGGGCCAAGGGCGTGCCGCAGGCGCCCGTGCTCTGGCGGCACGCGCTGCGCAATGCGCTCATCCCGGTGGTCACCGTGGTCGGTCTCTATCTGGGCATCCTCATCGGCAATTCGGTGCTGACCGAAGTCGTGTTCAACCGTCCCGGACTGGGCAAGCTCATCGTCGGCGCGCTGAACCAGCGTGACTACACCATGCTTCAGGGAATGATGGTCATCTACACCTTCGTCGTGGTGATCGTGAACCTCATCACCGATCTCACCTACGGGCTGATCGATCCTCGGGTGAAATTCAAATGAGCCAGCGCCGCCCCTCCGTCACGTCGAGCTTCGCCGCGGTCACGGCCTATGGCGCCCGCGCCACGATCAAGGCGTTCAACACCAACAAGACCTCATGGGTCGGTTTCGTCATCTTCATGGCCGTCGTGCTGATGGCCATATTCGCGCCGCTGCTGGCTCCGCACGATCCCCTCGAACAGGACCTTTTCTACCGCCTGAAGCCGCCCAACGAGACCTACTGGCTGGGCACCGACTATTACGGCCGCGACATCCTCTCGCGCCTGCTCTACGGCGCACGCATCTCGCTGGTCATCGGCCTGGTCGCCGTGCTCGCCGCCATGCTGATCGGCTCGGTCATCGGCATGGTCGCCGGCTACTACCGCGGCAAGACCGACCTGATCATCATGCAGGTCATGGACACGCTCTTGGCGTTTCCCTCGCTGATCCTCGGACTGATCATCGTCGCCATGCTGGGACCGTCGATCACCAACCTTGTGATCGCCATCGCCCTCACCGCCATACCGCCGTTCGCCCGCATCGCCCGGGCACCGACCATCAGCATGAAGGAACGCGAATTCGTCGAGGCCGCGCGATCGCTGGGCTTTTCCGATTTCCGCATCCTCATCCTGCATATCCTGCCCAACATCCTGCCCGAGATCCTGGTGATGGGTTCGCTGTGGCTGGCGACTGCCATTCGCGTGGAGGCATCGCTGGCCTTCATCGGCCTTGGCGTGCGCCCGCCGACAGCGACATGGGGCGGCATGATCCGCGAGGGTTTCGAGAACATCCTCGACTCCTACTGGCTGGCGCTGGCTCCCAGCGTCGCCATTCTCGTCATCGTCTTCGCCCTCAACCTCCTGGGTGATGGCCTGCGCGATGCCGTCGATCCCAAGCTTCGGAGCGGTGAATAGACGATGAGTGACACGGTCATTTCGCTGCGCAACCTCAAGACCTCGTTCCGGGTCGATGGCGTCTGGCGGCCGGCGGTCAACGATGTCAGCTTCGATGTCGCCAGAAACGAGACCGTCTCCGTCGTGGGAGAAAGCGGGTCGGGCAAGTCGGTCACCGCCCTGTCGATCATGCAGCTCATCCCCATGGCCAATGGCCGCATCGAGGGCGAGATCCGGTTCAAAGACCGCAACCTGCTGGAACTCGGCGAGACCGAGATGCGCAAGGTCCGCGGCAACGACATCTCGATGATCTTCCAGGAGCCGATGACCAGCCTCAACCCCGTGCTGACGGTGGGCTTCCAGGTGGCGGAGGCGCTGCGTTACCACCGTGGCATGGACAGGACCGAGGCGGACAGGGCGGCCCTCGAAATTCTCGATCAGGTACGCATTCCCAGCGCCAGAAGCCGGTTTCACGACTATCCCCATCTCTTCTCGGGAGGAATGCGCCAGCGGGTGATGATCGCCATGGCGCTTGCCTGCCGACCGGACCTGCTGATCGCCGACGAGCCGACCACGGCGCTGGATGTTACCATTCAGGCGCAAATCATCGAATTGATAAAGACGCTACAGCGCGAAATCGGCATGTCGGTCCTGTTCATCACCCACGACATGGGTGTGGTCGCGGAGATATCCGACAGGGTGATCGTGATGTATCACGGCGAGAAGGTCGAGGAAGGTCCCTCGGAGCAGATCTTCTCCAATCCGCAACATCGTTATACCCGCACCCTGCTGGCTGCCGTCCCGCGCCTGGGCTCGATGCAGGGTTTCAGCCGTCCGGTCAAATTCGCCGACATGGAAACGCCTGAACCTGCGGAAGAACCCGAACCCGAGGGATTGCGGAGTGCGGGCCCTCCCCTGCTTGAGGTGGCCGATCTGGTCACCCGCTTCGACATCACCGGCGGCGTCCTCAGCCGGCCGGTGGGACGCGTCCATGCCGTCGAGGGCGTGTCATTCACGCTTCATGCCGGCGAGACGCTGGCGCTCGTCGGCGAAAGCGGTTGCGGCAAGTCCACCACGGGCCGTAGCGTGCTGCGGCTGATCGAGCCCCGCTCCGGCGTCATACGCTTCGAGGGCGAGGATCTGCTCGGTGTCGACAGGGAGGCGCTCAAGCGCAAGCGCCGGCACATGCAGATGATCTTCCAGGATCCGTTCGCCAGCCTCAATCCGCGCAAGACGGTCGGATCGGCCATTGCCGAGCCGATGCTGGTCCATGGCGTGTGCGATCGCGAGGAGGCGGAGATCCGCGTCACCCGGCTGCTGGAACAGGTGGGACTGGACGCCAGCCATGCGCTGCGTTTTCCCCACGAGTTCTCCGGCGGCCAGCGGCAGCGGATCTGCATTGCCCGGGCGCTGGGTCTCTCTCCCCGGCTCATCGTCGCCGATGAATCGGTGTCGGCGCTGGACGTCTCCATCAAGGCGCAGGTCATCAACCTGATGCTCGACCTCCAGCGCGAACTGGGGCTGGCCTATCTGTTCATCAGCCATGACATCGCCGTGGTCGAGCGGGTCAGTCATCGGGTGGCAGTGATGTATCTGGGCGAAATCGTCGAGATCGGTCCGCGCGAGGCCATTTTCGAGCGTCCGGCCCATCCCTACACGAAAAAGCTCATGAGCGCGGTCCCCGTCCCTGATCCGGCCCGCCGCGGCATCCGCCGGGAAATCTCCAATGACGAAGTCCCGAGTCCCGTCCGCACGCTCGACTACCAGCCCCCTGCCCGCCCCATGATCGAGGTCGGGCCGGGTCATTTCATCCAGCAATTCGAGTAGGGCATCTCACCGCCGGATTGTCACGCCGATTGAGGATTCCGGCCGGACTCGTTACGCTGATGCGGTTCATCGAGTTCGAACCGGGTTCGAGGAAATTGCCGAAAGAGCCTCATAGACACGACGGGAATACCCTCCATAGGCGATGGTTGCCTATTGCCGTCATTCTTCTGCTCGTGTTGCAGAATGTCTCGTCGGCGGCAATGCCCGGTCGGATCGGCACTCCAGATGTGGATCGTGGGATTCCAGGACCCATCTGGATCTGCACGGCCGAGGGACTTGTTCCGCTCACCCCGAACCCGCCCGACCGTGACAACCGGGACCGCAGCGGCCACCAGGGTTGTCCCTGTTGCGTCCAGTCGACCTGCAACGGTGCCGGGCTGCTGCCTCCCCGGATCGACCAGTCCATCCGGCTGGCGGTCACGATGGCCGCCATGGTCGCGGTCCATCGATACCGCACGACCAGCCGGCGTGCTGTCGGCATTGCCCAGCCACGCGCTCCGCCATTTTCCGCCTTCGCTTGAATTTCCTCATTTCGACAGGACCAACGAAGGACGGGTCAATGAAGACAATCGTGCACGCAATCGCTGCTGGCCTGCTGCTGGCGGCAGCGACAACATTTCCGGTCAGGGCCCAGGAAGGCCCGGTGGCCACGGCAGGCGATCTGGCAATCAGTGCTCCATGGTCGCGCCAGACGGCGAAATCCGCCCGCAATGGTGCGGCATTCATGGCGATCACCAACAATGGCAGCGAGCCGGACCGCCTGGTGTCCGCGTCGAGCGATGTCGCCGGACGCGTCGAGTTGCACACTCACGCGATGGATAACGGTGTCATGAAAATGCGGCAGATCGAGGCGATCGACGTTCCCGCCGGGGAGACGGTGATGTTGCAGCCGGGTAGTCTGCACATCATGTTGATTGACCTCCATCAACCTCTGACGGAGGGGGAAAATTTCGAAATCGAACTGACCTTCGAGAAGGCTGGCAATGTGGAGACATCCGTCCCCGTGATGAGCGTGCGCTACATGCCCGACAGCCACACGGGCGGGGGCATGAAGCATGGCCACGGCATGAAGTCCGGCGGGAACTGACACTCCCCCGGATCACTCCGGCCGCTTGCGCTGCACGACAACACTCAGCAGCGCAAGCAGGCCGGAGCCGACCATCAGGAACACGGATACGGCGTTGAGTACCGGCGTGGAACCGACCTTGACCATGCGGTCATACATGGTGATCGTCAGGGGTGCTTCCGATCCGACCAGCATCAACGTCGTGTTGAAGTTCTCGAACGATACGAGAAAGGCGACAACGAAGGCCGAGAACAGGGCCGGGAACAGGAATGGCAGGGTAACGGTCGTCAGGACACGCAGGCGGCTGGCACCCAGGTTGAGGGCCGCTTCCTCAAGCGCCATGTCGAATTTCTGCAGGCGTGCGGAAATCACCAGCGAGGTAATGGTGGTGAGAAAGGAAAACTGTCCGAGGACGATCAGGGGGATGCCCGGTCGTAGCCACTGGGGGTTATACCCGGTCGCTTGATCGATGCCATTGGCGATCATGCTCGCAAAGACGAGAATCGATATACCGAGAATGACTCCGGGAATGACCAGCGGGATGACCATGAACACGTAGAGAATATTTTTGAATGGAAATGTTTTCCGTTCGAAGAGGAACGCATTGCAGGTCCCCGCCGCCACCGCCAGCGCCGAGACGATCGCGCCGATGAGCAGTGAGTTCTTCAATCCGCGCAATAATCTCTCGTCGTGGAACATGCCCAGCTTGGGTTCAGTGTCGTTGAAGAACCAATCCCAGGTGAAGCCTTGCCACGGAAGTGCAGGAAACAGCGAATCGTTGAACGCGAAAGCCCCCGCAGCAAGCAGTGGCGCGACGAGGTAGAGGAAGAAAATCACGATGTAGGCGCGATAGACCGCGGTCAGGAGCGGTGAGCGATTGGCCGTTGTCATCCGCCCTACTCCTTGGCCACGGTGGTTGCGAGGCTCTGGCCGGTCAGCCGCAGGCCCAGCCAGATCACCGCCGAGGTGAAGGCCAGCAGCAGGACGCCGAACGTGGCCCCTGCCTCCCAGTTGTACCGGGTGATGAACTGGTTGTAGATCTGCTCGGTGAACCAGCTCGAATTCTTGCCGCCCAGCAGGATGGGCGTCAGGTAACTGCCCGCCGTCAGCATGAAGGTGATGATGCAGCCTGCAACGATGCCCGGCATGGCATAGGGAACGATAATCCGGCGAAAGACCGTCAGGCGGCTGCCGCCCAGATTGTAGCCCGCCTCAAGCAGGGCATCGTCCATGCCTTCCAGCGTCGAGACCAGCGGCACGATCATGAACAGGATGACGGTGTAGACCAGACCGATCACCACCGTCACGTCGTTATAGAGGAACTCCACCGGCCCCGAGATCACGCCCAGCCACTGCAAGGCTCCCGATATCAGGCCGGTCTCGCGCAGGAGCACGATCCAGCCGAAGGCGCGCACCAGATCGCTGACCCATAGCGGGATCAGGCAGAGCAGGAACAGGGCGGCCTTGCTCCGCTGCCGGGCAATCTTGGCTATGTAATAGGCAACCGGGAATCCGACCAGCAGGGCAAGAGCGGTAACGAGGATGGACATCCACGCGGTTCGGAGCAAGGTGTTCCAGTAGATCGGCTCACGCAGGAAATCCATGTAGTTTCCGACGCCGAAGGTATATTGCCGCGGGCCGATCTTCTCGCGCAGGGAAACATATCCGATGCCGAGTTGTGGCAGCACGACGAGGAGCACGATCCACAGGGCGAAAGGTGTCATCAGCAGGATCAGCGAAAGCTTCGTGCTGTCCGAGCGCATTACGCCGCCTCTTTCGCAAAGCACAGGGCCTTTTCGCGAGGCCAGTGGATCCTCACCCCGTCACCTTCCGCGACACCGGCAAGTCCGCTCTGGTCGGCCACCTCGATCAGGCTCCCGCCGGCAGTACGCACGAGAATGCGGCTGTTGGCACCGTTGAACAGCAGGCTGTCGACCGTTCCGGACAATGTCGCCCCTTCGCTGCCCTCGCCGATCCCGATCACCTCGGGACGAACGAAGACTTCGACGGTACGGCGCTCGCCCAGCCCGCTCTCACCGATCCCGGCAAACACCTTGTCGCCATTGTCGAGCGTGACGGCCGCCATGCCGTCCGAGAGGTTGTCGATCCGGCCGGACCAGCGATTGCTGTCGCCGACGAAACCCGCGACGAAACCCGACACCGGACGGTCGTACAGCGCCTTGGGCGGGCCGACCTGTTCGAAACGGCCGGCATTCATCACCGCGACGTTGTCGGACATGACCAGGGCTTCGGACTGGTCGTGGGTGATGTAGAGGAACGTCGTTTCGAACTGGTGCTGAAGCTGTTTCAGCTCGATCTTCATATGCTCGCGCAACTTCAGGTCGAGCGCTCCCAGCGGCTCGTCGAGGAGCAGGACATCGGGTTCGAGGACCATGCAGCGGGCAATGGCGATGCGCTGCTTCTGCCCGCCCGAAAGCTGGGAGATCTTCTTGTCCTCGACACCGGGCAGCCCTACCCGTTCGAGGACATTCGCTACCTTGCGGGTAATGTCCGCGCGATTCTCGCCCCGGCAGCGCAGGCCGTAGGCAATGTTCTCGCCTACCGACATCATGGGGAAAAGTGCCAGATGCTGGAAGACCATCTTCACATTGCGCTTGTTGGGGGCAAGGTGAAGAACCGATTCGTCCTTGATGATGATGTCGCCCCGGCTCGGCGTTTCGAACCCGGCAATCATCCGCATGAGGGTCGTCTTGCCACAACCTGATGGACCCAGAATGGAGAAAAACGACCCGCTGGGAATATCAAACGAGACATCGGACACGGCCGTGAAGGTGCCGAATTTCTTGGTCACGTTGACACAGCAAAGGTCGTACATCGCCATCCTCCCGTCATGTCTTCAAGAAGGCCCGTGCCGCGGAAGGTGCGATGCACCTCCCACGGCTGCGGGTCCGGGGATATGCTTCCCCTTGCCATTTATTGGGCCGACGCGGCCTTGATGCGTTCGAGTGCGATACCTTCCATGTCCTCGAGTCCGGGAGGAATGTTGGCAAAGAACTTCAGATTGACCAGATCGTTCTCGTCGAATGCGGCCTGAACAGCGGCACGCTTGTCGTCGGGCAACAGCTCGATACCGTTCTTGACGGCGGAGATTGCACCGGTCGATGCCGACATGATGGTGACATTTTCGGGCCGGAGCACGAAGTTGATCCACTTGTATGCAGCATCGTCGGCCTCGCCGCCACGCGGGATGGCGAAGGTGTCGATCCAGGCGAGAGCCCCCGTCTCGGGCGGAATGAAGACGATATCCTTGTTCTGCGCGTAGAGCTTGAACGCGGTGGAATCCCATGTTTCAGAGACGATGACCTCGCCCGACAGCATGAGGCTGGAAAGATCGTCACCACCAGTCCAGTAGGTCTTGATGATGCTCTTGCAGGCGATGAGCTTGTCGGTGACCTTGTCGAGCATGTCCTGATAGGCAGCCGTGTCGGCATACAGCTCGAACGGGTTCATCCCCATGCCGAAGGCGGTGCCGAGCAGGATGGTCCGGCGAAGGCGCATCGAGGTGCGGCCCTTGTATTTCGGATCGCACAGATCGTTCCAGCCCTTGACGTCGGGAGCCTCGGCGATATTGGCCATGACGCCCGAGGTGCCCCACTGGTGCGGCACGGCATAGACATTGCCGTCGATGGTGGCGTTGGCCTTCACCCCTTCGAGCAGGCTCATTGCCATGACCGACGTGTCGATCTTCTCCAGATCGAGCGGTTTGTAGATGTCGTATTCCAGCTGGGCTGCGTAGATACGATCGTGGCTGGGCTGAGCCAGGTCGTAGCCGGAACCACCGGTGGCCCGCAGCTTGGCGATCATTTCCTCATTGTTGGAAAATGTCACCTCGACATCGATATCGGGGTTTTCGGCTTCGAACTTCTTGATCAGTTCTTCAGGTGCGTAGCTGCCCCAGGTGAGCAGGCGCAGGGTTTCCGCCGATGCCGACGATGTCATCAGCATCATGGCCGTTCCGGCAAGCATCAGCTTGAGTGGAGACTTCATCATGTCACTCCCGAGGTTATCGTCGTTGCTGGATTTGCGGTTCCGTCATGCGGATGACCGTATCGAAAATCGAGATTGCCGTCAGCGCCCTTTCCTCCTTGCTGTCCATTGGCACCGCCGCCCGCTCACAATCCCAGCCGGTCGCGCAGGCGGTAGAACTGGACCGCGGCCGGCAGGAACCACGGTTTTCCACTGTAAAACGGTCGTGTAGGGAAATCGGTCTCTCCCAGCCCGGTGGCGGCATCGGCCTGCCCGAGCACGGCCCGCCCCGTCTTCATGCCCAGGTAGCTGGCCATTCCGACGCCCGAGCCGCAATACCCCATGGCATGGTACACCCCGTCCTTCCTGCCGACATGCGCGAGGGTGTCGAACGTATAGCCGACCAGTCCCATCCAGGAGTGGGAAATCCTGCACGATTCAAGTTGCGGAAAGATGCGGACCATCTCCGCGTGGAGACGTTTCGCACTGGTGGCCGTATCGCTTTCGGCAGCGCTCACCCGTCCGCCGAAGACAATGCGACGCCGGTCGGGGGACGAACGGTAGTAGTAGACAACCTTTCTCGTATCGGAGAATACCCTGCCTTTGGGATCGAGTTCATCGACGAGCGCCTGCGGCAGTTCCTCGGTGGCGATGACATAGCTGCCGATGGGAATGATCCGGCGCCGGTGCCAGCCCGACACGGCATCCGTGTAGCCGTTGGTGGCGAGCACCACATCCCGGGTGCTGATCGTGCCGCGTGCGGTCTCGACCTTTGCGCCGGCGTCGCCGGTGGAAATGCGGGTCACGCGGGTCAAGGGCAGCATCGTCGCGCCTGCATGCCGGACAAGGTCGAGCAGACCGGCATGGTAGCGGCCCGGATCGATCGAGGCGTGCTCGTGGAAGACCACGCCGCCGTGATAGAGACCGCTGCCGATCTCCTCGCGTTGCGCATCCCGGCCGACCACCGTCACGCGTGTCTCAAAACCGGCGGGCTGGTTTTCGGCGTCGTGCCTGAGCTTCTCGAAACCGCGGGCCGAAAGGGCGGCATGAAACCGACCGCAGGGCGCAAAGGCGCAATCGAGGTTCTCGTCCGTGACGAATTTCTCGATGAACGAGCGGGACTGACGGCCATCGGCGAGAATGCGCCGCGCGGTCGCCTCGCCATATCGTCGCGTGAGCTCGCCATGGCCGGGCTTGACCGAATGGCTGATCTGGCCGCCATTGCGGGTCGAGCACCCCTCCCCGAGCCTCAGGGCGTCGACAACGACCACGCTGCGTCCGCCCCGGGCGATCTGCAGGGCCGCGTGCAGGCCGGTATAGCCGGAGCCGACGACCACCGCATCCGTGCTGGCCGGCACCTCGCCGGGAATGTCCTCGGCCGGGGGAAACCGGTCCCACCAATAGGGCGTCGTGCGGAAATCGGAGGTGAAAATGTCAGTCATGGGAAAAAATCCGAACGGCACCTTGAAACCATCCGCGAAATGGTCGTTTCGGCATCATTCGACCTCACTCACCTGATAACGGGATCGCGCCAGCCATTCCGGATCGATCTCGATTCCCCAGCCCGGAGCATCGCCGACATGCACTTTGCCGTCGACGACATCGTAGGGCGAGCGAACGAACAGACCTTCCTGCCAGGGGTAGTAATCCGGTCCCTCGATGGAGAATTCGAGATACCGGCCCGCATTCGGGATCGCCCGCAGGACATGCATGGTGAACAGCGTCACCAGCGAGAGGTTGGCGCAGTGTGGCGTGACCGGCAGCCCCGCCGCTCCGGCAAGGCGAGTGACCTCCAGCGTCCGCCCGATCCCCCCGATGTACATGACATCGGGCTGGACGATATCCACCGCGCGCATGTCGATCATCCGCCGCCATGTCGGGATCTGGCAATCCTGCTCGCCGCCCGTCACATCGATGGCCAGACCGGAAAGCGCCTGCGTGACCTCGCGGGTCTGCTCCAGTTCCCAGTAGGGGCATGGCTCCTCGTAGTGGCCGATCCCGTGATCATCGAGCATGCACCCGTATTCGATCGCCTGCTGCGGCGCAAAGCAGGAATTGGCGTCGGCCAGCAGTGCGATCCCCTCATCCCTGAACGCCCGGGAAACGGCGGGGATGATCTCCTCGGTTCGCCCTTCCCACTCGTCCCTGCCGCGCCCCACCTCGGCACCGATGCGGAACTTGAAGGCATCGAAACCGAACTCGCCGCGCAACCGGCGGAAGCGCTCGACCTCGTCCGCGGGCGTGATGTCGCGCTTCATCGACGACGCATAGGCCCGCAGCGGCCCCGGCGATCCTCCGAGAAGCGAGGTCACCGGCAGGCCCGCACGCTTGCCGCGCAGGTCCCAGATCGCGGTCTCCAGACCGCCCATCGCCCGGCAGACATAGGAGCCAGGAAACTTGTGCTCGCGTTCCTGAATGAAATTCAGATGATCATCGAGATCGTCGATCGGCCGGCCAAGGGTCCAGGGGGCCACCTGCCGGTGCAGCACCAGAGCCGTGATGTCCGAATGGTAGGTCGAGACCTGCCCCCAGCCGGACGCGCCGGTCTCATCCGTCACGCGGGTGAACCCGACGAATTCGTTGCAAAAGGTCTCGATCCGCCTGATCAGCATTCGCCTCGCCTCCGCCACAGGGTTTTGCCCAGAGAAGTGACGCAAAATCGTCCCGGTGAGAAGGTCCATTCGTCATGCGCGGACAATCCGGCGGGAAAGGATCCGTGTCCGGAAACACCGGCGACGCGTTGATCGCCATGCTGCCGGCCGATCGTGACGGTTCCGCGACAGTCGCCTCGACCGGCTTGTCACAATCACACAATTTTTACTGTAGAATAACCCCGCGCGAAGGCGTCAGGGAATGCCGGAGAGCGATTTTCCGAACACGGGGTGGGGTTTGCAGACCGGCAGCGGCCGCCTCGCCGACACGGGCCGCACGGGCGGCGGCGGCAGGTCGGGGAAATCGCCGGGCGGGAGCGCGCGGATGAGGCGCAGCTCGTCCGGCGCGAAGATGGCAAACGCTCCCGCCTGCGGGGTCGTCATCATCGCGTCGAGGATATGCTCGTGGAGACTTTTCAACAGGCGGGACCGTCCCCTTGCGCGGAGCCTTTCCTCCTCGCTGCGGGATTTCCTCGCCCTTGCGGGTTTCGCCGCTCCGGGAGTGTCCTTCGTGAGCGACCATGGCACCGGGCAGACATCCGGCACGTCGATCCCTCTGGCCACCGACTTCAGCAGCGAGGTGATGACATTCCCCATTCCCCTGCGTCCGGCACGATCCAGCCATGCCCTTTCGGCACCATCCGCCGAGGCGACGGATTGCGCCAGGGAGTTGTCCTGCAACCGACGGAACCAGTCGCGGGAGTGGAACAGCAGCAGACGGTGGAGGATCGCCCGAAGGCCATGTCCGCCATGTGGGGATAGTCCCGCCCGCATCGCCGACAGGACACCCGCCACATGCGGCAGATGTTCCAGCCCGTCGACCTCCGCCACATCAAGCCGGACCTGCGGCCCCGCCAGCACGCCGCGCCGCCCGGTCGCCACCAGCCAGCACACCTTCAGGAAACGAGGCGCGCCCCAGCGAAAGACCCGGCCGGCGAGTTTGCGCGGCGATGTGGGGGGTGTGGGAGAGGTGTGGGACATGGGGGGAGGTTATGATGGAAAGGTAGTACGAGAGTCAAGGAATTTTTTCATATAATGGTGCCGCTATACCTGCCTGTTTGCTGAACGCAGTCCTGCCAGCCTCATGCCTCGCCGATGTCTGAAAACTTTCAAGGGTACCACGCTGAGCCAAACTGCAATTTACACAAAATTTTATGTAACAATATTTGACGCGATGTAACACTCTGAGACAAACTCCTCATGTGTATAAATGTCACCTTATGGTTTAATGACGAGGTCTCGAATGGAATCGATCATCGACCAGATCATCGCCTGTGTCCGCCCCGGGCAGGTCATGGCCAATCCTGGCGGGGGCACCTCGCGAATCAAGCGCTCGGATCGTGAAACCCTGTCCTATATCCGCGGCCACTCCCGCATGTATCTGCCCATGGACGTGCTCGTTGCCGCCTATTGCAAGTGGTGCAACAAGCAGGTGACGTCGGCCGAACTGCGCGACTGGCGTCCCGATGTCTTCGATTCCTCCAGAGGCGGGCATTCCTGCAACTGCACGTTCTTCTTCATGGTCCTGCAGCAGGCCGGCCTTGCCGGCGATATCGAAGGTGCTGGAAAGGCGGGATCCCCCTTTTCGGTGAACGTGTTCGATCTTGCCGAGGTTGCAGCCGCCTGAGTCTCTGGCTGTTCAATTCCGCGGCTGTCTCCCTGCGACGGCCCTGCCCTGCTTCGAACCGCTCCGGGTCCTGTGAACCGGAGCGGTTTTTCATGATGGCGCACCCCATCGCCAGAGCGTTGACCATCGCCCGATCATTCCCTGCATCGAAAGACGGTCGCTGCAGTTTTCGGCGATATCAGCGATAGATGTGCGATGCCTGCAATTGTCCGGCCCGTACCCGTCATGCCGCCAACGGAATCGCGCACTGTCCGGCCCGAAGTGTTTCACTGTGAAACACTGTCGCTCCGAAAAGACAGCTCGACACGGCACAGCCAGGTGAACCGTCGAGCTGCTCGTGAACGACCGTGAATCTCTTTGGGTCCATTCCCGCTGCCTGCCGTCAAGCATTTGCCCTTGCGTTCAAGCGCCATGCAGGCTGTGCTCCCGGTCGGTCGCCAGAGTATCCCGTTCAGGCGGAATAGCCTGAACGATCAGGAAAGGCGTTGAAACAAACACTCTCGCCGCAGTCGCGGTTGTTTATCAGTGTCGAAAAGTTTTCCACAATATCTTGGATAGATCTGTCGATGAACCGGGGATGAACGGCGAATGGACGTGTTATTACGAGACCTTGCTGGCAAATGGGTCTCCACTGTATCCGACCGGCATGCGCCGAAGCGCGACTAAATCCCGAACGGCTGCCGGTGGTATGCTTAGGCCCGGCCCCGGATGAATCGGGCCTGTCCAGGAGGATGGGATCAGCCCCGGCCAGCGACGCGCCTGTGCGCCTTGTGTCCGGCCAGCGACACGACCGATCTCGGAGGTGCCGGAGGTGCGCTGGCATGGAGGATGACCCCCTCCTCGTCGACATCCACGCGCGCCTCCGGATAGACCAGGAGCGCATTCTGCAAGGCGTCGCGGAAGCGGTTGCGGAAATCCCGCTCGCGCGCATAGTTCGGGCCGAAGGCGCGATGCAGTGCCCTCCAGGAGATGGGTGTCGGGCGTGCGAGGACATGCAACCGGTAGGCCAACCACACATAGACATCCAGCGACAGGCTCTTGCCGGCCAGATGGCGTATGGCGGGCTCGAACAGGACGGCCGGATGCTGGAGCAAGGCGTTGTAGAAACTCTCCGACAATTCCACTGCCTGGGCAAACAGGTCGGGCTGGCGATCTTCTCCGATGTTGAAAGATCCGCGGATGATCGTGTCCTGCCACCGTTCGCGGGTCGTCTCGGTCTCGTAGGCCACGCTCACGAGGCACTGCTCGATACGCATGGCCTGCTCGCGTGCCGCCTTGTAGCCCTTGCCGCTGTTGTCGACGCCCATGGCACGCAGCCAGGCATGCATCGAATTCCCGAGTTCGACGCGTCTCGACCGGTTGCGGTAGGCTTCATTCTGCAGGAAGATCATCATCAGGCGTCCGGTAGGCCCGTAGGGGACGCCGCAATAGCGGCCACGCTCGTCCTTGGTCGGCTGGATCATCAAGGTCGCGCCATCGCCATTATGGCGCTGCCAGACGGCATCGGGAGCGGTCCTGCGATGGGGCAGGTAGATGGTGCAGAGAACGGAGTGAAGGAACGAGCGGGCTTCGGGACGTTCGGCGGATTGTTCGAGAATGTCGGCGGCAACGCGAAGGTTCGCACGTTCCTGACCACTCTGGGCCTCGCGCAGGGCATCGCTCAGACCCTTGTTCATGATCAGGTCATGCTCGACCGCCATCCACCGCTCCTCATGCCGCGTATAAAACCGTTGAGCGAATCGTCGCGACCGGGACGACGCAATCGCATCACCGATCACTCCAAGGACCGACTGACAGGATGAACCTAGCGGCTTTTTGCCTGCCGGTCGATTCGGGATTTTGTCGCGATTGGCAGGTAACATGCTGGACCCGCGACTGAATTCAATTTTTGAATCCATTTTGGATTCCCAGATATGGGGACCGCGACCATGTCCCGGACATTGCGCGACCATGTCCCGAAACCCCGCCTGCAAACGCGACCATATCCCGGAGGATAACCACGACATTCGCGACCATGTCCCGTGGGATGATCTACAGGCCGCGACGATATCCCGTGGGATAAGGATCGGGCCTTGCAGGCATGAACGGATGGAATGTGGCAATCGGATCGCAACAGGTGTGGTGATCATGTCTTGCGGGAGGAATCGGGATATCTCTCGAAGGCGATGTCTATGGCGTATGGATCTCGTGCCCTGCGCGACCATGTCCCGAGGTATAAAATCCGATAAAGTTGAGGCACGAGGAGCTGCGCGACCTGCCGGCGATGGCCGAACGGCCGGAGGTTTTTGCCGGGGCTCATGTCGTGCCGTTCGCTATCGAGCCTTGCGAATGCGTCGATGGCGGCGGAATCGTGGCGTTTCCTGACGATGCCGCAGCGTTGGAATCGTGCTTCGACGGTTGCCGATAACCGCTGTCGGCTCGCCGGTGCGGGTGTTTAACTGTTAAACACCCGGTGCGGGTCAGGTCGACGGCGCAGTGTCGATGGCGCGCCGGACGGCCTCGACGATCGATTCAATCTCTGCCGGTTCGAGGTCGGCGGCGAGATCGATGCTGTAACGTCCGTGGCGGTCGCGCCTGAACTGGCCGATGACCCGGCCGTCGGCCATGCGCAGCTGCCGCTTCTCCGATCGCTCGGCGGGGATGTGAGGCTGCGCCAGCTTGATGACCTGCCGGGCCCGCGCATCAGCGGAAGAGGCGGGCCTGATCTTGCCCCATCTCTCGGTGATGCGTTCGACACAGCGTTCGACATCCCCATCGAGGGCGGCCGCCAGGGCCTCAAGCGTGCGCATGCTCAAAGGACGTGGATCGCCGATGATCGCAATCAGCGGTTCCGGCAGTTCGGGCAGCCGGAGCAGGCGGCTGACATAGCCCGGCGAAAGGCCCATGCGCTTGCCCATCTGCCGGACGGAAAGATGCTCCGCCTGCCCGAGCGCGCGCATGAACCGGGCCCGCTCGTAGAGGCTCAGATCCTCCCGTTCCTCGTTTTCACGAATCATCAGACGGAGAAGTTCCTCATCGTCGAGCTGGCGGACCACAGCCCGGACCTTGCGTCCAAGCCGGCGGCAGGCCTCCCGGCGCCGACGGCCATAGGCAATCTCGAAACATTCCTCCCGCGAAGGATGGGGGCGGACCATGATGGGCTGGTCCTGACCATTCTCGTCAATGCTCTGGACAAGCGAATCGAAGGCCGAATCGGCGAATGCCTGAGGGACACGGTCGGCCGGGTAGCGATCGAGAACCCGCTCGGGATCGAGTTCGACGGTCACCTGGCCCTGTGAGCGCATTTCCTCCAGAGCGGCGCGCAGCTCGGCGTTCTCCTGAAGCAATCCCTGTCGCTGCTGTTCGACGAGGACGGCCGGTGCGCCGCCGACGCGCCCGAGCCGGTGGGGTCTGGATGCGTCGGCGGCGGCAGGCGCGGATTCGGCGCGCTCCGCAGTCTCCCCCGGGTCGGCGGGCGGGACGCTCCTTCCCGCATAGATGTCGGCCAGTCCGGCGCGGAGATCCTTGGGGCGTTTACGCTCAGGCATCGACTATGGTCTCCTGCGGCTGATGGTTGCGATTCGGCAGGCTGCGACGTCCCCAGGCCCGCCAGAGAATCGATTCGAGATCGAGGCAAAGCGCATCCAGCGCGTCCAGAGCCCGGTTATACGCCTTGCGCCTGCCGTCATCGGGTTCGTACTCGTAGAGCGTCTGCCACTGCGAGCCCGCATGCCCGAGTGCTGCGGTCTGGAGCATGGTCGTCCGGACGACCTGATCGGGCATGCGGGCCAGCATCCAGTGATAGCACTGCGCCTGGGCCGCCTGGGCCGGATCGAAACGGTTGACGATGAGCCGGACGAAATCGAGGTCGAGCTGCCGTTCATCGACACCGAGCTCCTGCAATTGCTCCAGCAGGAATGCCGAGAAGCGGAAGAATTCGCCCATGCTGGCAATGTCCAGCTGGCTCATGGTGACCGGTACGAAGATGCCACTGGACGCGACCAGCGCATTGAGAGTGCTCATGCCGAGGTCGGGACGGCAATCGAGCATGATCACGTCATAGGACTGGCTGATCTCGTCCAGTCCGCGCCGGAGGTAGTCGTGGATGGGCGTTGTCGCCTGAAGTTTGGCACGTCCGGCAATCTCGAAATCGGTCAGTGCCAACGCGAGATTCGCCGGAACGAGATCGAGGCCGGGCCAGTAGGTCCGGATCGGCAGTTCAGCGAACTTGCGATCCCCCGAAACATAGCCGTAAAATGTGGCGTCATCGGCCACGTCCTGCGACGGATTGAGACCGAAAAGGGTCGTTGCGGAAGCCTGCGGGTCGAGATCGACGAGCAGGACGCGATATCCGCGCAGGGCAAGGTATTGCGCAAGGTGCACGGCCAGCGTGGTCTTGCCCGTTCCACCCTTGAAGATCATCGACGCTATGACCTGACAGCGTTCGTCATCCCGCCGTCCCGGCTGGTAACGCGTGCTGCGGGGGCTGGCATGTGCCATGTGCCGTCGAACGGCTTCGATCTGTTCGGCGCTGAGCAGGAGTCCACCCCGTTTGCTCATGCGGCGCTGCTCTTCGGGAACCAGCCTTTCCTGCTCACAGACGTCACGCAGGCGAGGCACGCTCAATCCGATCCAGCGGGCTGCTTCCCGGGCCGTGAACAGGCGCAGGCGCTTGGTCGAGGCAGGTTCGAAGACCACTTCGAGAATGCGTTTCTGCAACTCGTTGACGTGATCTGCGACTTCCGCCAATTGCCGTGTCGTTGTCGTCATGCCGGCATCCGTCTCATCTGTGCAATGTTGTCTCGACGACAATGCAGCAGAAAACCGATAATCCGAAAACAACAACAATGGGCGCTGTTTTCGGAAAATGATAAAACGTGCTGGCAAGGCAACAGCATGCAACGGCCCGATCCGGGAAACCGGATCAGCGCCGGAATGCAGCGCACAACGGCATATTGATCTCAGCAATGCGCGAACGCGATGAGGATCATGGTACGGACAGGAACTGCCCGGCATCGGGACAAAATCCCGGGCGCGACAAAATCCCGAATCTAACTATCCGAAATTAAAGCATTCCTCGCGCGCGATACCATGCGGCCGTCTGCTCAAGGCCGTCGCGCATGCCGATCTTCGGCACATAGCCGAGCTCGTTGCGGGCCTTGCCGATGTCGTAACGGCGGTTGTTGATGAAGAAATCCACCCGGCGCCGGTAGATCGGCGGGTTGATGCCGAATGGCCGACAGATGATCTCGCAGAGATGCCCGAGCAGCCGAACCGGTTGTGCGGGGATCCTGATGGTCTTCTGATCCTTCCGCTCCAGCACATCGGCAAGCGTTGCGATCAACTCGTTGAGGGACGGTTGCTCCGCACCGCCGATGATATAGGCCTCGCCGGCCTTGCCGTGGCCGGTCGCCGCCAGCAGGAAAGCCTGAGCAAGGTCATCGACATGCACAAGATGATACCCCGCGCTGCCATCGCCGAGCATGACCAGGCGCCGTTTCCCGGCCATCCTGAACAACTTGAGAAGCCGGGTGTCGCCGGGACCGTAGATCGGTGTCGGTCGGAGGACGACCGTATCCACGCCGATCTCGCGGCCATACACACGGGCGATGCGGTCGCCTTCGGCCTTGGTGACCTCGTAGATGCCATCGGGAATGACGGGAGAGGCTTCAGTGGCCGGGGCGCCGGTGACGTTGCCGTGGATCCCGACCGTGCTGCAATGGACGACCCGGCGAACGCGGTGTCGCTTTGCTGCATCCAGCAACAGTCTCACTGCGTCGACATTGATCTGACGGTAACGATCGTCGGAAAGATTGGGCTCCCGGAAAGTGCCCGCGATTCCGAGGGCGCAGTCGACGCCGTCGACGGCCTTGTCCATCACCGCCGGATCGGTGATATCGCCGGTCACGATGTCGGTCACGCCGCCCAAGCCCACGGCGGCGAGCTTTGAGGGATCGCGAACGAGGACGCGCACATCATGCCCGTCGCCGATCAGCTTCCGTGCTACCGCCGAGCCCACGAAGCCGGTGGCGCCGGTGACGAGAACTTTCATCCGGACCTCTTCTGTCATGTCATTGCCTGCACATGGAAGGGAAGGGGAGTTCGGCTTCCCTTCCATGTGCGCCCGCTACATCCTGCGCGTGCGAAGCACCCGGGCAGGATTGCCAGCTGCGACGGAATAGGGCGGAATGCTCCTGTTGACAACGCTTCCGGCACCAATGACTGCGGCCTCGCCGATTTCGGCGCCGTCGAGCACGATGCAACCCATGCCGAACAGGCAACGGTCATGGATCCGGATCGGCCCCCTGGTGAAGCGCGCCTGGGCCCTTTGAGCCTGGTCGCCATCGGCGTCCTGTGGCGTGTCGTCGGCGTCGATCTGGAAAACGCCGCCACTGATCTTTGCTCCACCTCCGATGACGACTTCCTTGCCGATATAGGTGCCACCCTGGGAATGAACGATGCTCGAACTGCCGATGTCGCTATCGTCGCCGATATGCACCGGGCCGATCTTGGCCTGCACCATCACATCTCGGCTCAGGATGACCCGGGCGCCGATGACCACGCCTTCATGGCCGGCACCGCGCCCGTCGATGACGCATCCGTCGTCGAGAATGGTCTGGTCGCCGATCGATATGGACCGGCCATTGCGAATCACGAGGTCGCAGCCGAAAATCACGCCCCGCCCGCAATGTCTGAACAGCCTGGGATAGAAGATCCTGCGCAGGCCGAACCCCAGAGCGCCGGGGAGGCGGCCGAATAGCGTTGTGATGACCTCATGGATCAGGAGATCCCGATAGCTCGCGTCAACTCCCACCACCAGATCGGCGTAACGACGCAATGTCGACTTGTTTCCATCGAAAAGCTTGCCGCGTATGAATTCCTGCTCTTCGAGGGGCGATATTTCGGGGTCCGGTCCGGTCATAAGGGGCGTCGATCTCCATGCTGTCGGTCGCAGGGCCTTTCATCTCCCGATGACGGATATCATTTTGATCAATCTTCAGCTGAACAAGAGAAGAAAAATACACGCACAGATAGACAAAGGCCGATTTGACAACTAGTACCCACCCGACCTCCGCGCAATAGGGCGCGACATACGTGGTTGTGCGCAGGGGAATTTGCCGCAAGATTCGCCATGTTTGATTCTTGCGCCGGATAGGCTACCTGAGGGGCCACCATTCCCCGAATTGGCAAGGTGCAGATGTGGAATTTCGCTTCAGGCAGGATGAGCGGCGCTAATGTTCGCCTTTGCATACCTGGCGTGCCGATACGGGAGGCATATGCCGTTGCGCTCGAAGGGGTCGGCGCGCATTGTGCGGTGCGCCATGGCGAAAAACACGACCTTCCCACGACAGCCGAAGTGAGCGACACATGAACCAGGCGGCTTCGCTATCCGCGCATCACCTGCAGGCAGATCGCAAGTCCAATGCCGCAGCCAGGGTCGACGAACTGGCCAACATGGAGCTTGCCGCATGGTCCGAGCCGTTCGACTCCTTCTGGGAGGGGCCGGAGCACGACTTCGAGAGCGGGTATGGCAAGTTCTACCAGTTCTACAAGGTGAACTACCTGCCGCATGTGCCGGACAACCGGGACGCGCGCATTCTCGTGATTTCGTGCGGACCCGGCTATTTTGTCGAGATGCTGGCGAAGAACGGCTATCGGGATGTCGTCGGCATCGATTCCTTCGAGTCGAAGGTCGCGCATGCGCGGACCCACGATCTCGACTGCCGGCTTGAACGGGCGTTCCCCTTCGTCGCCCGGCATGAAGCCCATTTTGACGTCATCGTGTGCGAGCAGGAACTCAACCATCTCACCAAGGACGAGATGCGGGGCTTCCTCGAACTGGTCTACCGCGCGCTCAAGCCCGGCGGCCGCCTCATCTGCCACGGTCTCAACGGCGCCAATCCGATCACCGGACCCGAGGCGCTCGCGCAGAACATCGATCACTTCAACACGTTCACGGAATATTCGCTCCGCCAGATGCTGGATGGGGCGGGCTTCAAGGGGAGCAAGGTCTTTCCCCTGCACCTGTATGTTTTCTACAGGAACCCGATGAACTATGTCGCGTGGGGAATTTCCTCGGTCTTCCACATGTTCTTCAGGGCCTGCTTCGTTCTCTATGGAAAGCACAACAAGCTGTTCACCAAGAAGATCGCCGCTCATGCCGACAAGCCGGCGTGACCCGGGATTGCGGCGATGCCACAGCACCAGCCATCGGTCGCCATCCGATTGAACGCAGGATCGGGTCCTTCCCAGCCATGACTGAATCGACCGGGCCATCATCCCAGTGAAACGCCAAGTTGAACACCTGGAAGGTGAGAAATTCGACCTCGTCGTCATCGGTGGCGGTATCTTCGGTGCCTGTGTGGCATGGGACGCGGTTCTTCGTGGCATGCGGGTGGCCATGGTCGAAAGGCAGGATTTCGGCGGCCAGACATCCGCGAACTGCTTCAAGATGGTGCACGGCGGCATTCGCTACATGCAGCATGCGGACATCGTCCGCATTCGTGAATCCTGCCATGAGCGGCGTGCGCTGCTGCGGATCGCGCCGCATCTGGTTCAGCCTCTACCGATAGCGATACCCACATACGGGCATGGAATGAATGGCAAGCTGCTTCTGGCTGCCGGCATGTGGGGATATGACCTGCTCACCTGCGATCGCAACCGGGGGATTGCCGACCCCGGGCGTCATGTTCCCTTCGGGTATTTTCTATCCCGCGATGACATTCTCAAGTCCTTTCCCGATCTGCACGGGGATGGGCTGACCGGTGCGGCGGTGTTTCACGACGCGCAAATGTACAGTCCGGCGCGGCTGGTGCTTGCGTTCATCCGATCGGCGGTCGATCGCGGCGTGGTTGCGTGCAACTATGTCGAAGCGGGCGATCTCGTCGTGGAGAATGGACGGGTCCGTGGCCTGAACTGCCGCGATCTCCTTTGCGGCGAGTCGTTCACGATTCATGCCGATGCGGTGATCAATGCCACTGGTGGATATTCGGAAAGCCTGTTCCGCCGCTGGTTCGAGCCCGACCGTACGGGGAAGAGGACCTATTCCCGCGATGCCTGTTTCGTCGTCGATCGCCGCTTCGAATCGCCGATGGCCATAGCGCTCATGGGGCAGAGCCGGGACAGCGATGCGGTCCTGGCGCGCGAGGGGCGTCACCTTTTCATCTCTCCGTGGCGCGATGCCTCGCTGATCGGGGTCTGGCACAAGGTCCACGAGGGCGACCCACGGGATTTGCAGGTCGAAGACCGCGAAATCGAAACCTTCATCGACGAAATCAATGGCACGTATACCGGTCTGGACATCAGGCCGGACGAGGTGAGGCTCTGGCATTCCGGGTTGCTTCCCTTCGGCGATGCCAGGGACAGCGGCCGGGAACTCAGTTACGGCAAGCGTTCCATCTTCATCGATCACGGGCGCGAGCACGGTATTGGCGGGCTGGTGTCGGTGATCGGCATTCGCTACACCATGGGCAGGGGGGATGCGGCCCGTGCGGTGGACATGCTGCTGGCCGGTCAGGGTAAACGGACGCATCGGCCGGCAACCGACCGAATCGCCATTCACGGGGGGGAGGTCGAGGTGTTCGAGGATCTCGTCACGGAAATTCACCGCAGTGATGGCCTCCCTTCGGGCGGTGCGGTCGCGCGCGCGCTCGCCCACAATCATGGTTCGGCCTATCGCGGCGTGCTCGCCCACGCACGGAACACTCCTGCGATGCTGCAGCCGATCACCGGTACGGACGTCCTCGGCGTCGAGGTGCTGCATGCCATTCGCGACGAGATGGCCGTCAACCTGGCGGATATCGTTTTTCGTCGAACGGATCTTGCAACCGCAGGTCATCCGGGAGACGAGGCCCTTCGCATGGCGGCGGTCATCGCCGGACGAGAACTCGGCTGGAATGACGGGAAGGTACAAGAAGAGATTGATGGAGTCATGGATTGCTTCCCCGGATTTCCGAGAAGTTCGGGCCGTTTCCCCTCCGATCCATTGAATGCAGAGCTGACTCATGAAGATTCTGTTCTGTAATTATGAATACCCTCCTTTAGGTGGAGGTGGCGGGGTCATCAATGCACTGCTCGCCGAAGAGCTGGCCAAGCGGCACGACGTCTCGGTGATCACTTCGCGGTGCCTCGACCTGTCGCCGGAGGAGACCCGGAACGGCGTGCGCATCATGCGCGTCCCGGTCCCCTTCAGGAGACATATGGCTGCGGCAAATATTCCTTCGCTCGTGGCATTCGTTGCCCAGGGCATCCGGTATGGCCGCGATATCGTGCGCAGGGAACGCCCCGACATCATCAACACCCATTTTGCCCTGCCTTCGGGACCTGTTGGCGACGTTCTCGCGCAGGAGATCGGTTGCCCCAACATACTTTCCGTTCACGGCGGCGATCTCTATGATCCCAGCCGCTGGACCTCACCGCACAAGCACTGGTTACTGCGCAAATGGATCGCCCACCTGATGCGCAAGGCTGATCGTGTCGTCGGACAGTCCGCGGACACCGTGCGGCGTGCCCATACCTATTACGTTCCCGGATTGAAGACCGACCAGATCCCCCTGGGAATTGCACGACCGCCGCGGATCGACGCCGATCGCAAGGATTGGGGTTTCGGTGACGAGGATGTCATCCTGGTCACGGTCGGACGACTCGTTGGACGCAAGTCGATCGATCAGCTCATCGAAATGATGCCGCACCTGCCCGAAGGCGTGCGCCTGATGATTGTCGGCGATGGCCCGATGCGGCCCGAGCTCCAGGCACTGAGCGAGAGCCTCGGCATCAATCATCGGGTTCGTTTCATGGGGTCGGTGAGCGAACTGGACAAGTTCCGTCTCCTGAAGGTTTCCGACGTCTTCGTTTCGACAAGCCAGCATGAGGGGTTCGGTCTCGTTTTCCTCGAGGCGATGGCATCGAACCTGCCGGTTGTATCGTACGACAAGGGAGGACAGACGGACTTCCTTGAAGACGGGGTCACGGGCCGGCTGATCCGTGTCGGGCAGCGCGAGACCTTCAAGAAGGCACTGCTGGACCTGCTGGCCGATCCCGGGCGATACAAGGCGATGGCCCGCCGCAATCAGGAGATTGTCGAGGCCTTCTACATCGAGCACTGTGCACGGCAATATGAAGAACTCTTCGAGGCGACACTCGAAGGCAGACAGTAATGGCGCATTGCTGCGTTTCATGTATATCCACCGTGCAGGGGCGCGCGAATGCCGGCTCGGCAAGTCGAGGTTGCGCTTCAGGTGGCAGGATTGATTCTTTTTCCACCATCTTCATCCTTCGGTTCCGATTGCGGTTCGAACGCGCCAATCGCAATTGTCGTTGACACAATATCCAAATCCGCCCGGTCCTGAGAAATGCCCCAGAAGAACAATGTCGACTTCATCTATATTGGCGGTCCGCGGTGCGGATCGACATGGCTGGCCGCAATTCTGGCCGATCATCCCGGCATTTTCGTGCCACCGAGCAAGGAAGTCCATTTCTTCAACGACAGGATGCCTTATGACTTCGAGTATCGTTATCCCCATGGGATAGAATACTATCGCGAATTCTTTGCAGATGCCAAAGAGGGTCAGAAGATCGGGGATCTTTCACCTTTCTATTTTCTCGATCCGAATGCGGCGTGGCGCATCCATCATCACTTTCCCCATGTGAAGCTGATCGCCTTTTTGCGCGATCCTGTTGACATGCTCTATTCCCTCTATCTCCTGCTGCGGCAACGCGAAAGACGCGAGGCGACGTTCGAGCGCGAACTGGAAGTGCATCCGGAGCTCATCGACCTGTGCCGCTACGACCGGCTATTGCAGCCCTTCCACGATCTTTTCGACGCGGAGAATATCCTCGTCCTGATTCAAGATGACATCAAGGCCGACCCGAAGGCCGTTGCCCGCCGGGTCTATGACTTTCTCGGCGTCGATCCGCAGTTCGACCCGCCCTCGCTCGACAAGGCCTTCAATCTTGCCGTGGAGACGAAGCCGACGGCCGTAGGCCAGTCACGGGGGCTCGCGATCCGGTTGTTGAACCGGCCATTCCTGCGACCCGTGAAGGACTGGCTCGTCAAGCGTGGCGCGAAAGATATTCGCCGCTTCCATCAGGAAGAGCAGTTCAGCGACCAGCGCTATCGCGGACCGTCACCGGAAATCCGCGCCCAGTTGGGCACATTTCTCCAGCCCGACCTTGAGCGGCTGGAACGGAGAATCGGCCGGGATCTCGGCAACTGGCGAACCTACCGAAAGCGGGAGGCGTGAAACACGTCGTCCGGCTTGCCAAGCTGGCCCTTGCGGCGGCGATCATCCTGGTTCTTGTCCGCTCGCTCGACCTGGGGGCGGCGTTGGAGGCGCTCAAGCATGCCTCGCCGGCATGGGTTGCGGCCGCTGTTGCCCTCAACGGGGCGGGGATCGTGTTTTCGGCGTTTCGCTGGCACCGGCTGGCACGGATCCTTGCTCCCGACATCAGGTATCCCGATGCGATCCGGTTCTACTGGATAGGCTCGTTCTTCAGCACAGTGCTGCCATCCAGCATAGGCGGCGACGCCGTGCGGACCGCGTTGGCCAGGAAAAGCGGCTCGGTCGAGGCGATCCTGACGAGCGTGGTGATGGAGCGGGCGACGGGCCTGCTGATGGTCATGGTCATCGGCGCTGTCGGTCTGCTGATCTTTCCCGGTGCCGACCAGCGCATACCGATGTATCACCTGCTCCTTGTGGTCCTCATCGCCGCGGCGGTCCTGGGCCCGGTGATGCTTTTCGCCGGTGCCGGCTGGCTCGATCGCCGCATCGGCAGCATGAGTGGCTCGAAACCCGTCGTGACGGCGATTCTCGCCAAGCTGGCCATGGTGGCGAGAAGTACGCTGGCCTATCGCCGGTCGCTTCCGGTCCTGCTTGAAACCTGTGGCCTGTCGCTGGTCTTCTACCTCCTCGTGTTCATGATGCAGGCGGCGTTCATCATGGCCGTCGGTGGCAATGTCAGCCCGATGGGAGTGCTGGTGGCCGCCCCCGTGGTGCTGCTGGTCTCGGCACTGCCGATCTCGATTAACGGCATCGGTGTCAGCGAGGGGGCCTTCGTCCTGTTCTACGCGCAAGTGGGTGTGGATCCGGATGCAGCTTTTGCGGCCGCGATCCTGCGGCGGATCGTCATCACTCTGGTCGCTTCCTTCGGAGCGTTCTTCTGGATTCGCCAAAAGTAGCATTCCTCCCTTCAAGCCCATTCCCGCATGTGCGGACATGAGCCGGGTGATGACAACCTCAAGTGAAGATGTTCCTGAGAGGCGGGAGGAAGCGGTCGTGCGGTCCGCGGATCGCCATCGGCAGCGACCGATGAACGGACAGGTTCAAAAACGCCCGTTGCGCCACTATTCTCGGCGCACCGGCGAGATCGGCACCCGCCGGATAATCACGTGTTGGAGGAACGGCGCTTGGCACGAGAAGATCATCCCATGTGGCGCGGTCCACGCCATCATTTCGACAGCGACCATACCAGCGACCATGTCCACTGGGTCGAGTTGTTCTACGATCTGATCCATGTCGTGACGATCTTCCTGTTGGGAAATTACCTGAGTCATCACTCGGGGCCTGGAGGCTTCGTCGTCTTTGCCGGGCTGTTCGTCGCGATCTGGTCCGCCTGGTCCGATTCGAGCGTGTTCGCTTCACTCTACGTCAGCACCGACTGGGTGCACCGTGTAACGATGGCCCTGCAGATCTGCACGGCCATGTTCGTTGCGGCGTCGATACCGAACATTCCGGGAGCCGGCTGGCCGATTTTCGCCGTGGCCTTTGGCGCCAATCGCGCGATCACCGCCTTTCTCTATTGGCGGGCGATCTGCGTGGGAGCCGAGACGACTTCGCTGGCGTACGAAATGGCGCGGAATTTCGGTGTGCTGGCGATAATCTTCGTCATATCGGGATTTCTGCCGCTGCCTTACGGGTACCTGCTGTTCGCGGCAGGTATCGTCTCGATCCAGTTGCTCTACATGCTGCCAAAGGTTGGGGTGCTGCGGCATGAGCGGTTTCGCCCACGACTGGGGCATATCGCTGAACGTATGGCGTTGCTGGTTCTCATCGTGCTCGGCGAAGGCTTCTTCAAGCTGGTGATCACCCTTTCGGAGAAGGGTATCTACAAGGCAGCGCCCGACGTGCTGATCAATTTCGTCATGGGTGGATTCTCGATCTTCCTGCTCTGCTGGACGTATTTCGACTTTGTCGGAAATGCCAAAGTGAAGGTTCTCTCCATTGGTGAAATGGTCCGCTGGTGGCTGGCCCATCTCATATTGATGATGGGGGGCGTGATGATCGGGGTGGCGCTGGCAGGCGAGGTCAAGGTCGGATTCCTCGAACCCTATCCCATCGAATATGGCTGGCTCGGCGGTGTGGGGCTCGCGATCTTCCTGCTGGCGCTCATGGTCATCCAGAATGCCGTCGAGCCTCGACTGGCGCATCGGTATGCCACCTGGCGACTGCGGCTTTTCGGGGCGGTCGTGTCATTGGTCATGGTCGGGGTCGTGCCCTTCGTGCCATCGCTCGTCGGTAATCTCCTGTGGTTCATCGCCATCGGCTCGCAGATCCTGATGCCGTTGATGTGGGGCTATCGCGATCTCGTTCTGAAAAAGGCGGGCTAGCCGGCCATGCGCCAGATAGTCTACGCTTGGATGGAGCGGACGGATCACGGGCAGCCTGGTGCTCGCTGGTTGCAGATGGCGATCATCGCCCTGATCGCCATCAATGTCCTCGCGGTGACGCTTGAGACCGATCAGGATCTCTACAACGCCCACGCGCGGTGGTTTCACCTGTTCGATGTCATCTCCGTCGCGATCTTCTCGGTCGAGTACGCCATTCGCCTGTGGGTTTGTGTCGAGGCGCCGGAGGCTCAGGGGCACCGGTTTCCCCGGTTGCGCTACATGGTCACGCCGATGGCGGTGATCGATCTGCTGGCGATCCTGCCTTTCTACCTTACTGCGATCTTCCATGTCGATCTCCGCTTCCTGCGGGCTCTGCGACTGTTGCGGATTTTCAAGCTTACCCGCTATTCGACGACGATGACCATCTTGCTTGAGGTCTTCCGCGAAGAGGCGAGTACATTCTTTGCGAGTTTTTTCATCCTTTTCATCCTGCTGATCCTGACGGCCAGTGGCGCCTATCTTGTCGAGCACGAGGTACAGCCCGACAAGTTCGGCTCCGTCCCGATGGCCATGTGGTGGGCGGTGGTCACATTGACCACCGTGGGATATGGCGATGTCACGCCGATCACGGCTGCCGGCAAGGTCTTCGGTGCGTTCGCGACCGTCATCGGGGTGGGGATGGCCGCCATGCCCGCCGGCATTCTCGCCAGCGGGCTTGCCGATCATCTGCACCGACGCCGCGATTATCTGCGCAGCCGGTTCCGCATCGCCCTGGAGGACGGTTACATCGACCGGCAGGAGGGGGGTGAGATCGAGACGTTGCGCAAGCAGCTTGGCATCAGCCGCGAAACGGCGCGAATGATTCGCGAAGAAGTGCTGGAGCAGCATCGCTCCAATGCTCCCATGACGATGACCTGCCCGCACTGCAGCAGAACCTGCACCATCAATCCGAGGGAGGCGGTGAAGTGAACGACCCGACAGGACATGCCGATGACGGGCAATGACCGGGTCCGGCAGAACCGGACCCGGCAGAAGGAGAGTATGAAATGTCATGCAAAGGACAAATGCACCTCAGCAGGATCATCAGGGCCTTCGCATTCGTAAAAATTACGTTCCCGTGTCCTTCCCATTGCCGGGCATCGAACCGGCCGAACACGGTGGTTCTCAACCCCACTCGTTGAATTCCCTTACCCGGGGCATCGCATCCCAATAAGGAAAATCTTCGCTCAACAATAATACGAATGGGATAAAAACCTCAATATGAAGACATCATTATCAAATGTAAATTGGATATATCAACCAATAAAATTTAGTATTCATGTTTAAATTCCCCTAATTTTCAACAAAATCCATGCGAAAATTGGCATGAATATTTGTTGTTCTTCTTCAACCTGACGATTTTTCAACGCCGAGATTTTTAGATTTGGCCAGGATAATCCCTTTGTTCGAAATCATCTGCAAGCCACATCTTTGTTCTATTCCTTTCGCGGGAAAGCATGCGTGAAATATACGTGAATTAAAGAAAAGTTTAGGTAAATTTAATCCATGAGCTACCGCCGATGACCCATCGGAATTCCGGGCGGGATGCGGGCGCCAAAGGGTCGTGGTCCGCTATCCTTTGACGTTTTCTTGCGGATTTTGATGGGCTACACCGATTCGGACACGATTGACGGTGCCGGTTCCGGCCCGTGTCACAGGGGAGGGCGTCGTGAAGAATCCTGTCGGAATCATTTCGATGCAGTTTGTCCGTCCATTCACCATGGGTGATCTCGGGTTGTTTGAGCACGCCCGCAAGTTGGGTTTCGATTTTGTCGAACTGCTAGTGCCGGAACGCGAAGACGGGCTCGACCTGGCCGCCGTCCGCGCCGCCGCCGATGCCGCCGGACAATTCATCGTGCTTGCCGCGCGGGTCAATGCCGGGCGGTCCATTGCCAGCCTTGATGCGGATGCACGACGGGGCGGCGAGGAGTACCTGCGCTATACATTCGAGGTCGCGAACGCTCTCGGGGCGAGGATCGTCGGTGGTCCCGTCTACGGCGAGCCCCTGGTGTTTTCCGGGCGCGCACCCCAGGCGATGAGCGCCGAACAGATGCGCAGACGTCGCGATCACTGTGTCGAGGGACTTTCGCGCCTTGCGCCGCTGGCATCGGCAGCTGGTGTCGTCATGGCGCTCGAACCGCTCAACAGATTCGAAACGGACATGATCAGCACCACCCGGCAGGCGGTGGAGGTGGCCAGCCTGGTCGATCAGCCGGGGCTTGGCCTCCTGCTCGATACCTTCCACATGAACATGGAGGAGAGGTCGATCGCCGATGCCATACGTGAAGCCGGATCGTGGCTCGTCCATTTCCAGGCCAACGAGAACCACAGGGGCTTTCCGGGCACCGGCCATATCGACTGGACAGCGGTCATGCGCGCATTGTTCGATGTCGGGTACAACGGCCCGGTGTCGCTCGAACCGTTCCGGCGCAACGACGACCGGGCCGGCCTGCCGATCGCCTTCTGGCGGCCGCCGGAGGAGGATGAGGGGGACAGGCTGCGTGCGGCGGCGTCATTCGTCCGCTCGCAACTCACCATGGCGGAGTACCGTCAATGAGCCTGCGTCTGGGGTGGATCGGTTGCGGGCGGCATGCGCGGCGGATGCTGCTGCCGCAGATGGCATCGGCCGGCATGCGCGTGGAGGCGGTCTGCGATCGCGATCCTCTCAGCGCGGCAAAGGTTGCCGATGCCTATGGCATCGGGGCTGTATACAGCGACTATCGGCAACTCATGGGCCATCCCGGCCTTGACGCGGTCGGCATGGCGGTCGGGCCGGCGCTGCATGTCGAGGCCGGCTGTGCGGCTCTCGGACGGGGTTTGCCGGTCTTTGTCGAAAAGCCCCCTTCGGCGGATGCTGCCGGTGCGTCGAGACTTGCCGAAGCCTCGGCGCGCACCGGGCTGCCGGTCCTGCTGGGGTTCATGAAGCGCTATTCGACGGGCAACCGCATGGCGAAAGCGATTCTCGCAGGCGCAAAATTCGGCGAGGTCCTGGGAATTACCGCAACCTACATGACGGGACCGGCCTATTTTGCCGGCGAGCCGGACCACGACGGGTTCTACCTGCACCATTGTGTGCATTACATGGATCTCGTGCCGTGGCTTGCCGGTTCGGAGATGACGGACATGGCGATAAGACAAGTGGAGCCCGGACCGGGCCGCCTGCTGTTCCACCTGAATACCACTTTCGCCAGTGGTGCCATCGCGACCATCATCATGGGAACGGTGCAATCGCGGGGCAATCCGGTCGAACATCTCACCATCATGGGCGATCACCAGCGCATCGAGGTCGACAATGTGATCGACATCACCTGGTATCGCGATCCGCCCTTCAAGGCCGACGATCCCGACGCGATCCTGGATGATGCGTGCGATGCGCTGACCTGGAAGCCCAACTTCACGGCTGCAGCCAATGAGGACCACAAGGGATACCAGGCATTGCTCACCGATGTCGCGGTGGCCCTTCGCGGCGATATCAGTCCGGCACCGACGATTGCCGATGGGGTGCTGGCGATGCAGCGGCTCGAACGGATGCGGGCCTTGCTGGGGCATTGAAGGAGAGGTCTACGCGGAGCGATTTCCGGCCACGGACTTGCCGAATCGGGCCGTCATCTCGCGGGCCTGCGCGAACTGGGTCGCATATTCGCCAGGGAGCGGGGCAGGGGAGACGATCCTGCCCTTGACGGGCGCGTCGATGACCTGGCCGGCGCCTTCGGCGGCAAGCAGGGCGGTGCCCAGCGCAGTCAATTCCGATTGTTCCGAGACAATCAGTTCGCGTTCGAGGCAATTTGCGAGGAACTGGCAGAAATATCCGTTGGCGGACATTCCGCCATCGATGGAGATCGGGCCCTTCACCTCCTGGTGAAGGGCCATGGCCCCGATCACCTCGGCCATGCGAAAGGCGACGCCTTCCAGCAGCGCCTGAACCATGTCCCCCGGTCCTGTATCCAGTGCCAGGCCGAACCAGCTTCCGCGAGCATGCCGCTGCCAGTGCGGGCAGGCGAGGCCCGCCAGCGCGGGAACGAAGAACATTCCCCGGCTGCACGCCGGAGCGTTGGCGAACGTGGAAATATCGGCAAACGAGGAAAAAAGGCCCAGGTTGCGGGCCCAGTTCACGGCCGACGATGCACTGTATACACCTCCGTCAAGGGCATATTCCGTACTGGCGCCGGCCTTGCGCCAGGCAACGGTCGGCAGCGCTCCCCTGCCGTCGCCGCAGGCAGGTCCGTTGGTGAGGGCCAGCGCGAAGGCACCGGTGCCGAAGGTGATCTTCGCATCGCCCGGCTGTCGGCAACCGTGGCCATAAAGGGCTGCCTGCTGGTCCGTGACCATGGCCGAAAGTGGTATCATGCGGTCACCGCATTCGATCAGCCCCTGAATACCGGTGGTATCGACAATCTCCGGCAGGGTCTCGACGGGAACGCCGAAGACCTCGCAGAGCTGCGGGTCCCAGTCGCAGGAACGGAGGTTCATCAGGGAGGTTCTCGAAGCGGTGGAAACATCGGTGACGAACCGGCCTGCCAGCGAATCGAGGAAGAAGGCGTCGGTGGTGCCCATGCGCAGGCGTCCGGCTGCATGCAGGTCGCGCGCACGTTCGTTGTGGACAAGGATCCAGGCCAGCTTGGAGGCGGAGAAATACGGATCGAGCGGCAATCCCGCCCGACCGGCCACCAGCTCCGCGATCCCCGATGCTTCGAGCCGGGCGATGGTGTCACGGGTGCGATCATCCTGCCAGACGATGACAGGACCCACCGGTTGACGGGTGAGGGCATCCCACGCCAGGCAGCTTTCCCCCTGATTGTCGAGGCCGATGGCGGCGAGATCGTCGAGCCCTGCTGCAGCGTCGATGCAGGCCCGGACGTTGCGCAGGAGTTCGGCCGGATCATGCTCGACCCGACCGGGTGCCGGGTAGGATTGGGCATGGCTGAAACTGGCGATCGGGGTATATTGTCCCGCTTCGTCGAATGTCAGCGCGCGGGTACTGGTGGTGCCCTGATCGATGGCCAGAATTTTCATGCGACGCATTCCTCCACCGTCACCTCGACGACAGGGTACCCGTCGAGCGCGATGTCGGCGAGGGGCAGCAGGATGCGACGCTCGGGACGCGAGCGTAACGGACGACTGTATACAATCCGCCCGCCCGCTCGCATCACCAGATTCCCGACGACGGGACGGACAACGCGCAATTGCAGCGCATTCATCCGCAGACCGTCGAAGCTGCGGGTGAGCTCCGGCAACCTCTGCGGCATCGCGTATTTCAGGATGTCTCCGGTCAGGCGCAGGCGGCTCGCCGGCTCCGGGTCGGGCAGGCCACCCTCCAGCGACCGGGCGATCAGGCGTCCCGCGCGCCGCCCCTCGTTCCAGCTCCATCCGGCGGTTTCCACCGGTCGCAGGAGATTGCCAGCCGCGAAAAAGGCGGGATCGCTGCAACGGAACCACGGATCGACTGCCGGTCCGCCGGTACGGCCATCGAATTCGAGGCTGCTTTCCCGAACGAGCGACGATTCGGGCAGAAATTCTCCCGAAACGACCACGCCGTCGGTCGCAAGGACATGCGTCGTACCGCCCGCATCGATGACCTCGACGTTGCTGACCCGCCGTGTTCCCCGAATGGCGCCAACCCTGTGCCGCAGCAGCAGCGGAACGCCCATGATGCGAGCGAGCGCGGCCACCGGCCAGCGGGCGGTTGCCGTGGCATGGGGCTCGATCATGGCCACCGGCCTGATACCGGCATGGCGGCAGGTCAGGAGGGCGGAAAAGGCAACCAGTTCACTGCCAAGGATCACCGGTCGCTCGAAGGGCCGCATCTTCTGCAGGTAGACCAGCCCCTGCAGGGCGCCGGTCGACATGATGCCGCCCGGCTTGGTGCCGCCGATCAATCGTGCCGCCCGGCTGCTCTCGCGCACGCCCGTCGCGAGCAGGACACGGTCGGCCTGTATGGAAGCCAGGCCGTTCCCGGTCGCGATATCGACCGTACCACCCGCATGGAGCTTCGTGACGGAGGTGGAGGGACGAATTTCGGCGCCTGCGGCATCGGCCCGGTCGGCCAGACGCCGTGCATAGTCCGGGCCGCGAAGTACGCGTTTCAGTTCGCGCATGCCGAAGGGATAGTGGCCGCAATGCCTGGGGATGCCGCCTGCTTCGGGCTCCCGATCGAGCACCACGACCTTTCCTGCGCCATTCGCGCGCAGTTCACGGGCGGCAGCGAGTCCAGCAGGCCCGCCGCCGACGATCAGCACGTCCACCCGCTCTACCGTTGCGTTCATGCCGGGGGCTCCGGTGCGCCGATCGGAACGGCAATCGGGCGGGCAAAGCGGTCCCTGGTCAGGGCAGCCAGCCCGGCGGAACAGTAGAACCCCTGACAGCGGCCCATGGTGACCCGGGTGCGTCGCTTGAGGCCGGCCAGGCTGCGGGCGGCAAGCGGCCCGCTCAGGGCATCTTCGATCTCCCGGCGGGTGACCATCTCGCAATGACAGACAATGCCGCCATGACCAGATTGCTGCCAGTCGCGCGGCGCCGGTTCGCAGATGGATCGCGGTCGTGGCCAGCGGATATCGGAGGACGGGGTGGTGTCGAGCCCCATCTGCATACAGAGGTCGTGGACATGCCGGGCAATTCCCAGGGCGGCACTGAGCCCGGTTGAACGAATGCCGCCAACCGTCACATACTGGCGATCGGCATGGGCCTTGATGCGATAGGCCTTGATCTCGCTGGCGGGACGCAGTCCGGCATAGACCGTGGTGATCCCATGGGAGGGGAGGTCGGGCAGGATTTCTGCCCCCCGCTTGCAGAGCGCCTGCAGGGCATTCCCGGTCACCTCCGCATTCTCCCGGTCGTCCTGTTCTTCGGCCGTCGGGCCGACCAGCAGATTGCCGAAAGCCGTCCGACAGACCACGACGCCCTTGGTAATTTCGGTCGGAACGGGCAGCAGGATATGGGTTGCCAGGGATGCTGCCGACTTGTCGAATATCACGAACTGGCCCTTGCGTGGCCGGATGACGAATTCGCTCGTTCCGGTCAGTCGTCGCTCGACGATATCGCCGAACAATCCGGCAGCATTGACGACGAAACGGGCGACCACGGGACCGTTGTCCGTGGTCAGTGTCCAGAAATCGCCATCAAACTCGCCCGAGCGGACCTCGCAGCCCCGAAGGAGGACGGCCCCCATCTCGATCGCTTGCAGGACATAGGCATAGGGCGCGGTCCAGGGGTCCATCAGGCTCTCGTCAGGGATCCGGAACCCGCTGCGGACCTGCGCCGAAAGATGCGGTTCCAGTCGAAGGATGCTGTCGCGGGAGAGCGGCTCGACATTGTCGATGCCATTGCCGCGCGCATGTTCCATCAGGTCATCGAGCCGCGCCTCCTCCTCCCGGTTCCATGCCAGCACCAGCGCGCCGCAGCGGATCAACGGCAGCCCGAGCCGTTCGTGGATGTCGAGATATTCGGCATGGCCGTCGCGGATACACCGCAGTTCAAGCGAATCCGCGGGGGCATCGAAACCTGTATGCAGGATGGCGCTGTTGCCCTTGGAGGCTCCGTCGAGGATGTCGTCCGCGCGTTCGAGGATGACGACGCGCGCGCCTTCGAGCGTCAGGCGTCGGGCGATGGCGCAACCCACCACACCGCTGCCGATGACGGCAACATCGAAACGATCACGACTTCCCCGCTGCGTGTTGTGCATCGATCCAGGAATGATGGCTGACCGGGACTTTGCCCGAATGGCTGAATTCGCTTCAACACCTGAGCCGAGTGTTGCGTGGAAATGCCCGAAAAGTCAATTACTGACATGATTGATGCCCGTATTCACAGAAAATTGACGCATTCGCCGTTGACAGATGCCCGAACGGGAGGATTAGCTGAAGCCAAGCTTTCGCGGAAGTCGAACGAATGAGGCGCAAGGACAGGCAGTCAAAGATAGCCGACACGGTCCGCAAGAGGGGAAAGATATCCTCTTTGGACCTTGCTGCCGAGTTGAACGTCTCGGTGGAGACCGTTCGTCGCGACCTTGTCGACCTGGCGGAGCGCGGGCTCGTCCAGAAGGTCCATGGTGGTGCAAAGCGGCCGCGGCTCTTCGAGGAAAGTTCGTTCAGCGAGCGGCTTGCGATCCATGAGAGCGGCAAGCGGCAGATCGCCCGCAAGCTGCTCTCGGTGATCGAGCCCGGCGATACGCTTTTCCTCGATACAGGCTCGACAACGTTGATGTGTGCCGAAACGCTGGTCGAACTGCAGAAGTTGACGATCATTACCAATTCGGTTGCGATAGCGCAGGTCTTCGCGCAGTCGCCGGGGACCGCCGATGTCTACCTGCTGGGAGGAGCCTTCCGTGCCGACAACCGTCAGACCGTGGGACCACTCGCAATCGACCAGGTGGGAGAATTCCGGGCCGATCACGCCGTTCTGGCGGTGGCGGCGATCGACGCGCAGGGCGGAGCCATGGATGCCGCGTTCGACGAGGCACGGGTGGCCCGGGCGATGATCGACAATGCGGGAAGTGTCGTGGTCCTCGCGGATGCATCCAAGATCGGGCGCAAGGCTGCCTTCCATGTCTGCGACCTGCGCGAGATCGACGTCTTTGTCAGTGACCGCGAGCCGACACCGGAACTCGCCCTCGCCCTGAACCATGCCGGAGCCGTCTGCCCATGAGTGATGCCGCTGCCGCCACGCCAGCCACGGCCATGGAGGAGGTGCTGCCACCTGCCGCCGCCCGCTATGTCCGTATCGTCGACATGATCAGCGACAGGGTGGGACTGGTCTCCATGTATCTCATCTACGCGATGGTGGGCATTCTGCTGCTCGATGCCATCACCCGCAATGTGCTGATGATCCCCCTGCACTGGTGCATCGAACTCGCCCAGTTCACTCTGGCGGCCTATTATTTTTCCGGCGGCCCGGTCACGTTGAAGAACGATGACCATGTGCGCATGGACTTGTTCTATTCGCGGCTTTCCGAACGGGGCAAGGCGCGGCTCGACCTCGTGACGGTCGGCTGCCTGCTGTTCTACCTCGTTGTGCTGTTCATCGGTTCCATTTCCAGTCTCGAATACGCGATTGCGACGAACGAGCGGCGCTTCTCGATGTGGAACCCGTCGATGATCCCCATCAAGTCACTGATGGTGGCGTGCATATTTCTCATGATTCTCCAGGCGATCTCGATGATTCTCAAGCATGTCGCCGTCCTGCGCGGGGCGCGCGTCTCATGAGTTACGAGATGATCGCGATCACGATGTTCGCGACGATGCTGGTGCTTCTGCTCACCGGGCAGCGGGTTTTCGCGGCCATCGGCTTCGTTGCCGCCGGCGCCGCGCTGTTGCTCTACGGGCAGGGCGCGATCGAGATGCCGTTCAATGCGGTGTTCAAGCTGTTCAACTGGTTCCCGATGCTGACCCTGCCCCTGTTCATCTACATGGGCTATATCCTGTCGGAATCGGGGATTGCCGAAGACCTCTACCGGATGTTGCACGTCTGGTTCGGGCGGGTCAGCGGCGGTCTGGCGGTGGGCACCATCTTCCTGATGGTGATCATCTCCGCGATGAACGGGCTGTCGGTGGCGGGCATGGCCATCGGTGCCACCATCGCCCTGCCGGAAATGTTGCGTCGTGGCTATGACAAGGTGCTGATTACCGGTGTCGTGCAGGGAGGTTCCTCACTCGGCATCCTCGTGCCTCCCAGCGTCGTGCTGGTCCTCTACGGGATGATCGCCCGGCAGCCGGTAAGCCAGCTCTGGCTGGCCGGGGTGTTCCCCGGCCTGATCATGGCGGGGCTCTTCGTCATCTATGTCATGATGCGCGCGAAGCTGAACCCGTCCCTGGCGCCACGGGTGTCCGACGAGGACCTGGCGATGCCGATGGGCGAAAAGCTCAAGCTGCTTCAAGCCGGCATCATTCCCTTCCTCATCTTCTTCCTGATGACGGGACTGTTCGTCATGGGATACACGAGCCTCGTCGAAAGTGCGGCGGTCGGTGCGTCCTCGGCAACTCTGGCCGCATGGATCAAGGGGCGCCTGTCCCTGCGCCTGATGCACGAGACTGCGCGCAAGACGCTGGCGATCTCGTGCATGTTCCTGTGGCTCATTCTCGCCGCCCTTGCGTTCGGCGCGGTATTCGACGGGATCGGTGCTGTCAGGGCGATCGAATCACTGTTCATCACCAACTGGGAACTGTCGCCATGGCAGGTGCTGATCATGATGCAGGTTTCCTTCATCGTCATGGGTATGTTCCTCGACGACACGGCGATGCTGGTGATCGTGGCGCCGCTGTATATTCCGCTGGTGAAGGTACTGCAGTTCGACCTGGTCTGGTTTGGCGTGCTGTACACGATGACCTGCCAGATCGCCTACATCACGCCGCCCTTCGGCTACAACCTGTTCCTGATGCGGGCCCTTGCGCCCCGGGAAATCAGCCTGGTGGACATCTATCGCTCGATCTGGCCATTCGTGGCGATGATGGTGGCGACGATCGTCCTGGTCATGCTGTTTCCGCAACTGGCGCTGTGGCTGCCGCAGACGGTGAGCGGCCGGTAGGAAGTGGCGGGAATTGCCGGGGGTCGACACCGGTAACCCCGCCGGACGACCCGATCAACAAAGGAGAGATCATCATGACAGGGATCATCAAGGCACCCGGGGACAATAATGCGGGAAGCCGCCGTTCCTTCATCAAGACGGCCGGTGTCGGCAGTGCTGCCGCTGCCGCTGCCGCCGGCTCGGTGATCGCTGCGCCGGCCATCGTCAGGGCCCAGGCACCGATCAAGTGGCGCCTGCAAAGCTATTCGGGCGCGCCGCTCGGTGCGCATGTCATCAAGCCGCATATCGATGCCTTCAACAAGGCGGCCAATGGCGAGATGGAGATCGAGCTGTATTACGCCGATCAGCTCGTCCCCACGGCAGAGCTGTTTCGAGCCCTGCAGAATGGCACGATCGATGCCGTTCAGTCGGACGATGCGACCATGGCGTCGCCGGCGGATGTCGGCGTCTTCGGTGGCTATTTTCCCTTCTCCTGCCGCTTCAGCCTCGATCTGCCGGTGATGTTCGAGCGCTATGGCCTCAAGGAGATCTGGAAGGAGGCCTATGACGAGATCGATGGTGTGGAATGGCTAAGCGCCGGTGCCTGGGACCCGCTGCATATCTTTACCCGCGAACCGATCAAGTCGCTGGCCGACATGAACGGCAAGCGCGTGTTCGGTGTGCCGACGGCCGGCCGTTTCCTGTCCCGCTACGGGCTCATCCCCGTCACCGTACCGTGGGATGATGTCGAGGTGGCGATCCAGACCGGAGAACTCGATGGTGTCGCCTGGTGCGGCTTCACCGAGGCGTACGAGGTGGGCTGGGCGGATGTCTGCTCTTACGCGCTCACCAACAATATCTGCGGCGCCTGGTGCGGTTCCTACTTCGCCAATACCGACAGCTGGGCGAAAGTTCCCGACCATCTCAAGCAACTCTTCCTCTCCACCGCGGACCAGTCGCACTACTACAGGCAGGTCTGGTATTGGGGCGGCGAGGCGCAGTTGAGGGTCACCGGCGACAAGATGGAACTGACGCGCATTCCGGAAGAGGAATGGGCCCAGGTCACGCGCGACGCCGAGGAATTCTGGGATGAGATCGCGGCAACCAGCGATCGCGCTGCCCGCGTCGTCCAGATCTACAAGGAATACACAAAGGTTCAGGAGGCCGCGGGCTTCCCCTATCGTTGAATCATTCGACCGGCCGGGACAGCTTCTCCCGGCCGGGTCATATCTGCGACATCAAGCATCGCGAGTACTCGATATCTTCCCAAGCGACAATAATTTTGCTTGAGCAACCCTGAGGATATGCTAGATCATGCTTTGTCTTTTATGGAAATCAGTATTACTGCATCCGACGGCTCATCTTGTCATGCCTGCCCGTATTCAGGCGGTTTGATCTGAGCGGCAGGAACTCCAGTTGATCCGGAATATTGGCAAGCGGTGATTGTAGCTCCCGTTCTGGAGGTCTTGCAGGGCAAGGAGTTCAGGGAATGATGGTTGAGATGGCGTCTACCGACAGTTGCATACGTCGTGGCGCTCTGGAGTTGTATCAAATTCTTGATACTCCACCGGAAGATGCTTTTGATCGGATTGTCAGGCTTGTAGCCAGTCATTTCGGCTCGGAATATTCTTCGATTTCATTCCTTGATTATGATCGTATCTGGTTCAAGGCAAAGCAGGGGTTCTGTACGGCGGCGATTATTGCCCGGGACAGTTTCTGTCGCGATGTCGTGCAATCGGTACAACCCGTGGTGGTTCTCGACGCGACCCGGGATGAACGGTTCAAGGATTCGGGGCTCGTTACCGGCATGGGAGTGCGATTTTATGCCGGTTATCCGCTGGTCACGCCGGCAGGTATCGTGGTTGGTTCCGTTTGTGCGTTTTCGCAAACTCCAAGGACACGGTTCGAGACGTCCGAGATGGCCGCGCTCGCCGATTTTTCAGCAATCGTCATGGACCTCATGGAACTGCGGCGGGTAAAGCTGGCCGAACGAGGGCTGCGCTGGAACATCGACAATCTGTCGGCGGTTCTGGGTGACGGGGTCCTGTGTGTCGATACCTCCGGACGGATAAATTTCTGGAACGCTGCGGCCGAGAATATCTTTGGTTATCGCAGCGAGGAAATCATTGGCAAACCCGTAGAGCTACTGGTTGGTGATTCGCCATCACCGTTCAACCTTGAAACAATGCCGGTGGCCGACCTGGTGCGTACCGGCGGGGTCCAGAGCGAGTTTGTCGGTCGATGCAAGAGCGGAAGGCTCATATGCGTCGAAGCGAGCATTTCGGCATGGCGGGACCCCGATGGCCTGCATGTTGCCAGCGTTTTTCGCGATATCAGCGCTCGCCGGCGTGACGAGGATCGAATCCGGTATCTCGCGGAGCACGACGATCTTACCGGTCTCATCAATCGTGGAGCGATGGAACGCCTGATCGACGAAGGCGCGGCATGGCCAGCCGATGAAACCCGGCGCAAAGTACTGATCACGCTCGACCTTGACGGGTTCAAGGAAGTCAATGACACGCTGGGTCACGCCTGCGGCGACCAGCTTCTGGTAGCGGTCGTCAACCGCTTGCGCAACGTCGTGGGTCCGGCGGTTGTGATGGCCCGTGTCGGCGGTGACGGTTTCGCGGCTCTTGTCGACGAGGGCACCGTCGCCGATAGGGCTCGCAATATCGCCGAGCGAATGCTGGGCGTCATATCCGAACATCCCTTCGTCTTCGATCGTCAGGCAGTCTACGTCCGTGCGAGCGCGGGGCTGGCATGCTTTCCTCAACATGGGCGATCCGGCAACGAATTGCTTGCCAACGCCGATCTTGCCCTGCATAGGGCCAAGAAGTCGGGTCGGCAGCGAATCTCGTATTATGAACCGGAAATCCGGGCACAGATTGCCCGGCGCCGCACGCTCCATGTCGAGTTGCAGCGCGCGATGGAGCAATCCGAATTCGTGCTCTATTACCAGCCGCAGGTGTCCCTTCAGGATCTGACGATTGTCGGAGCGGAAGCGCTTGTACGCTGGAATCACCCGGAACGCGGGCTGGTTCTCCCCGGTGAATTCATCTCCGTGCTCAATGCCAGTCCGCTTGCCAGCCAGTTCAGCCGTTGGGTCATGGAGACGGCGTGCCGGCAGGCGCGGGAGTGGCATGATCTCGGATATCCCATTCGTGTCGGAGTGAATGTATCGCAGGGTGAATTTCGAGCCGGACTGTTGCGGGATTCGATAGAATCCGTCCTCGTGGAGGCGAAGCTGCCGGCATGCCTGATCGAGATCGAGGTCACCGAGGATGTCGTTCTCGACCATGGTGATGAAACGGTCTCGATGCTGCATTCGCTGCGGGAGCAGGGAGTGAGCATCGCGTTCGACGATTTCGGTACGGGCTATGCGAGCCTTGTCTATCTCAAGCGGTTTCCGCTTGACCGGCTCAAGGTCGACCGGTCGTTTGTTGGCGAGATCGGTCTGGACCGTGAGGACGAGGCGATTGTGCGCAGCATCATCGATCTTGGCAGGCATCTTAATCTTGAGATTATCGCCGAAGGTGTGGAAACTTCCGCCCAGGCGGAATTCCTCCGCGGACTGGGTTGTCGTCAGGCACAAGGTTTCCATTTTGGCGGTGCTGTTCCCGCGGCCGAATTTGAAGCGCTGGTTGTCACGCAGGCGACAACCACTGACCAGCGTCGGACTTCTCTGGGTAATCCTTTTCCCGGGCGTCGACACAATGTCGACCACAAATCGTAGAACTGTATACAGATCGAACAGTCCGTATACATTCAGTTCGATACCGGTGGAGTTCGTCTCGACCCATTTCCATAACGCGACAGGAGGATTCGCATCATGTCCGAAATGCACCTGCCCAAGGCCAGCCGGGAACTTGCCGGGAGACGTCATGCCCTGGCACCGGAGGTCGAGGACGCCTTCCTTGCATTCTCAAAGGCGACATTCGCCGAGGGGGCGCTGGATGCGCGTACCAAACAGCTCATCGCCGTCGCGGTCGCGCATGTGACCCAGTGTCCCTGGTGCATCGAGGGGCATGTGAAGGCGGCACGCCGGGCAGGGGCCAGTGACGAGCAGGTGATGGAGGCGATCTGGGTGGCGGCCGAAATGCGTGCCGGTGCGACCTGGGCGCATTCGCTCAAGGCGGTCGAACTGATGCAGCCCGCCGATCCGGCCTGAGCGCCCGCCTATTTCACTGCACCGGCGGCCATCCCCTTGATGATGTAGCGTTCGAGCAGGATGCCGATGACGATCAGCGGCAGGATCGCGGCAAACGAGAGAGCGGCCATCGACCACCACGAGATGCCCTGGCTGCCTGTCTGGCTTGCGACCATTACCGGCATGGTAACGGCATCCGTGGACGTCAGGAGGGCCGCGAAGAAATACTCGTTCCAGGTGAGCACGAGGCTGAGGATGAAGGCCGCGACCATGCCGGGCAGGGCGATGGGCAGCACGATCGTGGCGAACGCTCCCCAGACGGAAAGCCCATCGACCAGGGCGGCTTCCTCAAGTTCGACCGGGATCGAGGCGAACTGATCACGCATGATCCAGATGACGATGGGCAGAACGGTGAGTGTATACAGGAGGATCAGTCCTGCATGCGTGTCGAGCAGGGCGAGTTCCTTGTAGAGGACGAGGAAGGGCAGGGCGAGGACCACGGGCGGCAGGATCAACTGGCTGAGGAAGAAGAACAGGATATCCGAATTGCGCATGAACCCGAAGCGGTAGGAAAAGCGCGACAGGCCATAGGCGGCGAGACTGCCCAGGACAACCGCGAGTGCCGACGATGAGACCGAGGCGATGGTGGAATTGGCAAACCGCTTGAGGAATTCCGCGCGCACGGTGCTTTCCGCACCGATGGTATCGGGCGACAGCCCGAGCGACTTCCAGCCCAGCCATTTCGGAGTGAAATCGATCCACGGAAGAATCGCACCCTTCATGACATCGGGCGCCATCTTGAAGGATGTGGTGATGGTCCAGAAGATCGGGAACAGGCAGATCACGGCCCAGAGGAGAAGTGCGCCGTATACAGCCGTGCGGCTCAACCACCACTGGCCGCTGTGGCGGCGGTCGGCTTCACTGTCGTGGAAGATCTGTTCGGTCATCGCTGGTATTTCGGGTTGGTCCATCGGTCGGCGAATTTCATCAGCACGGTCATGGCAATGATGATCAACACAAGGTAGACCATGGCGAGCAATGTGCCGTAGCCGACATTCGAGCGATCCCGGTATTCGCGGAAGATGAAGCTGGTGACGCTGTCGGTTGCCCCGCCGGGCCCGCCGGAGGTGACGTTGATGATGATATCGGCGAGCTTCAGCTTGAAGATGATGCGGATCATGATGGCGGTGATCGAGACCGGCAGCATCAGCGGAAAGGTGATCTTCCAGAAATTCTGCCAGGGTGTCGCGCCATCGACATAGGCGGCTTCGTTCAATTCCCTTGGGATCGCCTGCAGGCCCGCGAGAATCATGATCATCATGAACGGAATGAACGTCCATGCGTCCATCATCATGATCATCGCCCGGGCAATCTCCGGTGTGCCGAAGAAGGACGGGTTTTCCCAGCCGAGCCAGCGGACGAGCCGGGCGATCGGGCCGAAGCGGGCTTCGAGCATGGACTTGCCGACCATCCAGCTCACCGCGACCGGGCTCAGCATGAGCGGCATGAGGAAGGCGACGCGGAAGAACTTGCGCGCCCGGATCTGGCCGTTGAGGAGAATCGCTAGTCCGAAGGCGATGCCGTATTCGATGATGATGGCAAGCGAATACCAGATCATGTTGGTAAGCGCGTTCCAGAAGAACGGATCTTCCCACATCTGTCGGATATTGCCCAGACCGTTAAAATGACCGCCCTGCAACGAGGCGAGATTCCAGTCCGTGAACGCGATCGTCAGGCCGAAGACCAGCGGGAACACGACCATGGCCACGGTGAACAGCGCGGCGGGCAGGACGAAGACAAGGCGTTTGCCGTGCTCTCCCTTGAGCAGGACCTGACCTGTACACAGACACACACACCACAGGACGTAGGCATAGAGCGTCGGCCGCCAGGATGTGAAACCGGGGTCGATCCAGCCGAGCATCCATGCGGCCTGTGCGAAGGCCACGAGCACGAGCAGGCCAGCGCTCCCATGCATGAGGAGCAGGCCGAATCCACGCCTTTGCGGCGTGATATTGTCTGCCGTGACGACGTGCAGCCGATCACCTTCACTGGCCAAGGGCAAATCCTCAAGATGAAGACGGCCGGCAGATGAAGACAGCCGGCCGTGTCAGCATTCTGCCGATCAGAGACCGAGCGATTCCTTGTAGAGCGCGATCTGCTGCTCGCGCCCGATCTGGTCGGTGATCTTCTCCCAGGCCGCAGCAATGGCATCCGCGGTTTCCTGAGCTGATCCGTACTGACCGGCATAACCCTTGGCAAGTTCGTCCTCTGCCACCGAGTAATACTGGAAGATTCCGGGGATACGCGGCTCGATGGCGGCGTTGGGGTGATTGTAGCTGTCGAGGTTGGAACCGAGATAGTCCTCGATATAGGCGCGGTCGTAACCGGCAGCTTCCCACTCGTCGTACTGAAAGTGGGAATTGCGATAAGGCTGGAAGCCGGAAGGGTAGGCCGACAGCCACAGCGACAGGTCCTTGCCGCCCAGATGCGCTGCCGCCGACCATGCGGCCTTCTTCTTTTGCTCGTCACCTTCGACCGTGGACATCACATAGACGCCCCAGCCGATATAGGCCATGTTCGGGGCCTCGTTGTAGGTCTGCTCCCACTCGCCGGTGTTCGAGTTGTAGACGTCGTCCGAGCCCGGCAGGATGCGGAAGGCGACCACGTCGCCAACCACCGAGCTGTCGGACGTGCGCGCATTCGAGCCGATATCGCCCCACCAGGACAGCATCGAGCCGGTACCGGCGAGGAACTGCTGGAAGCCAGTCGTGCCGGGGTCGGCATTGATCTGGTCAGCCGGCTGGTCGGGCATGATGTCGAGCACGTCCTGAATGGCGCGGACGAAGGCCGGATTGTTGACCCTCGGTTTCATCGTTTCGGGGTCGAACAGCCAGGCCGGATCTCCCGGATATTTCGCATAGGCTGTCGCCCGACTCTCAAGAAAGTAAAAGCCGAAGCCGCCCCAGCCCTTGAGCGGGTCGAGGTAACCGTGCGCGGGCAGGCCGCTCAGCGGGTCGGTCTTGCCCGCGAGGAACTTGCTGATCTCCTGCACCTGCTGCCAGGTTCCGGGCGGCGCGAACTCGCCCTCGTGTCCTTCGGCCGCCCAGGCGTCCTTGAATTCCGGATTGGCGAAATAGTCGGTGCGATAGGAGAAAGTATGGCAGTCGCCGTCAATGGAGATACGGTAGGTCTTGCCCTTCCATGTCCCTACGGGCGCCTTGAGGTAATCGACATAATCATCCATGTCGATCAGCTCCTTGACCCAGTCGGGAACCTCCGAGGCAAGGCCGCGACCGCAGACATCACCTTCGAAGGGCGCCCCCATCTCGAGGATGTCGAAGTCGACTGTCCCCGTGGCGATGGACTGCTGCAGGCGCGCATTGTAATCGGCCTGGGCAAGGTCGATCCACTCGATCTTCGCGCCGGTATATTTCTCCCACGCCTTGAGCATGCCACGGAAGATCACATTGTGCTGATTCTGGTTGTTCAATCCCATGAACTTCAGCTCGACGCCGGCAAACTCGCCATCCTCGACGGTTTGTCGAGTCCCGCCGAGACAAAGCTCGCCGACCTTCTGCCAGTCCGCGTCGGTGGGAGTCCCTGCCCCCACGCCGGGGATCTGGAGGATCTGCGCGCGGATATCGTCCTGGGCACGTGCTGCGCGCCCGATACCGGTCGACCCGAGCAGGGCCAGGGCACTCGTGCTGGCCGTACCCTTGAGGACGCTGCGGCGGTTCAGGCCATTGCGCACCAGCATTTCGTAGATATCGGCTTTCAATTCTTGTCCTCCCGGATCAACACTGGCCCGTCACTTTACTGAAAGAGAATGACGGGATGGATAGGATTTCCCGCTTGGGCACCTTGTGAGATGTCGACCGAGAGGCGAGATCCCTCAACCTTTCGGCCACACCCGACCAGCCTGCCACCAAAGGCTTGCGACAAAAGTTAATGCATGCCCCGTCCGTGGTCCATCACGTTTGCGAAAGTTTTCGAACTGATGGATTTCAACGGTGGATTGGAGAGACGCGCCGCGCCGAAATCGTGAACCGGTTGCTAGGCAGGGAAGGCCACTCAATGTAGGATGTCGACAAAAGGGGAAGCGACCATGACAGGAGGAACCCATGCCGTCATTTCCGATCGTCGACAGTCATGTCCACCTCTACGATATCGCCCATCTGAGCTATCCTTGGCTTGCCAATGTGCCAAAGATCAACAAATCCCACGGGCTGGCAGAATTCGATGCGGCACGCGGTTCCGTCGAGGTCGACGGCATCGTGTTCGCTGAAGTGGCGGTGGCGCCGGGCCAGCATCTGGACGAAGCCGCCTGGGCTCAGGGCCTCGCCGACGGGGATGAGCGGATCAAGGGCATCGTCGCCCATGCGCCGCTGGAAAAGGGTACCGCGGTCGAGGATGATCTGATCGCTCTGAAGCGAAATGCGTCATTGCGGGGCATTCGCCGGTTGATCGAGGTCGAACTCGATCCACGGTTGTGCCTGGAACAGGACTTTCTCGATGCGCTGAACCTGCTGCCGCACCACGGCCTTGTGTTCGACATTTGTGTCAAGCACTGGTGCCTGAGCTTCGCCCTGGAACTGGCACATCGGTGTCCCGATGTCTCGTTCGTGATCGACCATGCGGGGAAGCCCGGCATCAAGCACGGAATGTGGGAGCCGTGGAAGGAGCAGATGAAGGAACTGGCGCGGATGCCGAACGTGGTATGCAAGCTTTCCGGCATGATCACCGAGGCCGATCACGACAAGTGGACGAAGGATGACGTCAAGCCCTATGTCGCCCATATCATCGATTGCTTCGGTTTCGGCCGTCTCATGTACGGAAGTGACTGGACGGTTGCCGAACTCACCCATGCCTATCCCGACTGGGTAGCCCTGATCGACGAGGTCATCGTCGGTTCGAGCGAGTCCGAGCAGCGTCAACTCTACCGCGATACCGCGATCCGCACCTATCACCTGCAGGCCATTTGACAGTATGTCGATGACGAAAGGCCGATAGCCGTGACGCGGCCGCCATCGGCCTTTCGCCGGTCGGCTGGCAAGCCATGGATTCAACAGCAGGTCTGGTGGCGTTCGATGCAGGTGGAGAGGACATCGTCGATGTCGCGCTTCCACCAGTTGTCCTTGGAGAAGATCTCCACTTCGTGAAAGCCGTCAAAGCCCTGGGCTTCAACCTTGCGGCGGATGGGTGGAATGTCGATGACACCATCGCCCATCATGCCGCGGTCGAGCAGCATGTCGCTGGTGGTGCGCAGCCAGTCGCAGATGTGGAAAGCGTGCAGGCGCGCCTTGCCCGCCCGTTCGATCTGGGTGTCGAGCTGCGGGTCCCACCACACATGGTAGACGTCGCAGGCCACACCGACATCGCCGCCGACGTCGTCGCAGATGTCGAGCGCATGGGCCATGGTGTTCACCACTGCGCGGTCGGCGCAATACATCGGATGGAGCGGTTCGATGGCCAGTTTCACACCGGCATCCTGCGCACGTTCGTTCAACCAGGCGATACCGTCGCGAACCTGCGTCCTCGCACCGATGAGGTCCTTCGACCCTTCGGGAATGCCGCCCACCACCAGCACGAGGCAGGCTGCATCCAGTTCCGCCGCCTCCTCGACCGCGCGGACATTGTCCTCGAGATTGGCCTCATAGGCCGCCTTGTCGGCAGTGGGGAACATGCCGCCGCGACAGACGCCGGAAACCTTCAGGCCGAGATCGCGGATGCGCTTGGAGGTCTCCTTGAGCCCGATCGAGGCAATCTGGTCGCGCCAGGGGGCCACCGCCGGGATGCCGTGGCGGGCGACCGCATCGAGGATTTCCCCGATCTCGTAGCGGGCGCGGACCGTGGCGAGGTTGATCGAGAGCTGCGAGGTTTCGGGCATCACGCGACCCCGCGAATCTGCATGGCGAGGTTCATGCGCCGTGCCGCAAACTCGGGATCGGCGAGCAGGCCGGCCTTGTCGGCAAGACGGAAGAGCTCGGCCAGATGCTGCGTCGAGCGGGTCGATTCCTGACCGCCGACCATGGTGAAGTGGCTCTGGTGACCGTTGAGCCAGGCAAGGAACACGACGCCGGTCTTGTAGAAGCGGGTCGGCGCCTTGAAGATATGGCGTGAAAGCGGAACGGTCGGTTCCAGCAGCGTATTGAAGCGCTCGCTGTTGCCGGCCGCCAGATGTTTGAGCGCGGAATTCGCCGCCGGGGCGATGGCGTCGAAGATGCCGAGCAGCGCGTCGGAATGGCCCTCTTCGTCACCCTCGATCAGTTCGGCATAGTTGAAATCGTCACCGGTATACATGCGGATACCCTCCGGCAGACGCCGGCGCATGGTGATTTCCGCTTCACTGGAGAGCAGCGAGATCTTGATGCCGTCGATCTTCGCGGCGTTCTCGCGCAGCATGGCAAGGCAGGTATCCATGGCGGTGGCGATATCGGTGGAACCCCAGTAGCCTTCGAGCGCGGGGTCGAACATGTCGCCGAGCCAGTGGATGATGACCGGCTCCTTCGCCTGCGAGAGCACGTCGCTGTAGACGCGGATGTAATCCTCGCCCGGACGCTTGCCCGCGGCAAGGGCGCGGCTCGCCATGAGGATGACCCGTCCGCCGACGCCTTCGACCGCTTCGAGCTGTTCGAGATAGGCATCCCTGATCGCACCGGGTGTCATGTCGGGCGAGGGGGCCACATGATCGGTGCCCACGCCGGAATAGACCTTCGCACCCTCGACGGCCGCCGCTTCCTTCACACTTCGGCGGATGAGATCAAGCGCGTGTTCCCATGACAGGCCCATGCCGCGCTGGGCGGTGTCCATCGCCTCGGCGATGGCGAAGCCGTGGCGCCAGAGATGGTGGCGATAGGCCATGGTCGCGTCCCAGTCGATGGCGGGCTCGAGCCACGGATCGACCTCGGCGAACGGATCGGCGACGACATGCGCCGCCGCAAAGGCGATGCGGTTCCATGCGACATCGGGTGCGGAAAAATCACCCGGCCCGCCGAGCCTGTAGCTTTCGATGCGATTGCCGTTCGGCAATTTCACTTCGGTCATTGCTCAGCCCTCAAGTTTCGGGACATCGAGCCAGCGGCGCTCGGCCCAGCTCTTGAGCCCCAACTCGGCAAGCTGCACCCCGCGCGCGCCCGCCATCAGGTCGTAGCGCCATTCGCCGCCCTCGAAGAGATGGCGGATATACATTTCCCACTGGGCGCGGAAACCGTTGGGATAGTCCTGCACGTCGGGAACCGTTTCCCAGGTTTCGAAAAAGTCGATGCTGTTGGGCAGGTCGGGGCTCCACACCGGCTTGGGCGTGTTGACCCGGTGCTGGCTGACACAGGAGAACAGTCCGGCCACCGCCGAACCGTGGGTGCCGTCGACATGGAAGGTGACGAGATCGTCGCGGCGCACGCGCGTGCACCATGATGAATTGATCTGGATGACCGTTCCGTCGACGAGCTCGAAAGTGGCATAGGCGGCGTCGTCAGCATCGGCCTTGTAGGTCTTGCCGTTCTCGTCGACGCGCTCGGGAATGTGTGTCACGCCGAGACAGGAAAGCGACTTGATGTCGCCGAACAGATTGTCGATGACATAGCGCCAGTGGCAGAGCATGTCGAGGATGATGCCGCCGCCATCGGCCTTGCGGTAGTTCCATGACGGCCGCTGCGCCTCGCGCCAGTCACCCTCGAATACCCAGTAGCCGAACTCGCCGCGCACCGACAGGATGCGGCCGAAAAAGCCGCTGTCGATCAGACCCTTGAGCTTGACCAGACCGGGCAGGAAGAGCTTGTCCTGAACCACACCGTTGCGCACGCCGCGCTCGCGGGCGAGCTTTGCAATCGCGAGCGCGTCTTCGAGATTGTCGGCTGTGGGCTTCTCGCAATAGATGTCCTTGCCGGCATTGATGGCGCGTTCCAGCAGCCCGCAGCGCATCTGCGTCGTGCCGGCGTCGAAGAACAGCGTGTCGCGTTCGTCGGCGAGGCAGGCGTCGAGATCGGAGGACCAGCGTTCGATGCCGTGCGCCTTCGCCAGGGCCTCGATCTTGGCGGGATTGCGGCCGACGATGATGGGATCCGGCATCACCCGGTCCCCGTTGGAGAGTCTGACGCCGCCATCCTTCATGATGGCCAGGATCGAGCGGACGAAATGCTGGTTGAAGCCCATGCGTCCGGTGACGCCGTGCATGATCAGGCCCAGTCGTTGTGAGGCCATGGTCGTTTCCCTTCTGTCTTTGTCGGTAGCTCAGGCGTGCCGGATTACTTTTTCATCGGCGCCGAAGATGTGGAACTTGTTCGAGTCAATCGCCAGATCGAGACGCTCGCCGACGTTCAGGGCAGCCTGCCCCTTGATCTCGGCGGTCAAGGTTCCTCCGTTCGGCAGGGTGATGTAGACATAGGTCTCACCACCGAGTTGTTCGGCAATCTGCACATCGCCGGTGAGAACGCCCTGACCCGGAGCGACCGGCACCAGGTCCTCGGGACGGATGCCCACGGTGACCGCGGTTCCCGTGGCAGGCGGTGCAGGGAAATCGGTCTGCAGGGAACTCCCGCCTTCCAGATCGACTGTCGCATGACTCCCGTCGACCGAGCCGATGCGGCCCTGCAGGAAATTCATTCGCGGCGATCCCAGAAAACCGGCGACAAAGATGTTGTTCGGCCGGTTGTACAGCTCCAGCGGTGTACCAACCTGCTCGACAATACCCTTGCGCAGCACCACGATACGGTCAGCCAACGTCATGGCCTCGACCTGATCGTGGGTGACAAAGATCATGGTCGTACCGAGGCGGCGATGCAGCTTGTTGATCTCGACGCGCATCTGCATGCGCAGTTCGGCGTCAAGATTCGACAAGGGCTCGTCGAACAGGAAGATGTGCGGCTCGCGGACGATGGCCCTGCCGATGGCGACACGCTGCCGCTGGCCGCCGGAGAGCTGGCCCGGCTTGCGGTCGAGCAACTCGTTGATCTGCAGGATTTCCGCGGCCTGGGTCACGCGCTTGGTTATTTCCGCCTTGGGCGTCTTGACGGTTTCCAGACCGAAGGCGAGGTTCTTTCGCACCGTCATGTGCGGGTAGAGTGCGTAAGACTGGAACACCATGGCCAGTCCCCGGGCCGCCGCCGGTACCTCATTGACGACCTTGTCGGCGATCGCAATCTCGCCACCTGAAATCGGTTCAAGCCCGGCGATCATCCGCAGGAGAGTCGATTTGCCACAGCCTGAAGGGCCGACAAAGACGATGAACTCGCCTTGCTCGATCGACAGGTCGACGCCGTGGATCACCTGAACCGGGCCGAAGCTCTTTTTCACGTTTCTCAGTTCGAGATCAGCCATGGACGTCGTCTCCCCTCATGATGTCCGCCCAGCCCCGATAGAACGGATGATTGACCGAAATGGGCAGCTTGACGGTCTCGCCTCCGCTCACCGAAGCATAGATCGCGGTCGAGAGCTCGATCGAGCGCCGGGCATCGGCCAGCGTCACCGGCGGTTTCCCGCCCCGGGTGATGGCCTGATGCAGACGATGGAACTGGCCGACAAAGCGCTCGGGTAGCGGTTCGAAATCGGCGAGTGCGGCCTCGATGCGGTCGGCTGCCTGCGCATCGTCGTTGGGGAAGGTCCACGGATCGTGACCGGGATTATAGGGAGAACGTCCGCTTTCGGCACACAGATCGCGAAAGCAGAATCGCAGCCTCGACATCTCGTCGCGCGATCCCAGCGTCACCGAGGACGAGGCCATCGCCCCGTTTTCGAATTCGAGCGAAATGATACCCATATCCTCGGTCTCGTTTCCATTCAGTCGGCGCGAACTGCGCGCATGGACGGAACTCACCGGCCCGAGAACTTCACAGAGCAGGTCATGGATATGGATGGCATGGGTGGTGAAGCAACCGCCGAGCTCTCCGGCCCAGGTGCCGCGCCAGGGGCCGGCCTTGTAATAGTCGCCGGAGCGGTACCAGTGGGTCTCGGCAGTTGCCACCGAAGGAGGACCGGCCACACCCTTGGCAATAAGATGATGAAGCTTCTGGATGCCGTGCCCGAAGCGATACTGGAAGATGGGATGAACCGTGCGTCCGCTGCTGCGCGACAGGTCGGCAAGCTCGTCGATTTCGGCCAGCGAACTTGCCACGGGTTTTTCGACGACGACGTCGTGCCCGGCCTTCATGGCCTCACGGGCCTGCTCGAAATGCAGGCCCGACGGGGTGCAGATATCGACGAGGTCGAGATCCCGGGAAAGCGTCTGGTCGAGCCCGGTATCAACTTCGGCGATCCCGTGCTGGTCGGCAACCTTGCGACCACGGGCATGGTCGAGATCGCACAGGGCAACGACATCATACATGTCTGGCAGGGCACGATAGGCCTCGATGTGGCTGCCGCCGATGCCCGAACCGACGACGGCGACCCTGAGCCGCTTCATGCCGGCCGCCCTCCGCCGATACGCACCGCCTTTTCGTGTGCTTCCAGCGCAAGCTGCATCGCGAAGAAGCAATGATCCTGCGGCATGGCGGTAGCCGTACGATTGAGGATGTCGTCGCGCAGTCTCGGACCGTAGGTCAGCTCGGTCGACGAACAGTCGATGTAGCGGGTCCCCTTTGTGTCGGTCAGGAACAGGTGATCGCCACCGGGCCGACCCTCGATATCCATGTACTTGCGCAGTTCGATGGTTCCCTCGGTGCCGACCACAAAGAGGCGCCCGTCACCCCATGTCGGCGCACCCCTGGGCGTGAACCAGTCGACCCTGATGAAGCCCGTCACCCCTTCCGCGGCGACGACGGCATGGCCATAGTCGAGAAAGTCGGGATGCTCGGGGTTGTCGAAATTGGTCTCCACACTGTGCAGGATCGTCGCATCCTTGCATCCGGTGATGCTCAGGAACTGCTCGAACTGGTGCGAGGCGATGTCGGTGAGGATCGAACCGTTGCGTCTTCTGTCCCAGAACCAGTCCGGCCTCGCATAGTTGCCGATGCGGTGCGGGCCCAGCCCGGTCGTCTGGATGACCCGGCCGATCGCTCCCTCGCGAACCATGCCGATCGCGGTCTGGGTCGCTTTTTGCTGGTAGTGCTCGGAATAGCAGATCGATACGATCTGCCCGGTCTCGGCCTGGGCTGCCCGCAGTTCGGCCAGTTGTTCCTTGGTCGTGCAGCCGGGCTTGTCGAGCATCACGTCCTTGCCGGCGCGCATGGCCCGGACGGCTATGGGTGTCCGGTCGTATGGAATGGCCGCACTGACGACAAGGCGGATGGAGGGATCCTCCAGGATAGCCCGCTCATCCTTCACCCGCATGGCCTGCGGATAGCGTTCGGCAAAGGGTACGGCCAGCTCGTCTTCGATCGCGAAGAACCGGGTAAAGTGGCAGCCTGCATCGACCATGGCCTTGATCTGATCGTCGATGTGGCCGTGATTGATGCCGATAACGGCAAAATTGAATGTTTCAGTCATGATGGATCATCAACGTTTGAGGGCGCCCATGGCCACACCGCGAATGATGAGGCGCTGGAAGGCGAGGAAGACGATGAAGACCGGGACCAGCGACAATGCCGACATGGCGAACAACTCGCCATAGAGGGATTCGCCGCCCGAACTGTCGACAAACGAGCGCAGGGCCAACGGCACGGTGTAGGAACGCATGTCGTTGAGGTAGATCAGCGGCCCGAGGAAGTCGTCATAGGTCCAGATGAACGAGAAGATCGCGGCCGTGGCCATCACGGGCATGGAGAGCGGCAGCATGATCTTCCAGTAGATCCTCCAGGTGCCGCAGCCGTCCATGATCGCCGCCTCGTCGATCTCGCGCGGGATGCCGCGGAAGAACTGGACCATGAGGAAGATGAAGAAGGCATCGACGGCGAGGAACTTGGGCACGATCAGCGGCAGGAAGGAATCCACCCAGCCGAGCTTGAGGAACATGACATATTGCGGCACCAGCGTAACATGGTAGGGCAGCATCAGTGTGCCCAGCATCAACGTGAACCAGATCTTGCGCCCGGGAAATTCCAGACGAGCGAAGGCGAAGGCAGTGAGCGAACAGGCAGCGAGATTGCCGATTACCGCGAGAACCGCGATCAGGAACGAATTCTTGTAGAATGTCGTGAATGACACCCGCAGCGCTGTCCATCCATCGTAGAAATTGGACAGATCGAAGGAGGTGGGCAGCGCTGTCGGGTTGGTGAAGATCTGGTCGTCGGGCTTGAAGGCCGAGAGGATCATCCAGAGCAGCGGATAGATCATCATGATGGCAGCAAAGCCGAGAACCGCATGGCGCAGGAACTCGTTGCGCGTATGTCCGGGGCGAACCTCGTTCATCGTGCCTCGTCCTCGTAGTAGACCCAGTATTTCGACGTGGCGAAAGTGATGGCCGTGAAGATGGCGATGATCACGAGCAGCAGCCAGGCCAGCGCCGAGGCATAACCCATGCGGAAATTGGCGAACGCCTCTTCATACAGGTAGAGCGAGTAGAACAGGGTCGCATCGACCGGACCACCCAGGCCGCCGGAGACGATGTAGGCCTGAGTGAAGGCCTTGAACGCCTCGATGGTCTGCAACACCAGATTGAAGAAGATGACCGGTGCCAGCAGCGGCAGGGTGATCTTCCTGAACTGCCGCCAGGCCGAGGCGCCGTCCATGGAGGCGGCCTCGTAGAGATCCTGCGGAACCTGTCGCAACCCGGCGAGGAAGATGATCATCGGCGATCCGAACTGCCAGATGGCCAGGACGATCAGTGTCGACAGTGCGTAGTCGGGATGGGTGAGCCAGGCCGGTCCCTGCAATCCCGTCACCATGTAGATCAGCTGGTTGACCAGGCCCTCGCCGCCGAACAGTTGCCGCCACAGGACGGCGATAGCGACCGAGGCGCCGAGCAGCGACGGCAGGTAGAAGGTGGCACGGTAGAAGCCGACGCCGCGCACGCTGCGGTCGAGCACCATGGCGAGACCGAGGGCCACCATCAGCTTGAGCGGCACCGACCAGAGCACATAGGTGAAGGTCACGCTGAGCGCATTGCCGAGCCGGCGATCGTTGAAGAACGCATATTCGTAGTTCTTCAGCCCTGCCCAGCGTGGCGAGGTGAGAAGGTCGTAGTCGGTGAATGAGAGGTAGAGAGAGGCGAGGGTGGGGCCGAGCGTCAGGCCGAAAAAACCGATCAGCCAAGGCAGGAGGAAGAGATAGCTCGTCCCGTGCAGACGCCAGAATCGGGACAAACCGGTTTCCGCAGCCGGCGGCAAGGCGCCGCCGGCCGGTGCTGGACCCACTTTCGCCATCGTCGTGGTCAGCTGCGTTCGAGGATCTGGGCGGCGTTGTCATAGAACTGGACCGCCGCATCTTCCGGGCCGACCTGTCCAAACGACACCGATTCCCATGCCGGCCGCAGCGAGCGGTCGATCTCGCCGGCATTCTTCGGCGGCGGCGGCGGCAGCGGCCCGACATGCGTCGCGACCAGGTCGAGGTAGCGGATGATCTTCTGTTCCGTGGGTGTCAGTGCCCCGAGGATGCGCTCCCGGATTGACGCATCCGCGCTTACGCCGCGCTCGATCAGCAGGATGTCGTTGGCATCGTCGTCGGTGATGAAATAATTGATCAACTGTGCGGCGGCAGCCTTGTCTGCAGAACTTTCCGCCATCGACAGGAACATCGAGGGCTTCATGTACTGTCCGGGTTTGTCGCCGGCATTGGGGATCATCACGAAGTCGATCTCGTCTTCCATCAGGTTCTGGTTGGCGACGAGCTGGTTGGAATGGATGAAGCCGAAGAGCGACTTGCCGATCACATGCATGCGCTCTTCCATCTTCCCGGAATCCTGCGCCTGGATGTCGGCGGGCGCGGTAAGGCCCTCGTCCTGCATCATCCTCCAGTAGTTGAAGAAATCGATGATGTCCTGCTTCTCGAAGCCGAGCTTCCCCTCAGGAGTGTACAACTCCTTGCCGCGGGAACGCACCCATGTCTGCAGCATCGGCTCCTGCAGGCCCATGTTCTCGCTGAAATACATGCCATCGGGGAGTTGGTCCTTCAGCTCCTTGCCGATCGTCACATAGTCGTCGGAGGTCCACTTTGTGCTGTCGGGCAACTGGAAACCGATCCCGTCGAGGACGGTCTTGTTATAGACATGGCTCATCGAATTGGCGCCCATCGAGACACCATAGAGCTTGTCGTCGACCTTGCCGGAATCGAGCTGGCCCTGGTCGAAATCGTCGAGCTGCAACTCGTTGCCGAGGAATGGGCCGAGGTCGGCAAGCTGGTTGCGGCGCGCATATTCGAAGATGAAGCGGTAATCCATCTGCAGCACGTCGGGCAACGCACCGCCGGCGGCCTGCGTGGCGAGCTTCTGCCAGTAGTCACCCCAGGCATAGGTCTCGGGGAGGACATCCGCCCCCTTGTCCGCGTTGTACTTGTCGACAACGGCATAGGTGCGCTTGTCGCGCTCGGGATTGCCCCACCAGATCAGCCGGACGCTCTCGGCGGCGAAGGTCGGACGACCCACCGATGCGAATGCGGCGGCAAGCGCCGTGCTGCCGGCGAGCCTGCCGAAGCCGCGCCTGTTCATGGCGGACATGGATTTCTGCATTGTGACGACCTCCCTTTGTTGTCGCACGTTCATTCGGTATTGGGATTTAAATAACTCAATGGTTATTTTCTGGCAAGTCCCTTTCTGCACGAAGATAGGCGATCATCACCTCGACGGCGTGGGCGCGGCGTTCGGCCATGGCCTCGTCGGTCGCCAGCGGTTTGCCGAACACGACGGCGAGCGTGTGGATGTTGGAGAAGTAGAAGTAGGACATGCCGGCCATGGTAATGTATAATTGTACAGGATCGACGTCGCGGTGGAAGACCCCCTGTTCCAGTCCTTCCTTCAGGATCCGCGCGATCTCGCCGATGATCGGCGAATGAAGGCTCTGCAGTTCGGGGATCTCCCTGACATAGCGCGCCCGCTGGATGTTTTCCGTGGAAAGAAGGCGGATGAACCACGGATTTTCGTGGAAATGGTCGAACGTGAAGGCCACCAGCCGCGACATCGCCTCCACCGGCGGCAGGCTCGCGAGGCACAGCTCTTCCTCGCCGGCGCGGATGTCGCGATAGGCCTGGAGCAGGACGTGGGAGTAGAGTGTCTCCTTGTTGCCGACATAGTGATAGAGCAGCCGCTTGTTGACCCCGGCACGTTCGGCGATCCTGTCAACTCGTGCACCGTCGAGGCCGTGCTCGACGAATTCACTGCGGGCGGCCACGAGGATGTCGCGCTGGATGGCATCGGAGTCCCGTTCCTCGACGCTCGGGCGTCCGGGGCGGCGTTTTTTGGGCTTGATTGTTGTCGTGATCGTTCTTCTCCGGCGTTATTCGCGATCTATTGACAAGCTGACGCAGCATCAATAATAACCGGTTCGTTATTTTCAGGGCAAGGGCAACATGAACCTTCTCCATACCAACAAGCGCAGGGTGGGTATCGTCGGGACGGGACATCGCGGCACGGGAACCTGGGGCAGGGATGCACTGGCGCATTGCGCCGAACACATGACCATAGTCGGGTTGGTCGATACCAACCGCACGAGACTTCAAGCCGCTGCCGGCAACCTTCCCGAAGACGCGTTCGTGACCACCGATCTCGACGCGATGCTCGAAACGGCGAAGCCGCACACGCTGGTCGTCACCACCCGCGACGATACCCATGCCGACATCATCGTCAAGGCGCTGGAAGCCGGCATCGACGTCATCACCGAAAAGCCCATGGCGACCACCGCCGCGGACTGCCGGCGCATCCTCGACGCCGAGAAGCGCACCGGCCGGCGGGTCGATGTGGCCTTCAACTACCGTTTCGCGCCGACTTCGCTGAAGATTCGCGATCTGGTCGCCTCGGGACGGATCGGCACGGTCACTTCGGTCGATTTCCACTGGTATCTCGACACCCGCCATGGTGCTGACTATTTCCGCCGCTGGCACGCCTACAAGCGTCATTCCGGCAGTCTGTTCGTGCACAAGGCGACGCACCATTTCGATCTCCTGAACTGGTTTCTCGACAGCGATCCGGTGCGCGTCTTCGCCCAGGGTGCCTTGCGCAAATATGGCCGCAACGGGCCGTTCCGCGGCGAACGCTGCACGGGCTGCGCGCATGCCGGCGAATGCGAGTTCTTCTTCGACATGCAGAAGGATCCCTGGCTGGTCGATCTCTATGAGGAGGCGTCCGCTGAGGACGGATATGTGCGCGATGCCTGCGTCTACCGCGAGGACATCGACATCTACGATACCATGACGGCCTCCATTCTCTATGCCAATGGTACGCAGGTCTCCTATTCACTCAATGCCTACATGCCGATCGAAGGGTATCATCTGGCGTTCAACGGCACCCATGGTCGTATCGAGATCCGCATGTACGAGGCCCAGGCGTTCGACGCGCCGATCGGCCGTGACGAGATCCTCGTGCTCGGCACCGACCGTTCGGTCGAGCGGATCACGGTCGAGCACGGGCCGGGCGGGCATTTCGGCGGCGATCCGCTGCTGCACCGCTCGCTCTACGATCCCGAAGCGGTCGATCCCATGGGCCAGAGGGCCGGTGCGCGCGCCGGTGCACTTTCGGTGTTGACGGGTGTTGCCGCCACCCGGAGCGCCGAAACCGGTCTGCCCGTGGAAATCCTGCCCTTGCTGGAAAAGGGGTGAACCTCTAGCCTGTTTGATCGATAAGCTTTGCTCTTGAACCGGATCAGGGAGAAAACATGAAGAGCTTCATGCTAGCTGCTGTCGGAGCATCCATGATGGTGGCTGCTCCGGCCATGGCTCAATGGCAGCCCGACAAGCCCGTCAACATCATCGTTCCGTGGTCGGCGGGCGGTTCTACGGATCAGGTCACCCGTGTTGTCGCTCCCATTATCGAGGAGGCCCTCGGCACCTCGGTCGTGGTCGTCAACCAGCCGGGTGCTTCCGGGTCGATCGGTACCAAGGCCGCCCTCGACGCGCCGCGCGACGGTTACACCTGGACCGCCAATGCCGTCGCCAACAATGCCACCTACGCGGTGACCGGCCTCGTGCCCGATACCAGCATCAAGGACTATGCCATCTACCTGCATGTCGCCAACGTGCCGGTGGTGTCTGTCAACACCGATTCCGAATATCAGGATTTCGGCCAGCTGCTCGAGGCGATGAAATCGGGTGACAGCGTCACCATCGGCACTGCCGGGGTCAACTCATCGGGCGGCATGGCCCTTGCCGCCATCCGTGAGGCCGCGGGCGGCGAGCTGAATGCCCGCATGGTCGCCTATGATGGCGGCAATCCGGCGGCCATTGCCACAGCCAGTGGCGAGGTCGTGGCCACCACCCAACTGGCAGTCGAACAGAGCGAATTGATCCGTGGCGGCAAGCTGCGGCCGCTGGCCGTTTTGTCCGACAAGCCGTTGCAGATCAAGGGGCTCGATCCGATCCCGCCGATCACCCAGTGGCTTCCCGACATGCATATCGCGCCCGACTATTTCGGCATCCTCATTCCGACCGGTGCGCCGCAGGAGGTGTATGACACTGTCGATGCGATCTGGAAGGACAAGGTCATGAACTCCACGGAACTTGCCGACTACGCCAACGAGCGCGGTGCGGTGTTCGATCCGGCCTATGGAGCGGAGGCTCTTGAGAAGGTGATGCCGGTGGTGATCGCCGAAGCCTGCGGCCGGGTTGTCCGTGGTGAGGCGGTGGTTGATCCATCGACCATTGGTATTGATTGCCCTCCGGCGAAATAACCTATCAGTCGAACGGGATCCATGGCCGGCTGCTGACCTTGCGGTCGCCGGTCAGTTCCCATTCTTTGGAAATCGACAGTTCATGCGGGCCGATCTCTACAGTGTGCCGGTATTCTTCGTGCTTGGTGCCGCCATGCTCTATGGTGGCTGGACGATGGATCGGCTGGCCGTCCGGCAGATCCATCCCGCGAGCATTCCGGGCCTGGTGCCGATGTTGCTTGGCGGTGCCCTGATGCTCGCTGCCGTGGTGCTGTTCGCGCAGGCGCAGCGTCCGTCCGCGACCGGTGAAGTGGACCGCGAAGCCCCCACGGGAGGCAATCGTCGCCTGTTCGCGACCCTGCTGCTATGTTCGGCCTATGCGCTCGGACTCGTCGGGCACGTGCCGTTTCCCGTGGCCACCGCCATTTTCATCATCGCCTTCGTCATCGTCTTCGAGTGCGTTCTTTCGGAAGCGCCGGTGTCGCTGGCCAAGACCACGGCCATCGCCGTCGTCTTCGGGATCGTTCTCAGCGCGGCGGTGAGCCTGCTCTTCCGCTATGCCTTTCTGGTACGGTTGCCATGATCGACGGATTTGAGCGACTGGGCGATGCCTTCGTCGCGCTCGCCACCTGGCAGATGCTGTTCCATGCCATGTGGGCCACACTCCTGGGGATCGCCGTCGGCAGCCTTCCGGGGCTCACGGCCACCATGGGCGTGGCCCTGCTGACCACGCTCACATATTCACTGCCCCGCGAAGCGGCGATCCTCGTTCTCATCTGCATGTATGTGGGTGCGATTTACGGAGGGTCGCGAAGTGCAATCCTGCTGAATATCCCGGGGACACCGGCCAGTGCGGCCACCACGCTCGACGGCTATCCGCTGGCCAGGGACGGCCGTGCCGTCTATGCAATGAGCGTGGCCACCACCGGATCGAGCCTCGGTACGCTGGTCGGTATCGTCCTGTTTGTCGCCCTGGCGCCTCTGCTTTCCGATCTCGCCCTCAGTTTTGGTTCGTTCGAATATTTCTGGCTGGCCCTGTTCGGCATCATCATTTCGGGTCAGCTGACCACAAGCGGCCTTGCCATCAAGGGTTACATTGCCGGCATTCTCGGGCTGATGGTTGCCATGGTCGGAGCCGATGGCATCCATGCCCATGTCCGTTTCACCATGGGATTCGAGGAACTCAATGGCGGCATCGGCCTCATTCCGGCGATGGTCGGTGCATTCGGCTTTGCCGAGGTTCTCACCGTCATGTGGCAGAAGAAGGCGGAAGTCGTGCGTTCGACCCGCGACGCCAAGGCCGGCTGGCCACGGTTCCGCGAGGCATGGCGCTATCGCTGGACAGTCCTGCGGTCGGGTGTCATCGGCACCTTCGTCGGCATCCTGCCCGGAGTGGGCGAGGATATCGGCGCATGGGCCTCCTACGCCGCCGCCAAGCGTGCGAGCAAAGAAAAGGAGGAATATGGCAAGGGCTCGATCGAAGGGCTGACCGCCGCCGAAACGGGCAACAGCGCTGTCGTCCCGGGCGCGCTCATTCCCGCACTGACCCTGGCGGTTCCGGGTTCCGCCCCGGCTGCCGTGCTGATCGCCGCCCTGTTCATTCACGGCATCCGTCCCGGGCCGATGATCATGATCGAGCAACCGGACTTCGTCTATCTCGTGGCGGTCATGCTGCTGTTCGCGACCATCGGCATCTTCATCTTCGGCATCACGCTGGCGCCGATCTTCGAGATGGTGCTGCGCATTCCCCGCGAACGGCTCATGCCCATTGTCTTCACCCTTTGCGTCATAGGCCCCTATGCGCTTACCCAGAGACTGTTCGATGTCTGGGTAATGGTGGCGTTCGGCATCATCGGCTTCGTGCTGCGGCGCATGGACTACCCGATGGCACCGCTGGTGCTGGGCATCATTCTGGGCGACCTGCTGGACAAGAACCTGCGCCGCGGCCTTACCCTGAGCGACGGCGATCTCACGCCGTTCTTCACACGGCCGTTATGCATCGTGCTGGCGGGCCTGACTGTACTCTCCGTGCTTTCCGGGATTCCCTCTGTGCGGCGCATTGTTGCCGCGCCGTTCGCCCGCAGGAGAGCCTGACCGACTGCCGGCGGCCTGCCCCGCCGGTCGGGATCGCCTGGAGGCGGGGGAGCATATGGATCCGAAGGGAACATCCATGCGGCGGCTTGCGTTGAAGAAGAAAATTCCCGATCAGATGAATTTCTTTTCGAGTGCATCAAAATGCGATTTCCGGACAGTTTCTTGTCGCAGCTTGAAGTCTGCCACAAACTGACCTTCATCCATGCGGCCGGACCTCTTCAACTCACTCAACGCCCTTTGCATTCCCAAGAGCGCGCCCTGCAGGGCCGCATTGGCGTAAAGAACCAACGCGAAACCCATTTCATCCAGCCGGGTGAAATCGAGGATCGGCGTCTTGCCACCGACCACCATGTTGACCAGCTGCGGCGTGCCCTTCAGGCGCATGGGAATTGCCGCCATTTCTTCGACACTGGTGGGTGCCTCGACGAAGGTGATATCGGCTCCGTCCTCGACGAAAGCCGCAGCACGATCGAGGGCTTCGTCCAGAGATGAGGTCGCGCGGGCATCCGTGCGGGCGACGATGAGAAAATTCGAGTCGTGCCGCGCATCCGCCGCCGCCTTGATCCGGCTGCGAGCCTCGTCGAGCGCCACCACATCCTTTCCGTTGAAATGACCGCAACGCTTGGGGTTCACCTGATCTTCCAGCTGGATCGCACTGGCCCCGGCCCGCTCGATGACCCGGACACTGTGATACACATTGACCGCGTTGCCAAAGCCCGTGTCGGCATCGACCACCAATGGCAGATCGGTGGTATTGCGCAAAATTGCGGTATGCTGGGCAATGTCGGTGAGGTTGATGAACCCCATGTCGGGAATGCCGTAGAAAGTATTGGTCACGCCGGCACCAGAGACATAGATCGCCTCGAAATCCAGTCCTTCGATCACACGGGCGGCAAGCGCATTGGCCGCACCGGGCATCAGGATCGCACCGCCGTTGTTCAGGCGATGGCGAAATCCCCTGTTGATCTCATGTGTCAGCATTGCCCTGACCTCCTTCCTCTGCGATCCGCTTTCGTCTAGGGCACGCACCGTGCCGCGATCAAGCCGGACGCAACGGCGTTTCACTCCGGAGAATGCGGATCGACTCCGGACAGGGACCGGGCAAGGCTTTCCAGCAGTGGCACGATCCTTGTCCGTGCTGCGGCGTCGAAACGGCTGGCCAGTCCCGACACGGTCAGTGCCCCCGCCAGCATGCCTTCGGATGAGAATACGGGGGTCGAAACCGACGAAATGCCCGGATTGGTTTCCCCCTCGGACATGACAGTACCGTTTTCGCTGAATCTCGACAGGTCGCGTACATTCTCGCCACTGAAGTGACGAAGCACCATCCCCGAAGCGCCGGAGGAAAGTCGCAACCGCATCCCTTCCTCGACATGGAAATGCTGCAAATTGGGCGAATTCTCACGATAGAGACAGACCCGGTCGTCTCCGGAACGGACATAGAACGATGCCGTTTCACCGGTGGCCTCGACCAGGGTTCTGAGTGCGGTGGCAACACGTTCTCGCGAGATGAAGTCGCGACGAAAGATCAGACCCAGCCGCCAGACGCTGGGACCGACACTGAATACACCCTGCGCATCCCTCTGGATGAAGCCATAGATCATCATCGAAGTGGCCAGCCGCAGGATGGTACTCTTGTGCAGGCCGGTTTCCTCGGCGAGTTCGGCCAGGGTCATTCCCGGCCGCTGTGCCGTGAAGGCCGACAGAATCGACATCGCGCGCTCCACGGACTCGGTTCTGGCCGCACACATCGTCGTTCTCTCTGGCGAAATGACCTCGACATGAACTTGTGCTTTCGAACGGGAAAAGTCTAGCTCGGGCCCATATCCAGCCGGAGACACCGCATTGCGTTACCTGCCTGTGCCGGGCACTTCCCTGCGTGCCTACGACTATCGTCAGGATCTGGGCGAAGATTGGCCCACCTTGCCCATTTCATTGCGAATCCTTGCCGAGATCGCCGGGCGCCATTCCGGCGACGGTTCGGATGCAGCGCCGGTGGCGGCGCGCAATGGACAGGCGGTGGCCTTTCGGCCAGCACGGCTGCTGCTTCATGACATGCTGGGAATTCCGGCATTGGTCGACATCATGGCATTGCGGGACAGGCTCGCCGAGGAAGGCGGCACCCCGTCGCTGGTCGACATGAGCTTGCCGGTCGATCTGGTGATCGATCATGCAATGACGATCGATTTCTGGGCCGACGGAATGGCGCTGGAAAAGAACATGGCGCGTGAGTTCGAGGTGAATCGCGAACGCTTTGCCTTCCTCAAGACCTGCGCTGCGCGCTTCCCCCGGTTACGGGTCATTCCGCCCGGCGGAGGTATCTGCCATCAGGTGAATCTGGAGTTTCTCGGCCAGACGGTGATGCCCTCGACCGAGGATCCCTCGATCCTGATCTGCGACAGTTGTCTTGGAACCGACAGTCATACGACGATGATCAATGCGCTGGGAGTGACCGGTTGGGGCATTGGCGGGCTTGAGGCGGAGGGGCTGCTGTTCGGCGAGACTACAGCCGTGAACGTGCCGCGGGTGATCGGGCTGGAGGTGACGGGTACGCCGTCGCATGCGATCACCGCCACCGATATCGCCCTCGTGGTGACGGAGAAACTGCGCGCGCTCGGTGTCGTCGACACCTTTATCGAGATGTTCGGTACGGGCTATGAACGGCTCAACGTCGCGGACCGTGCGACGATTGCCAACATGTCTCCCGAATACGGTTCGACGCAGGTGTTCTGTCCGGTCGACAGGAATACGATTCGATATCTGCGCGAGACGGGCAGGACGGCTCAGGCGGTCCGGGCGGAAGCCTATTGCAAGGCACAAGGCATGTGGGCCGACGGCATGGACGCTGCAATCGAGTATGACAGTGTCGTGACGCTGGATCTTGCCCGAATTGGTCGAAGCATTTCCGGTCCCGCAAGACCCGAACAGCGCATCGACCTCGCCGACGTTTCATCGAGATTGACGTCACCGGCTGAAGCCTCGCGCCGGGTGGTGATCGAAGGTGCCGGCCACGACATCGGCGACGGCGATGTCATCATCGCCGCCATTACCAGCTGCACCAACACCGCCAATCCCCGCAACATGGTGCTGGCCGGATTGATGGCACGCAGGGCCGTGGCTCGCGGCCTTACGGTCAAACCACATGTCAAGACATCGCTGGCGCCGGGTTCGCGGGTGGTCGCGCGCTATCTTGAGAAGAGCGGACTGCAGAACGATCTGGACGCACTGGGCTTCGCGTTGACCGCCTTTGCCTGTTCGACATGCAACGGCATGTCGGGGCCGTTGCGTCCCGAACACGAGGCGGCAATCAGGTCCCACGACATCAACGCAGTCGCTGTGCTGTCGGGCAATCGCAACTTTGCCGGGCGCATCCATCCCCTGGCCTCGCGCAATGTCATCGCATCGCCGCCACTGGTGGTGGCCTATGCGCTTGCCGGCACCATTCTCACCGACATCACGACCGAGCCGCTGGGGATCGACCGCGATGGGCACCCGGTGACATTGGCCGACCTCTGGCCGGCAGCCGAAGATGTCGACGCGATCATCGGGACTTGCCTCACGGCAGAAGATTTTCTGCACAATTTCAACACTATCGACGATGTGAATCCGGAATGGACAGCGCTGGAGGTGGACAATGAACGCTATGACTGGCCATCTTCCACCTATGTCGGCTTTCCTCCATTCGTGCGTTCGATCGCGCCCGAGTGCCCGGCGATCGAACCGCTTGTCGGGCTGCGCCCACTCGTCATTCTGGGGGATTCGGTAACGACCGACCACATTTCACCATCGGGAACGATTACGTCTGAATCGGAGGCCGGACGGTTCCTGATGGCGCAAGGTGTGGACAAGCGCGATTTCAATTCTTTCGGCACTAGGCGAGGATGCTCGGATGTGGTCATTCGCTCGACCTTCGCCAATTACCGGCTGCGCAACGAGATGGCGGGGGGCAGAGAGGGCGCCTGGACCCGGATCCAGCCCGAGGGAGAAATTACGACCGTCTACAAGGCGATCGAGACCTATCGCATGCGCGGGCAGCGTCTGTTGGTCATCGGCGGCAAGGAGTATGGTTGCGGCTCGTCGCGCGATACCGCGGCCAAGGCCCCCTGGCTGGCTGGCATTCGTGCCGTGATTGCCGAGAGCTTCGAACGCATCCATCGTTCGAATCTGGTCAACATGGGAATCGCACCCCTGACCTTTCCCGAAGGCACGACGCGCCGCACGCTCGGCCTCGACGGAACCGAGACCTATGACATCACCTTCCGTGACGATCTGACCGAGGCGTGCCTTACCGTGCATCGCGCCAATCGAAGCACAATATCAACAATGCTCCGCGCGCAGTTCTACAATGACCGCGAGCGGGAAATCTTCGTCCATGGAGGGCTGTTGCCGATGGCCTTCCGTGCATTTCTGGGCAAGGGGGCATGACGATGCGCCATAAGTTGAAAGCGGTGTTCTATCGTGGCGGCACCTCGAAGGCAGTCGTGTTCAATGGTTGCGATCTCCCGGAGGACAGGAGGCTCCGCGATGCCATTTTCCTTGAGGTGCTGGGCAGTCCCGATCCGTACGGTCGGCAACTGAACGGCATGGGCGGTGGTATCTCGTCGTTGTCCAAGGTCGTGATTGTCGAGGCATCCAGTCGTCCCGATGCCGATGTCGACTACACCTTCGTGCAGGTTGCGGTGGGCGAGGCCGTCGCGGATTATGGCTCGGCCTGCGGAAACATGTCGTCCTGCGTGGGACCCTTCGCGGTGGAAGAGGGTTTGGTACAGGTTGCAGATGGTGATGTCCTGGTCCGCATCTACAATACCAATACCCGGCAGATCTATCATGCCCGTTTCACGGTTCAAGACGGGTTGCCGGTGGAAGCGGGGGATCTTGTCATACCTGGTGTCAGCGGATCGGGGGCTCCTGTGAGACTCGATTTCCTGTCGCCCGGCGGGGCTGCCACGGGCAGGCTGCTGCCGACGGGCCGGGCCGTGGACCTTCTGCAGGTCGAGGGGCTTGGAAATATCGAGGCGTCGATGGTCGATGCGGCCAATCCGGTCGTCTATGTGAGGGCGGGTGACCTGGGCAGGAATGCCACCGAGTTGCCGGCGGATCTCGATGCTGATCCGGATCTGATGACGAAGATGGAGGCCATCCGGCGCGCGGGCGGGGTGGCCATGGGTATGGCAGACGAAGTGGCTGCTGTCGGTCTGTCGAACCCCAAGGTTGCCATGGTGGGTGCGGCGGCAGACTTTATCGCACTGGATGGCGGGGCTCACGGTGTCGGCAGCCACGACCTTGGCGTGCGGCTGATTTCAATGGGCAATTTTCACCGGGCGATCACACTGACCGGCGGCATGTGCACTGCGGTCGCGTCGAAGATTCCGGGGACTCTGGTCGCCCAGCAGACAGGCCCGGCGCCATATTTGCGGATCGGGACTCCATCGGGAGTGCTCCCGGTGAATGCGGAGGTCAACATCGGCCCGAACGGTCCTGAAGCAATCTCGGCCAGCACATTCCGGACCCAGCGACGATTGATGGAGGGGTTTGTCCTGCACGGGCAAGGCTGACGTGTCGTCGGTGGAGTTGCCTCGTTTCCCATGGCTGTACTCTGTGGTGATGGTGAAACGGTTGTGGTCGGTTGGATCGGCTGGCCATCGAAGGTCGTACGCGACCGGGCATGGGCGCGAATGATGGAAGACCCACGCCTGCATTCAAACGGCAATCCCGTGATTCATGGTGGATTGGGCGAGATTCCCTGTGCCGGAGATTGATGGACCTGGCTCCGGGCTCGCAGGCTGCGCATGTTGTGGATGTGTACGTGAGTGCCGCGGGCGATGGGATGTATCGTCTCGCCGATGATCTGACCATACTTGATCACGGGCTGACCTGTCGGGATGTCGGCCAAGGCGATCTTGTGGCAGAACGGGACGGGTTCCGCCGCAGTCAGGTGGTCATCGCCAACGACGATGGCTTCACCCGGTCCGATAGGGCGCAGGCATGTGGCGACATTGTCGTGACAATGGAGGCGGATGGCGGCGCGCGAGGATATCACAATGAAGCTCCGAAGCGGCTGATCACTTCATCGCAATCACCGAGGATTTCTCCATAGGTGAGTTCGCCCGAAGCGGTTGCGGCGATCTGGGCGAGCAGGCGGTCCGCTGCGCTTTCCAGTGTTTCCTCGCCGGTAAAGACCCGCTCGCCGGTAAAATCGAGCTGGGTGGTGATGCGGTTGGCCGTTTCCGGATTGGCGCTGAGCTTGATGGTGGGCATGAGCGCACTCGTATAACTGTTGCCAACGCCAGTGGTGAACAGGGCGAGATTACAGCCGGCAGCGGTAAAGCCCGTCAGTGATTCCGGTGCATAGGCAGCGGCATCCATGGCCCAGAGCCCGGCTGCGGGTGGAACTTCGCCATAGGACAAAAGACCCTGCAAGGGGCGATTCCCCGACTTGGCCACGGCGCCCAGCGATTTTTCCTCGATGGTTGTCAGCCCGGCCTCGATATTGGTCAAGCTGGGATTGTTGTAAGTCAGGTCCAGACCTTGGGCGACAGCGTACTGTTCACGTGAGGCCGCGGCGGCATTGACGGCTTGTGCGACCCGCGGCGATACGGCACGGGTGGTCAGGATCGTTTCCGCACCCAGCCACTCGGTCGTTTCGCCGAAGATCGCACTGCCGCCCGCATCGATGACGGCGTCGGCCATCAATCCGGCCAGCGGGTTGGCAACGAGGCCGGAACTCGGGTCCGAGCGCCCGCACTCCAGCGCCAGCATCAGTTCGGATGCCGGGAGCCGTTTGCGTTGCTGGCCGGAGATGACCTTGAGCAGCCCCGCCGCTGCACGCAGGGCGGCATCACCGAGACGCAAGGCGTCATGGCCGAAATCGTCGAGACAGAGTCCGGCGCAGGGCCGCCCCGACGCTTCGGCGGCACGAACCAGCGGCTCGATCTTGAGTGAATCTGCACCGATGACGACAATCGCGGCGACATTCGGATGGCAGGCAAAACCGGCAAGGCAGCGCGCATGAATGGCTGCGTCATCACCGAGTTGGCCGCTGCCGTATCCTGTCCCTATGGCGATCGTGCCGCGCAGCTGTGCAGCCACACGCCGGCACAGCGGTGTGGTCAGGCCGGTAGGCGAGAGCAGCAGCAGGTGGTTGCGCAGGCCGGCACGGCCACATGGGCGCTCATAACCGAGGAAATCGGGTGCTTTCATCGACCACGCTCCCGTGCCTGCCGCCATTCGCTGATCAGCGACCATGTCAACAGCACAACAGCCGCGACCAGGAACAGCAGGGCCACGGGCCGGGTGAACACCGGCAGGATCGAGCCGCCGGACATCATCAGGCCGGAGCGCAGCTTCTCCTCCATCAGCGGGGCCAGCACGAAACCTATGACGAAGGGTCCAAGCGGATAGCGGGCGCGTTCCAGAGCAAAGCCGATCAGGCCGAAGATCAGCATCACCCAGACATCGAACATGGTGTTGTCGAGGCCGAAACTGCCGACGATGCAAAAGACGATGATCACGGGCAGGAGGAACTGCCGGGGAATGGTCGCCAGCCGGGCGACCCAGCCCACCGAGCCCATCATCACGAAAAGCATGACGATGTTGGCAATCAGGCAGGCGGCAATCATCGCCCAGACGACATCGCCATTGGTGAGAAACAGTGTCGGGCCCGGCTGGATCGAATGGATCATGAGAGCGCCAATGAGTATGGCATCGATCACCGAGCCGGGTATGCCCATGGCGATCAGCGGGATCAGTGCACCGCCGATGGTAGCGTTGTTGGCGGCCTCGGATGCGACGATGCCAGCCTCCGAGCCCTTGCCGAATTCATCGGGCGTCTTCGACACGTTGCGGGTGACGGTATAGGCGATCACCGATCCGATGGATGCGCCGACACCGGGCAGGATACCGACAAAGGTTCCGATCAGCGACGATCGCAGCATGTTGGCCGAGTGCCGGATCCAGTCGCGCAGCGACATCAGCAGGCCGCTCGACGAGGCTTCGACACGATCGGCCTTTTTCCCCAGTTCGAGAATGTCATTGATGATTTGCGATACGGCGAAGACGCCGATGAGCACCGGCAGCAGCTTGAGCCCGCCATTGAGCATGTACCAGTCGAAGGTCAGGCGCGGCTGGCCGGCGGAGGGGTCCACGCCCGGCATCGAAGCGAGCATGCCGAGCATGCCGGCGATGAGCCCCTTGACGAGGCTGCCCTGACTGACGCTGGCAATCAACACCATGGCCATCAGGATCAGTGTGAAATATTCAAACGGGCCGAAACGGGTTGCCCAGATCGACAACGGCTTGGCCAGCAGCAACAGGAATACCCAGGAGACGAGGCCGCCGATGAAGGATGCCGAAATTCCAAGCCCCAGTGCGCGGCCGGGCTTGCCCGCGCGGGCCATCGGATAACCATCGAAGGTGGTCATGACGTTGGATGGTGTGCCGGGCATGCGCAGTAGCGTCGCCGTGATCAGCCCGCCGGTCACCGAGCCCACATACATGGCGATCAGCAGCACCACGGCATCGGTGGGAGTCATGTAGTAGGTGAGCGGCAGGGTCAGCGCGATCAGCATGGCTCCTGTCAGCCCCGGTATCGCTCCAACCGTGATACCCAGCACTGTGCCGAGTACAACGAAGAAGAAGGCCCAGGGGTGGAAGACGAGAGCAAGTCCACCGAGCAGTCCGTCAATCATGGCTCTACAATCCCGGCAGGTCGACGATGAAGACCCGCGTGAAGATGAACTGGCAACCGAAGCCGACGACGAGTGCGGTTGCGGCAATGGCGGGCAGCAGATGCGGCTTGAATCGTGACAGCCAGCCGATGGTGAGCACAAGGTAGACGGTCGTTAACACGGCAAAGGTGGCCAGCCGCATGTGGATGGTGGCAATGTAGCCGATGGTCAGAAGCACGGTGATGACGGCCCGGCCGGCATTGGCCTTGTCGGAATCATCCTTGCCGGCGATGACACCGTCCGGTGCCCGGCTGTTCGCATGCGGACGGCGCGAGGCTCGGGCGATCACGATCGTGCAAAGGGCGATGATGATGGCGGCTGTCGCCTGAGGCACCGGCGCGGAGCCCAGAGGTTCGAAGGTACCAGGTGGAAGATCGCGGGTTCCAAACAGGGCGATGGCGCAGATAACGATGAGCCCCAGGGCTACGGCGATATCGACGCGCCTGTCGACGGATTCGATCAAGGCAGTCGTCCCTCCCCATAAATGCGGACGGACCTGTGCAGGTCCACACGATCCGTCCGTGCTGTATCGTTATTTTTGTGCCGCCTGCCGGGCGACCGGCTCGATGGCAGCCCAGGTCGCGTCCAGACTTTGTTGCAGCTCCTCGCCCTTGAGGAAGACCGGCGCAAATGCCTGGCTCTCGTAAAACGACGTCACCGTGTCGGTGACGGATGCCTTTTCGAGGGCTTCAGCCATGCCGTCGATGGCTTCCTGCGGGGTTCCCTTGGGCGCAAACCACCAACTGTCGATGCAAAATTCCATGTCACGCCCGAGTTCCTTCATCGTGGGAACATCCGGAAGCTGGGAGACCCGCTCAGGACCGGTATAAGCCAGCGGCTTGATCTGCGATTCGGGATTCTCGCTACCATCAGGCATCCGGGTGAAGTTGATCACCTCGGCCGCAGAGAGCACCGTGGCGTTGGTCTGAGCCCCGGTCAGGGCAGTGAAATTGGCCGTGCCGCCACCGATCTGCACAAAGCGGAACTTCGCTCCGGGCTCGGTGTTCTGCAGCATGATGCCGGCCATGTGGTTGATTGCCCCGAGATTGGCGCCGAAAAGAACCGTGTCGGGCTCCGCCGCCGCCTTTTCGAGAAGCTGATCGATGCTGTCGATGCCGCTGTCCTTGCGAACCATGGGCAGCACGCAGAACTGGCCGGTGGCGGCTACCGGCGCGAAATCGCGATAGCCGAAATCGAACATGCCGCCGGCTTCCCCGCCCATGAGCGCGATGTGGACGGTGAGGAAGGTATAACCATCAGGTTCGGCTTCCATGACCTGACGTGACCCGATGGAGAAATGTCCGCCGACATTCACGATGGTGACCGGCTGCGGCAGGATGTCATTGTCCTGAATGGCCTTCTGGAAAGCACGTGCGACCTGGTCAGATGTGCCGCCTGCCTTGAACGGCACGATCACCTTGACCGGCTTTTCCGGCCAGGCGGCAAGTGCCCCGCCAAAGCTGATGGCCAGAGCTGCCATCACAGTTACTGCCGAAGCGAGAAGATGCCTGATCGTCATGGTCAATGCCTCCTTGACATGGTTGTCGGTTCGTTGCTGGACCCGTCGAACAGATCGGAGACCTGTATGCTGTCGGGCGACGATGCCGCCCGGCAGACGGATTCGATGGTTTCGATCAGGGCATGCGTGGCGGCATTGGGTTCGATACCGTGACGCATGATGAGTCCTGCCCGCCGTTGCCAGCCGGCCTCGGGAAAAGGCAGTGGGCGGATGTCGTATTCGGCTACAGCTTCGAGATGGCCGACCGCATGGAAGCTGAGATAGTCGCTTCCGCGCATCAGATTGAGCTTGAGAGCGACGATGTCCGTCTCGATCACCGCGCGCGGTGGCGCCAGTCCCTTGGCACGCATCATCACCTCCAGCCGTCGGGCGAGATAGGTTGATCGTGCGGGCAGGATCCACGGGAAATCCAGCAATCGCCCGAATTCCAGTCGATCGGTATGGTGCAACGGGTGGTTCCGGTCGGCGATGACCCGATAGTGGTCGAGCATCAGCGTACGCGTGTCGAGGTCGGGATCGTCGGAAGGTTCCGGCAGCGCCGCGACCACAAGGTCGAGCGCACCGCGTCGCAGATCGGCCTTGAGCGCATCGTCGTGACCGCCCATCACCCGGATTCGCACACCCGGATTATGCTGGCGGAAATGGGGCAGGACATCCGGCAGGATCCGCGTTTGCCATGACGGGCCGGCGCCAATGCGTACCTGGCCCGCATCGCCACGCTTGAGTGCCTCGATCTCACTGCGTGCTTCCGACATGCTGGCCTTGAGGGCACGGGCATGACGCAGGAACGAGCGGCCGTATTCGGTGAGAGTGACACCTCGCGCCCGGCGCTCGAACAGTTCGACACCGGTTTCGTCCTCAAGCCTGCGGATCGATTTTGTGAGGGCCGGTTGTGTCAGGCCGAGGGCCTTTGCCGCAGCCCGCAGAGAACCGGATTCTGCCACGGTCAGGAAGTAGTCGATGATTCGGATTTCCATCCCGGACCGTCCTCCCCGGAAGTCCGCATCACTCCACGAGTGACGGATATTCATATTCCATTAGGTTATCATTATGGTTACCAATTGCACTTGAAGTACGTCAAGTACTGTTGTCAACTATGCGAAATCATGAATGACGATCCTGTCGGGGAGGAAAGTCGATGGTTGTTGTCACACAAGGTGCCCGGCGTGCGTTCTTTGCGGGTAGCGGTGCGCTCGCCGTTCTGATCGGCCTTGCGGCTTTCGGGTTGTCTGGCCCGGCCAGGGCCGCATATCCGGAAAAGCCGATCAAGATCATCGTGCCGACACAGGCTGGCGGAGGCATGGACTCGGTTGCGCGCATTCTGCAGCGCTTTTTCGAAAGTCATCCGGATGTGCTCGGCAGTGATGCCGTCATCGTCAACATGCCCGGTGCGGGTGGGACCATTGGCACGCGAGCGATCAAGGATGCCGATCCGGACGGTTACACGGTGGGTTTCTGGCATGAAGGACTGATCACTTCTTCGGCCATGGGTGTCGCTGATTTCGATCATGAGAGTTTCGAGATCCTTGGCGCGACGGGCTATGGCGACCTCGGCTTCGGGGTTTCGGTCAACTCGCCCTACCAGACCTTCGACGAATTGATCGCGGCGGCCAAAGCCCATCCCGACAGCGTAAAATGCGCGACCAATGTCGGCTTGCCAGTGCATTTCGTGCCGCTCATGGTTGCCAGCAAGGCAGGCGTTCAGTTCCGCTATGTCCAGGTTGGCGGCGGTGCCAAGCGCTTCCCGTCGGTGGTCGCCATGCATACCGATTTCGCCATTTTCGGTTCGCTCGAATTCGTCAAATGGGCGGATGCCGATCTCAAACCGATCGTGATGTTTTCCGAGGAGCGCCTCGACATTCTTCCTGACGTGCCGACAGCACGCGAGAAGGGCATCGACGTCGTGGCCAAGGCGAATCGTATCTGGCTCGCACCCAAGGGTACCTCCAAGGAAGTGCAGGACCATGTCGTCAATGCCCTGCGTACCGCGATGGCCGATCCTGAAGTTCAGAACCAGCTGAACGAGCTCGGCGTGGTGCCGAAGTTCGTCGAAGCGGCTGAACTGCGTGCCGAACTTGACTGGTGGAAGGCACAGACCGAACCGCTGGTGGCAAAGGCACGCGAGCTTCAGAACTAGATCGGGACTGGAATAGTATCCGGTCGAATATGATTGGGACCTCAAGTCCAGTTCCTGATGGAGAGTATTCTCTCGCCGCCCAGCTTCTTGCGTCTGGACGGGGGAAGAGCTTCAACGAGTGAAGATTACCCATGCTCGAACGGTTGTTTGCGTCGGAATGGCGGCGGCAGGATATCTGCCTTGCAATGGCACTGTTGGCGCTTGGCAGTTTTGTGATCGTTCAGGCAAACCGCCTGCCTCCACCCTTCTTTGACCCGCTCGGATCGGCGGCTGTACCGCGCATGGTGTCTGCGTTGCTGATGGTATTGGCGCTCGTACTCGTGATCCGATGCCTTCGCACGCCTGTCGGAGCGCATGCCGATGCTGACAGCCGCGGGGCCGGTCCCGGAGTCGAGGATGCCGCGGGCACACCTTCACCCTGGACGGCGCTGGCTGCCGCGACGCTGCCACTGCTCTATGTCGGTGTGATGCAGTTTCGCATTTTGGGATTTGCACCGGCCTCGACGCTGTTCGTGCTGGTGATGGGTGGCGTGCTGGCGCGTGGCCGCCCGCGGGTGATGCTGGCGGTCGCCCTTGCGGCGATCGTGACGGGATACGGCCTCAATGCGCTCTTGACCGGGTTCTTCTATATCGACCTGCCACAGCACTCCTTCTGGGAGGAGGGGCACTGAATGGCCGCCGGTCTCCTTGACGCTTTCGTCTACATTCTCCATCCGTGGCCGTTCTTCTGGGTGCTGCTGGGTACTTTTCTCGGGATCTTCGTCGGTGCGGTGCCGGGACTGACAGGTGGCATGCTGATCACGCTGACCATGCCATTGACCTTTTACATGAACAGCACGGAGGCGCTGGTTCTGCTGGTGGCGATGTATGTGGGATCGGTCTCGGGCGGGCTGATCTCCGCCACGCTGCTGCGCATGCCCGGCACGCCGTCATCCGTCATGACGACTTTCGATGGCTATCCCATGGCCCGCGACGGCGAACCCGAGCGTGCGCTGGCGCTGGGGATCGGTGCGTCGCTGGTGGGCGGGCTGATTGCCGGTGTCTTTCTCGTGCTGCTCTCTCCACCGCTCTCGAAATGGGCCATGCAGTTCAGCCCATGGGAGTATTTCACCATGGTGCTGATGGCCATCGTGCTGATTGCCAGCATCAGCCAGGGTAGCATGATCAAGGGCCTGATTGCGGGCTTTCTGGGCATGCTGTTCGCCATGCCGGGGCTCAACGAGTCCGACGGTCAGCTACGGTTGACCATGGGTATCAACGAACTTGCCGACGGCTTCAAGTTGTTGCCGGTTCTGCTCGGCATCTTTGTCATGAGCCAGATCATCAAGGATGCCTACGAGATCAACAAGACACCCCTCTCGCTGAGGCTCGGCCGCTCGCGCGTGAGCATCGGTCTGCGCGAATGGCGGCGCCACGGGGTCAACATCGTCCGCTCGGGCATCATCGGAACCTGGATCGGCATCCTTCCGGGTGTCGGCGCGAGCATTTCATCCATGGTGGCCTATGCCGCCGCTCGAAGCCTGTCACGGACGCCGGAAAAGTTCGGCACCGGTCATGACGAGGGCATCATTGCTTCCGAAGCAGCCAACAACGCCAATGTCGGCGGTGCGCTGATCCCGATGATCACCATGGGCATTCCCGGAAGTCCCATTGACGCGATCCTGCTTTCGGCTCTCATCCTGCACAATATCCAGCCCGGACCCCTTCTCTTTATCACAAATGGGGAATTCGTCTGGGCGTTGATGGCCGCCTATCTGGTTGCCAATATCCTGATGTTCATCATCATGACGCTGTCTGTGCGCTGGATCGCGAAGATGATCGTCTTCGACAAGGCGATCCTGTTGCCGCTGATCTTCGTCTGCTGCGTGGTCGGTGCCTACGCCCTTTCCAACCGCATGTACGATGTCTGGGTGGTGATCGGCTTTGGCATCATCGGTTTCGGACTCGACCGCGCGAGGGTCCCGCTCGGGCCATTCGTCATCGGGTTCGTGCTCGCCGGCATCTTCGAATCGGAGTTGCGGTCCAGTCTTCAGCTTTCCGACAACGGTTTCTGGGGTGTGCTGGATCGCCCGGTCGCGGTGATATTCCTCGTCATTTCACTGGCCATGCTCGTCTGGCCTTTCATTCAGACCAGGTTGCGCAAACAAAGGAAGGAACACCCATGAGTGGCAACAATGTCCTGTTCATCATGTCCGACGAGCACAGCCGCAGAGTTCTTGGCGCCTATGGCAACAACGTGATCCAGACGCCCAATCTTGATCGGATGGCGCAGGAGGGCACGTTGTTCGAGAACGCTTACTGCAATTGCCCGATATGCGTGCCCAGCAGGGCAAGTTTTGCCACAGGTCGCCATGTCCATGAGATCGGCTATTGGGACAACGCCTTTCCCTACCATGGCGAGCCCGAGAGCTTCGGCCACCGGCTGGCCGCAGCCGGTCATCGCTGCGACTCGATCGGCAAGCTGCATTATCGCGCCACGGACGATCCCAATGGCTTCGATAACGAGATCCTGCCACTCCATGTACTGGACGGGAAGGGTGACCTACAGGGAATGTTGCGCAGCCCGCCACCCAGGCGCCCCTCGACCCGCCAGCTGGCAGCCGATGCGGGCGAAGGCGAGAGCACCTATATTCGCTATGACCGCGACATCCGTGACGCTGCCTGCCAATGGCTGGACAAGGCAGCGCAAAATCCCGCGGACAAACCCTGGACCCTGTTCGTCTCCTTCGTCTGCCCGCACTTCCCGCTCAAGGCGCCGCACGAGTTCTTCAGCAGGTACAAGCTGGACGGGCTTCACCTGCCGCAATTGCGCGGTCCTGCCGAATTCCCCGATCATCCGGTCTTGCGCAAGCTTCGCGAAATTCAGGACTACGAGGATCATTTCACCGATGAAACACATGTCCGCACGGCGATTGCCGCCTATTACGGCATGGTCAGCTTCCTCGATGACAATATCGGCCGCATTCTGTCGACGGTCGAGAACAGTGGCCTCGCGGAGACGACCACGGTTATCTACACTTCAGACCATGGCGACAATCTCGGTGCGCGGACGTTCTGGGGCAAGTCCAACATGTATGAGGAAAGTGCCGGTGTACCACTGATCATCCGGGGGCCGGAAATGGAGGCAGGGCGCCGGGTGACGACTCCGGTATCCCTGGTCGACGCTTTCCCGACGATCCTCCAGATAACCGGCGTTGACCCTAGGGGAGCGGATCCGGGCCGGCCGGGGCGTTCCTGGCTGGATATTGCCGATGGTGCCGATCCGGATCGCACCGTGTTCTGCGAATATCATGCGGTGGCATCAATCACGGGGATGTTCATGATCCGCTTCGGCCGATACAAATACATCCACTACGAGGGGTATCGCCCACAGCTGTTCGATCTTGTCGCCGACCCGCTGGAAATGCGCGATCTTGCGCTCGAGTCCGGCCACGACGACACGCTGGCCGAAGGCGATCGCCGTTTGCGGGCCATCTGCGACCCTGCGAGCGTCAACCGGCGGGCTTTCGCCGACCAGCGGGCCAGGATCGAGGCGGCCGGCGGAGAATCCGCCGTGCGCGATATGGGAAGCTATCCATACACACCCGCACCGGGTGAGAAACCACGTATCTCGGGCGCCGCATGTTGAATACACTCACTCTTTGACGGTACTCGCGACGATGACAAACATCCTGTTCCTGTTTTCGGACCAGCACGCGCAGAATGTTGCCGGTTGCTATGGCGATCCGGTTATCGAGACGCCTGCACTTGATCGCCTTGCCGAAGGTGGCGTTACCTTCGATCAGGCTTACACAACTGCACCATTGTGCACGCCGGCCCGCATGTCGATGCTGGCCGGTCAATACAGCTACCGCATCGGTTGCTGGACCAATTCCGACATACTCGCCTCCGACATTCCCACACATGCCCATGCGCTCGGTGCAGCAGGTCTCCGCCCGATTCTCGTCGGCCGCCTGCATGCCATCGGCCCCGACCAGCTGCATGGCTATGCAGAACGGCTGGTGGGCGATCATTCGACCAACTGGGTCGGTGGCGAGGCACATTCGCTTGGTGTTCTCGACCGCACCAACGATCCTTTCCGCATCAGTATCGAGCGCTCGGGGGCCGGTCAGTCGTCCTATGAGAAGAAGGATCGCGATGTCCTGGCGGCTACCCTCGAAAAACTCGACGAACTGGCAGGATCGTCACGGCGTTTCGCCATGACGGTCGGTCTGATGCTCCCGCACCAGCCCTATGTATGCGCAAAGGCCGATTTCGAACGATATCGCGACCGGGTCGGCATGCCGAGGTTAGCGGCACCTTCAGGTAATATCGAACATCCATGCATGCACGCCTGGCGTCAGCATACGGGTTCGCTCGACCTGCCGCCTGAATGGGAGATCCGGGCGCGGACGGCCTATTACGGCCTCACCACCGCCATGGACCGGATGATCGGACAGATCCTCGACCGCCTGGAGGAGAATGGTCTCGCTGACGACACACTGGTAATCTACACTTCGGACCATGGTGACCAGTTGGGCGAGCGCGGCTTGTGGTGGAAGCAGACCTTCTATGACCAGTCGGTGAAGGTCCCGCTGGTGATGCGCTGGCCCGGCCGACTGCCGCGGGGCGAGCGTCGATCACAGGTGGTCAATCTGCTCGACGTTGCCGCCACCATGATCGACGCTGCCGGTGCGCCACCCCTGCCGCATGCCCAGGGACGCAGCCTGCTGCCGCTGGCATGTGATGGCAATACGCCATGGCTCGACGAGACGTTCGCTGAATATTGTACCGATGGCATGTCTCGCTGGACCGGCACGGAGCCCGTCCAGCAGTGCATGCTGCGCAGCGGTCCGTGGAAGTTCGTCCACTACGAAGGTCATCGGCCGCAGCTCTTTCATCTGGGAGATGACCCGGATGAAATGGATGATCTGGCTGAAGATCGCCGATGCATGTCCATGCGCGATGCGCTTCAGGCGCGCGTGCTGGAATATTGGCATCCGGGCGAGATTGCTGCGCAAATGGCGGGCAGGATCGATCAGAAGCGACTTCTGTCGCAATGGGCCAAGGCCATGCGCCCGCAGGAAAGCCATCTGTGGAAAGTGGAAATGGAAGACAACTGGCTGGATGATTCGAGGTCATGAACGGTCGTCTTGGCATCACCGTCATGCCCGAATGGATCCAGTCCGAAGGTATCGACGCCATCCTCGAAAACCTGATGCGCTGCGGTGCCACGGCCGTTGCCACTTCTCCTTACGTGATGGCGCCGAGCGATGCCACCGATGCCGGGCGCGAGCCGCCGATCGATGCGGGATCGGGCAAGGTGCGCCTTCTCGACCGGGACCTGTGGGGCAAGCGCGAACTGCGCTGCATCACGGCGCCGAGTTTCATCCCCGACAAGGTGCTCTACAAGGGGCAGCGCTACCGCCCGTCCGAGCCCACGGATCTCACCCGCAGCGAGGGAGCTGTCGTTGCCCGTTTTTTGGAACGCGCAAGAGAGGCGGGGTTCGAGGTACAACTCCAGGTTCAGGCCGCCATCCCGCCCGGATACAGGGTGCAGTTCGGCGGCCCGCTGCCCGAGGACCAGCCGCGCCTGCCCGATGGCCGCATTCTCGGGAACCGGGTGGACAAGAACGGCTCGCTGGCCAGCATGGCCATTCTGGATTACGCTCGTGCCTTGGTTGCGGATATCGCCCGTGCCTACCCGATGGTGGACGCCATCCGTGTCGACTGGCCGGAATATCCACCCTACAGCCTGCTTTCCTGGTTTTTCGATTTTTCGCAACACGCGACGAGTGCCATGCGGGCAAGGGGGCTCGATGTCGAGGCGATGCAGCGGGATAGTCTCGCATTGATGAGCGAACCCTGGCGCTTCCTGGAAGAGGGCCTGCTGACCCGTCCGGGCTTCGCGATGCTCCAGCGGTTCAAGAGTACTCTCGCCTGCGAGTTGATCAGTGCATTGCGCGAAGCCTTGCCGAGCCACATGCGGCTGGTTGCCCATGCCTTCCCGGAGCCCTGGTGCCAGTTGTCGGGAGCCGATCCGGCACGCATGGTGCAAGCTGGTGCCGACGAGGTCGCGATCAAGCTCTACACCATGCACTGGCCGATGATGCTGGCCGATTACCGCGATGCCATGAGCCCTGGTTACAACGCCACCGATCTTTCCGACCGGCTGCGGAGGCTTTTCGACGTGGGGGGAGAAGGAGTCTTGCGCTATCCGGAGCCCGAGGAAGTCCATCCCGTCGGCAGGTTGGCCCAGATCCGCAAGATCGAAGCCGCCATCGCCACAGGTGCTCCCGTCATGCCGGCAGCGCACAGCTATGGCCCGGTGGACGACGCTGCCATGCGCATCGAGACGGTATGGAAGGCCGGCGGGAAGGCTGTCTGGGTCAACCGCTACGGTTATCTTGGGGATGCCAAGCTCGACGCTTTGGGCAGCATGATGGCGAAGCGCTCATGAACGCGGTCTGAATCGAAGCGATCGATTTCAAGGCTCCATGAATGATCGGTTTTCGTCGAAAGATCGGCGTGGCGGGGAAGTGCTGCCGCCGATGCGCAGCTGAGCGCGCAGTACCCGGGAAGCCACGCCGGTCCTGCCCTTAATCTGGGCTGCGAGCGCTGCGACGGCGTATTCTGCGATTTCGATCTGTGGCTGGATGACAGTCGTCAGGTGGGGCTGGATGATGTCGGCCATGGCAATGCCATCGAACCCGGTCACCGAAACGTCGCCCGGCACGTCGAGCCCTGCCGCATGGACGGCCGAGATGAAACCGATGGCCATGGCATCGCTGGCCGCGACAATGGCGGTCGGGTGTCGGGGCATGGCGAGGTAGGCGTTGGCGGCGTCGACGCCACTCCCCATTTCGAAATCGCCTTCGAAGCGTACCGGTTTCGGTCCGCCCGCACCGTCTGCGCATGTCTGCAGGGCTCTCCAGCGCAGGTCGTCGACCGGATCGCGGGCGGGGCCGCTGAGATAGCCGAGCCAACGATGGCCGAGACCGCTCAGATGGTCGAAGGCGAGGCCGATTGCATGGGATTCGTCCAGCAGCATGGAGGGGATATCGCGGTCGAAGGGCTGACTCACCGCGACAGCGGGCAGAATGCCGTTGCCAACGAGCCCCCGGCGACCGCAAAGGACCGAACCATTGAGCAGAATGGCGCCCGCCACCTGGCCGCCATATGCGAGGTCCGCCAGTCGTTGCGCCTTCTCGCCGTCGTCATCGAGATTGCCGACAAGAAGGGCAAACCCCCGGCGTGACAGGGCTCGGTCGATATGTTGCAGCAATTCACTGAAAAACGGCGTGATGAGATTGGGGACGACCACCAGTGCCAGATTGCCCCCGGCGCCACGCAGGGCTCGTGCGGTCGGATTGGGGCTGTAGCCGGTACTCTGGATCGCAGCCTGCACGCGTGCACGGGCCTCGGCCGAGACCATGTCGGGGTGACTCAGAGTGCGGCTCACGGTTGCGATCGACACCCCCGCCAGTCCGGCCACATCGGAGATCCGTGGTATTTTGACCTTTCCTGATTGCAGCTTGAGATTTTCGTGCACGCCCACATCCTGTCATCTACAGTTGACATCATGCTCGGGTATGATAGCGAATGTAAACGTTTTCATAAAAAACGGGGGCAGGTGCAACCTTGAGGTTTCACCGATGCCCCACGTGCGAACAGGGAGTAAAGCGTCATGTCGAAGCTTCGCCAGGCCATGATGGCTGGCTGCCTCTCGCTTTCCATCGCCTTTCCCGTTGCCGCGGAGGAGATGAAAGCCGAGGTCATTCACTGGTGGACCTCGGGCGGCGAGTCCGCGGCCATCAAGACCTTTGCCGATGAGTTCACGGCCCGTGGCGGTACCTGGATCGATCAGGCCATTGCCGGTGGCGAGAATGCTCGCACCCAGGGAATCAACCGGATCATCGGCGGCAATCCACCCACCGCCATGCAACTGAACACCGGCAAGCAGTTCGATGAACTGGTCGAGGCCGACCTGCTTCGCAACCTGGATGACATAGCCGAGGCGGGCCACTGGCGCGACAACCTGCCCAAGGTCATCGCGGATGCAGCGACGCGCAATGGCAGCTTCTATGCGGCGCCGATCAATATTCATGGACAGAACTGGTTCTTCTACAATGCTGAAGTGTTTGCCAACGCCGGAATTGAGCCACCGACGACTTTCGCCGAGCTGGTCGAAGACGGCAAGGCCCTGCGCGATGCGGGCGTCATTCCGCTGGCGCTCGGTGGTCAGTCCTGGCAGGAGCGCCTGACCTTCAATGCCGTGCTGCTCGGGGTTGGCGGCCGCGATACCTATTTCAAGGTGCTGCGCGACAAGGACGTCGATACCGTTCACGGTGACGCGTTCCGCAAGGTGGTTGAAACCTATGGTTCCATGCGCGATCTCGTGGACGAGGGAAGTCCAGGCCGCAACTGGAATGACGCCACTGCGATGGTCATCAACGGCAAGGCCGCGGTGCAGATCATGGGTGACTGGGCGAAGGGCGAATTCATCGCCGCCGGCATGACACCCGACAAGGAATATGGCTGTAACATCATTTCCCCGGATGAAGGCTTCATCATCGGAGGGGATGTCTTCGTATTCCCCGTTGTCGAGGGGGACGAGCAGAACGAGGCTCAGAGGGTTCTGGCTACATTGATGATGGAACCCGGCCCCCAGGTGGCATTCAACGAGAAGAAGGGTTCGATACCGGTCCTGCTCAATGTCGATGTGTCGGGCATGGATGTCTGTGCGCAGAAGGCCATGGCGTTGCTCCAGAATTCCGACCAGCAGATTCCCAGCAGCGATTTCCTCGTTTCGCCCGATATCGGCGGTGCCCTTCAGGATGCGATCACCCAGTTCTGGAATGCTCCCGAGATGAGCGTCGATGAATTCGTCGACCTCTATTCCGATGCGTTGCAATCCGGCTTCTAGTGCATCGATCGGGTGGATTTATCCGAAGCGGGTTTGACCGCTTCGGATACCATCCGCCCTTCTGAAGGGGGAAAGCCTCATGCCGACCGCCTCGCCCGGAGCAGGGAGAAAGTCAGCGCGATCGATCCGCTGGCGGCGTCAGTTGCCCGCGACCATGGCCTTGTTGCCGGCTGCCATCATTGTCGTGGTGGCGTATATCGGCTGCATGGTCTGGACGGTACGGCTGTCGTTCACCAGTTCCAAGCTTCTGCCGAAATTCGACTGGGTGGGACTGGGCCAGTATCAGCGCCTGTTTGCCAATGAGCGTTTCATCGTCTCCATCGAGAATCTCTTCATATTCGGTACATTGTTCATCGCCGGTTCTCTGGTGCTCGGGTTTCTCCTCGCCGTCTTCATCGACCAGCGGATCCGTGCGGAGGGAGTCTTCCGGACCATCTATCTCTACCCGCATGCCTTGTCGTTCATCGTGACCGGCCTCGTCTGGAGATGGTTCCTCAATCCCACATACGGTCTCCAGGAGATGGTCCGGAACATGGGATTCGAGACCTTCACGTTCGACTGGATCGTCAGCCGCGAGATGGCAATCTACACCATTGTCGTCGCCGCCATCTGGCAGGCTTCCGGTCTGGTCATGGCAATCCTGCTGGCAGGCCTGCGCGGCATCGACCAGGAGATCTGGAAAGCCGTCAAGGTCGACGGCATTCCCATATGGCGGGTGTATTGGTCCGTCATCCTGCCAATGCTCAAGCCAATGGTCGTCACCGCTACGGTGCTGTTGTCGCTGGCCGTGGTCAAGGTCTACGACATCGTCGTCGCCATGACCCAGGGCGGTCCGGGCATTTCCACAGAAGTTCCCGCCAAATTCGTCATGGATCACCTTTTCAATCGCGCCAATGTCGGCCTGGCGATGGCCTGTGCCACGGTCATGCTGCTGGCGGTGGTCGTTGTGATCAGCCCGTGGCTCTATCACCAATATGGACCGCGGAACCGGGACAAGCGGGCATGAACAGTGTCACCATGACCGAATTCACCGGCCCCAGCGGTCGCAGGCCGGCTCGTTTCAGCTGGGGCAGGGTGGGGGTCTACACTTTCCTGATCGGCGCTGCCCTGTTCTTCCTGCTGCCCTTGTGGATCATGATCGTCACGTCGCTCAAGACGATGGACGAAATCCGGCTGGGCTATCTCATGGCGTGGCCATCCGAGATCACCTTCGAACCCTGGGTCCACGCGTGGTCGCAAGCCTGTACCGGGCTCATCTGCGACGGCATCAGTGCCGGCTTCTGGAACTCGGTGCGCATCCTTGTCCCGTCGCTGATCCTCTCGGTTGCGATCGGCATGGTGAACGGCTATGCGCTGTCGTTCTGGCGGGTGCGGGGAGCCAACCTGCTGTTCGGCGTGCTGCTGTGCGGTGCGTTCATTCCCTACCAGGTGTTCCTCTATCCACTCGTGAGGATATTTTCGACCGTTGGTATCTATGATTCGCTGATTGGTATTGTCGTCATTCATACCATTTTCGGGATGCCGGTGATGACCCTGCTATTCCGCAATTTCTACTCGTCGCTGCCTGTCGAATTGTTCAATGCAGCGAGAATCGACGGTGGCAGCTTCTGGTCGATCTTCACCAAGGTGGTCGTTCCGATGTCCACACCCATGGTCATCGTCGCGGTGATCCTGCAGGTCACCGGTATCTGGAACGATTTCATTCTCGGATTGACATTCGCCGGTGCGAGCAATCAACCCATGACCGTGCAGCTCAACAATATCGTCAATTCGATGCAGGGCGAGAAACTCTACAATGTGGACATGGCGGCAACGATGCTCACCGGCATCGTTCCCCTCGTGGTCTATTTCGTCTCCGGTCGATGGTTCGTCCGCGGCATCGCTTCCGGTGCGGTGAAGGGTTGAGATGACGCTATGCGTATGAGGAATTGGTTGTCATGCTGAACGTCTCCATTCGCGATGTCTGCATCGATTTCGGCGCCCTGCGCGTGCTCGACCGGCTCAATCTCGAAGTCGAACCCGGCGCCTTTCTCGTGCTGCTCGGACCTTCCGGCTGTGGCAAGTCGACCCTGCTGAACGCCATTGCCGGGCTCATCGACATCAGCGAGGGGCAGATCTGGATCGGCGAGCGGAATGTCACCTGGGAGGAACCCAAGGACCGCGACATTGCCATGGTATTCCAGGCCTATGCGCTCTATCCGACCATGACGGTGCGGCGGAACCTTTCCTTCGGTCTCGAAATGGCCAAGGTGCCCAGAGACAAGGTCGAGGAGAAGGTGCGTTTCGCTTCGGAACTGCTGCAGATCGCCCACCTTCTCGACCGCAAGCCTAGTCAGCTGTCCGGTGGTCAGCGGCAGCGTGTCGCCATCGGCCGGGCGCTGGTGCGCGATGCCGGACTGTTTCTCTTCGACGAGCCGCTCTCCAATCTCGATGCCAAGCTTCGGGCGGAGATGCGGGTGGAGATCAAACGGCTGCATCAGAAGCTCGGAATTACCACGATATATGTCACTCACGACCAGATCGAGGCCATGACCATGGCCACGAAGATCGCGGTGATGAATGGTGGGGTCATCGAACAACTGGCCGACCCCGAAACCGTCTACGAGACCCCGGCCACGCGCTTTGTCGCCGATTTCGTCGGTTCGCCGGGCATGAACTTCCTTGAAGCCGAGCTTGCCGGCAGCAATGGGGGGATCGTCGCGCGTATCGGCAATCACAGCCTGCCGCTGGATTCCTATCCCTTTGCCAGGCGCCCCGAACAGGGGCAGAAGGTGGTATTCGGTCTGCGTCCGGAGAAAGTCCGGCCGCTGAGCGAAATGGATGCGCCGTTCGATGTCGAGCTGGCCACCGAGCTGCAGGAACCGATGGGTGCGGATACGCTTGCCTGGTTCCGTCTTGCAGGCCAGCCGCTGTCAGCCCGGCTCAACCCTGCGTCCGCCCATGCCGCCGAACGATCGGTCCGGCTCGGCTTCGATCTTTCCGCAGTCTCCCTCTTCGACCCGCAATCCGGCCAGCGCCTGTAGCAGCGCGGCCCTTTTCAGGAAATGTGAAGCGATCATGTCTGTCACGGACGTTCTATCCATCCAGCTCTACACCTTGCGCGACATGCCCAGCCACGCTGCGATCCTCGATGCGGTGGCAGAGGCCGGCTATCGCCATGTCGAGATGATCGGCAGCCATCTCGAAAATGCCGGAGACGTGAGAGATGAACTCGATGCCCGGGGCCTGAAGGGTTCGTCCAGCCATGTCGGCATGTCGCAATTGCGCGAGCAACCCGAGGCGATGATCGAGGCCTGCAAGGTGCTTGGTATCGACACTCTGTTCATGCCGGCCGTACCGCCGGAGCAGCGTCACATGGATGCTGGCGGCTGGCGCGAACTCGGCGCCGAACTGGGCCGCATGGCCGAGGTGTTCGCGGAAGCCGGGATCAAGCTTGGCTATCACAACCACCATTGGGAGCTGGAGAAGAAGGACGGCGGGCGTGATGCGCTCGATCTGCTGTTCGAGGCTTCAGGTTCCAGTCCGCTCGTCTGGCAGGCCGATATAGCCTGGCTGGTACGTGGGGGTGCCGATCCCAAGGCCCTGTTGCAACGCCACGGAGCGCGGGTGGCGGCCGCGCATGTGAAGGATATCGCTCCCGAGGGCGAGAATCTCGATCAGGACGGATGGGCCGATGTCGGCTCGGGAACGCTGGACTGGGTGGAACTCTGGAAAGCCTGCCGGGCTGCCGGGGCAAGGTGGATGGTGGTGGAGCATGACAAGCCGCTCGATCCGGCTGCCTGTGCCCGCAACAGCTTCAATTACATTACCTCGATGGGGCTTTGAGCGATGGCCGTCACCAGGCTGGGGATCATCGGCTGCGGCAATATCGCCGATGCCTATCTCAAGGGGGCCTCGCGATCGTCGCTGGTCGAGGTCAAGGGCGTGGCCGACCTGCGCCACGAGGCGGCGGTCGCCCGCGCGGGAACTTACGGTGTCGAGGCCATGAGCATTGACGGAATGCTCGCCGATCCGGAAATTTCGATCATCGTCAATATTACCGTACCGTTGGCGCATGCCGATGTGAGCCGTTCGATTCTCGAAGCGGGCAAGCATGTCTATTCCGAAAAGCCGCTTGCAGCGGATTTCGAAGCGGGCCGCAGTGTCGTCGAGCTTGCGTCCCGCCACGGACTTCGCATCGGCTGCGCGCCGGACACCTTTCTGGGCGGGGGTCACCAGGCAGCGCGCCGGGTGATCGACGAGGGCCGCATCGGCAAGGTGGTGTCCGGGGCGGCGTGTTTCACGAGTCACGGCATGGAAATGTGGCATCCCAATCCGGAGTTCTTCTTCAAGCGTGGAGGAGGGCCCATTCTCGACATGGGGCCATATTACATAACCCAACTGGTCAACCTGCTGGGCCCGGTACGCCGCGTTACGGCACAGACGTCGAAAGCCTTCGATGTACGGACAGTGACCAGCGAACCCCTGCGCGGAACGAAGATTCCCGTTGATGTCCAGACCACGGTCAACGGCGTTCTCGAATTCGTGAATGGTGCCAATATCCCGATCACGACGTCATGGGATATATGGAAGACGGAGCGAAAGCCCATCGAGATCTATGGCGAAACGGGCTCGATGCTGGTGCCCGACCCCAATTTCTTCGGCGGGGACGTTCTCGTCAGCAAGGAAGGTGGCGACTGGCAGCCGGTTGATATCGGCGATCATCCGTTCTGCAAGCCCAATCGGGAATTGCGTCAGGGCAAGATGGCTGCCGATTATCGCATGATCGGCCTCATCGACATGGCCTGTGCCATAAGCGCCGGCCGCACACACCGCGCCTCCGGTGATCTCGCCCTGCATGTTCTTGAGGTGATGACGGCCTTCGATCGTTCATCGGCGGAAGGCCGCCACATCGAGATGACCACGACCTGCGAACAACCGCAGCCTGTCCCTCTTGGTGAAGATGAGGAGGTCTTCAAGTGAGCCGCTCTTCCGCGCTGATCGTCTGGGGCGGCTGGGAAGGCCATGAACCGCGTCAGGGAGCGGCGATCGTCAGGACAATGCTGGAAGCCGAAGGCTTCGATGTGCGGGTCGAGACGGAGACCTCAGTGTTCCTCGACCCGGCCATCTGCTCGATCGACCTGATCGTGCCGATCTACACAATGGCCGCCATCGAAAAGGCCGAGGCCAGGGCGCTCGCGTCGGCCATCGAGGGCGGTGTCGGCCTGGGAGGCTACCATGGCGGCATGTGCGATGCCTTTCGCGGCAACACCGACTACCAGTTCATCTGCGGTGGGCAGTGGGTTGCCCATCCGGGTGACATCATCGACTATCGGGTGGACATCACACGGCCCGACGACCCGGTGGTCTCCGGTATCGACGGCTTCGACTACCGCAGCGAACAGTACTACATGCACGTCGACCCTGCCGTCGATGTTCTCGCAACCACGACATTTTCCGGTGAGCATGCAAGCTGGACCCGCGGTGTGGTGATGCCGGTGGTGTGGAAGCATCGCTACGGTGAAGGCCGCGTGTTTTACAGCTCGCTCGGTCATGTCGCGGCCGAATTCGACATCCCGCAAATGAAGGAAATCCTTCGTCGCGGACTTCTGTGGGCCGCGGGCCGGACGAACTGAACGGATACCATGCCCATGGAACCCTGCCGGCTTCAAGGCTCCGATGGGTCCGGATCCGGGTCTGCCGTCATGGTCACGGGCTCCACCTTGCGAAGCCGCTGCAGCCATAATGCGACCATGCAGCTGAGCATTGCCCATGTCGCACCGGCAGCCCAGCCGGCCAGGACGTCCGTCGGCCAGTGAACGCCCAGATAGACCCGGCTGACACCGACCGCGATCGTGATCAGGATCGCCAGGGACAGAACATACACCTTCAGCCGGCGCCTGGGTTGAAGATTGGCGACGAGGGCACCAAGGGTCAGATAGACAAGTGCGGACATCATCGAATGCCCGCTGGGGAAACTGGTCGTGTAGACGATGGAGCCATGCGGAACGAGGTCCGGCCGCGGCCGGTTGAAGCCTGCCTTGAGCAGCAGGCTGAGCGCGATACCGCTTGAGATGGCAACGGCAACGAACAGCGCTGTGCGCTTCCTTTGGGCAAGGATCAGGTAGATCACCGAGGCCACGGTTATGAACGTGAGCACACCGACCCCGCCCATGGCGGTCGCATCGCGCCCGAGTTCCTCGACCCATCCGGGACCGAGCGGGTCGCCGGGATCGCCGGGAGTCCGCAGGGAAAGCAGGATGGCCTTGTCGACGGCACGCGTATCGCCTTCACTGACTTCATCGGCGATACCGATAAAGAGCCACATACTGCCGGCCAACAGGGCCATCAACGCCAGCAGGCCGAACTCCCGCCTCGCTCTGGAGATTGTCCAGCGGGCAAAACTTGCGATGCGCCTCAATGCGGGAGACCTTCGATGGATGGCGCTGTCCGGGGGTGTGTCAGCCCAATCCCCTCATTTCGAGCCTGTCGAGCAGGCCATGCCATGCGATGGCGATGGTTGCCCCCGTTCGATGGAAGCGATGAAAGGGAAAGGTGTCCGGTGAGGAGACCGGAAACGGCAGGTCGCTCTCGGCCTTGCCCAGTGCAAACTCGGCGAGAATGCGGCCCATCATCGAGCCCATGCCGACGCCGCGTCCATTGTAGCCCATGCCGGCAATGACACCGCGGTCGATGACCTTGATGAAGGGCAGCTTGCTGCGGGTCATGGCAACTCTCCCGCCCCAGTGGAAATCCCAGCGTACCTTCGACAGGTCGGGAAAGACGCCTACCACTCGGCTTCGCAGGGCGTCGAAATCCGCAAGGGCGAAACGATCGCGCATCGGTCCATGATCGCCGGCGCATAGTCGTCCGTCGCGATCATATCTCAGGTAGAGAATAAGCCGCCGCTTGTCGACGAAGGTAACCTGATCGGGCATGATCCTGTCGCGCAGCTCTTCCGGCAACGGTTCCGATGCCATCAGCAGGCTGCGCACCGGGATGAAGGTTTCCTTCAATTGGGGAATGAGATCATCGGTATAGGCATTGGTGCAGATCAGTATTGTTGACGCACGCACGCGGCCACGGCTACCGCAGTTCAGCGACCAGTACTGCTGCTCGCGCTCAAGCGCTTCAACCGGAGTGCGAGTGAAGAGACGGACGCCCTTGGCAATGGCGACCCGCGCCATTTCACGGGTATAGGACAACGGATGGAGCGACCCTGCGCAAGCGCAGAACAGGCCACCCTCGTAGCCATGCGCACCGCTGCGCTTGCGGACCTCGCCGGCATCGAGGACATCAAAATGTATGCCATATTGCTCGTAGTCCCGGGCGAGTTCCTCCTGAAGGCGGCGTTGGCCCGCGCTTGCTGCTCCCTGCACCCAACCGTTCTGGACAGGATCGCAATCAAGGGAATGACGACGAATGAGGGCAAATACCTCGTCGGGAACCTTCGAAACCATCTCGACCAGACGCGTGCCGCTCTTCTCGCCGAAACGTTTGATCAACGCGGAAGGCCCCAGATTGAGCCCGAGATTGACCTGTCCACCACTGCGTCCGGAAGCGCCGAAGCCGAGATCGGCCGCTTCGAGAACGGCGACCGAAGTGCCGGCTTCCGCCAGCACAAGGGCTGCGTTCAGGCCCGTGAAGCCCGCCCCGATAATGGCGACATCGACATCGAGGTCCCCGTCGAGGCAGGTGCAATCCGGTGCTGCGACGGCGGTCGCCCGCCACAACGCGTCTCTTGATCCTTTGATCGGATAATGTTCGGCCAATCGAGCCGTTCCTCCCAAAGTTCCGGCATAGAAGCTGTATCGCAAACCCGAAAGCATTCTGCTACCCAACCGGCTTTCTGTCGATGAGGGAAGAGCGCGCTCATTGACGTCGCCTCGACCGCCCGTCTAGTGTTCCCGGAATGCCAACACGACCCGGCTCTGCGGGTCCTGAGCTGATCAGGAAGGATCGATAACAATGATGCGGAACAGCTGGCGTAAATGTCTTGGCGTTGTCTCGGTTGCCGTGGCGGCCATGTGTACCCTGTCAGCAGGACCGGCAAAGGCACTGGACGAGATTACAGTCGCCTATTTCCTCGAATGGCCATCGCCGAACCTGATCTACAAGGCCGACGGCACCTTCGACGAGAAGATGGGCGTGAAGGTCAACTGGCGCGCGTTCGGCAACGGCAACGAAATGTCGGCGGCAATGGCCTCTGGCGACGTGCAGGTCGCCTATTCGCAGGGACTGGTTCCTTTCGTGGTCGCCGTGACCAAGGGGCTGCCGCTGAAACTCGTCAGTGCTGCCGTATCCTACGCTGCGAACGACAATTGCGTGGTCCGCGATGATGCGGGGATTACTCAGGCCAATGCCAAGGACCTGGAAGGCAAGCAGGTTGCCACGCCCATCGGCAATGTCACACACTACAAACTTTTGCGAATGCTCGACTATCTCAAGGTCGATGCAGACAAGGTGGAGTTGTTGCAGATGAATCCGCCCGAGGCGGCCGCGGCCCTGGCCCGTGGTGACGTCGCCATGGCCTGCGGTTTCGGCGGTGCGTTGCAGCGCATGAAGCAGTTCGGTCATGTGCTGATGACTGCCGAAGAACAGGAGGCTATAGGTATCCGGGTGTTTGACGTGGTGTCGGTGACGGACGAGTTTGCGACCGAACATCCCGATCTGGTGACGAAATTCCTACAGATCACCGAAGACGCCAACAAGGCGTTCAAGGCCGATCCCGAAGCCTATCTGCCGGAGATCGCGAGGGAGTCCGGTCAGGAACTCGATGATGCCCGCAACATGGTCGACCTGTTCAGCTTTCCTACCCGCGACGAGCAGCTCTCGGAAGCCTGGATGGGAGGCACCGTCCAGAGTTTCATCAACGAGGTCGCCGCGTTCTATGTCGAACAGGGCCAGCTTGACCATGCGCTCGATGACTATGGACCGACGATCGACACGAGCTTCATGGAACAGGTTGAATGAGTTCCATGGAGTAGCGTGAGCTACCCGATGCGCCGCCGGCCCGCCGGTCATGGCCGGCGGTTGGGGGAGGGATGACGCACCGTGGATGGTTTTCTTCAATGATGGTAAAACCTGAACGATGAGAGGTCTTCACGTCGAGAACCTCTCCATGGTCTACGATCTGCCCGATGGCGGCTCTGTGGAAGCGTTGCGGGACGTCTCGTTCGATCTCGAAGCCGGGGAGCTTCTGGCCGTTCTCGGGCCGTCGGGCTGCGGCAAGACAACCTTGCTGAACATCATTGCCGGTCTTCTGCGTCCAACCGCGGGACAGCTCATGCTGGCGTCGCCCGAAGGCTCTGGCGAGGCCCCGCAACCCATCCGGGGACCGAGCCCCGAACGTGGCATGGTCTTCCAGCAGGGGGCCCTGTTCGAATGGATGAACGTTGCCGAGAATATCGGCTTTGGCCCGAGAATGAAGGGCATCCCTTCATCCAGGACATCAACAATTGTTGACGAACTCCTTGATATCGTGGGGCTTCGTGGCTTTGGAGACAAGGCTGTCTATGAGCTGTCAGGCGGCATGCAGCAACGTGTGGCGCTGGCACGCTGTCTCGCCAACGATCCTGAGCTCATCTTGATGGACGAACCGCTGGGGGCTCTTGACGCCTTGACCCGGGAGAAGATGCAGGGCCTGGTTCTCAACCTCTGGCATGAGACCGGCAAGACCATCGTCCTGATCACGCACAGTGTCGAGGAGGCACTGTTTCTGGGACAAAGGCTGTTCGTCATGGCGCCACGCCCGGGCCGTATCGAGAAGGAATATCGGCTCGACTTCGCGCGTCAGGGGCTCAAGGGCGATTCCCGGGAAATCAAGGCGAGCGCCGAATTCACCCGAATGCGCGAGGAAATCCTCGCCATGATCTGGGAGATGGAGGAGGAGATCATGGGACGTCCGGAGGCGGAGTCGTGAGGTCGCTGCTGTCGTGGTTGGGGCTGACCCGGACAGGCGTCAATTCGCGAAAGACCGTCACCTTCGGCGATGCTTCCGCTGTGACTGGCAGTCGCTTCTGGAGTATTGTCGCAATCATCGCGCTTGCGGTGCTATGGCAGCAATCGAGCGCGCATGACTGGGTCAATCCGCTCTTCTGGCCCAAGCCGTCCGACGTCTGGGCGCAATTCGTCAAGATCGCCGGCCAGGGCTATCGCAACTACACGCTTTGGGAGCATATCGGCTGGAGCCTCTACCGGATCCTGATGGGCTTTGGCCTTGGCTGCCTGGTCGGTATCCCGCTCGGTCTCGCCATGGGGCTGTCCAACACCGTGCGTGGCATTTTTGATCCGTTGGTCGAGTTCTTTCGCCCGATTCCGCCACTGGCCTTCATCCCGCTGGTGATCATCTGGTCGGGTATCGGCGAGCGCTCCAAGATCCTCCTGCTGTTCCTCGCGGCTGTGTGGATCATGACCCTGGCGGCACGTTCGGGTGTTGCCAGCATCCGTCTTTCGAAGGTCCATGCGGCATACACTCTGGGTGCATCGCGCTGGCAGGTGCTGCGTTACGTCATTCTCCCCAATGCCCTGCCCGAGATTTTTACGGGCATGCGGGTGGCCATGGGGGTCTGTTGGGGTACGGTTGTTGCAGCCGAACTGGTTGCAGCCCAGTCCGGTGTCGGTTTCATGATCATGGTCGCCAGCACGTTTCTTTCCACGGATATCGTGGTCATGGGAGTGATCATCATCGGAATCATCGGATACAGTATCGATATTTTGATGCGAATGATTGAAGCGAGATTGATTCCCTGGAAAGGCAAGGGCTAGACTTTCTAATTGGACGATATTCCTGTATTCTGAATCCCGCTATGGTGGGTAGGTTGTTGGGTCGTACCCGGCTTCGATCATGGATTTCTTTCATGGCCTTGTCGAACAGGGCCATCGGGCATTGTTGGAGAATCAGTTTTGACGCGCGAGGCCGGTACGAGCAGGCCCGTTTCCATGACCGCGAGCGCCCGGGCCGTATTTCGGGAGCTCGCGCGGTCGGGAGCTGCCACGCGCCCTCAACTGGGGGATATCCTCCGGTTGTCGCGTCCGACAATGTCGGCAGCCATCGCCGAGTTGAACGGGCTCGGGTTTGTCAGGGTGCATGGCGAGGTGCAGGGTGCACTGGGCCGAAAGGCGCAGGAATATAGCCTTGGGCCTGGCGCCGGTCACGTGATCGCGGTCGATGCCGGATCGACCAAGATACAGCTGAGAGTCTCGACACTGGATCGGCATCTGCTCTCTAATCGGGAATATTCCCTTCCAAGCAGTCATCTGGTCTTGAACGAGGCGATCAGTGATGCCGTGGCTCAAGAGGTCGACGCGGCAAGACGTGCATGGACTCCGGCCTGGGGGCCTCTGCGAGCCATCGGCATCGCGATTCCGGCACGTGTTGCGGATGAGCGTGGCGATGGCAGTCTCACGGGAGAGAATGTCATATTCAGTCGGTTCCAACCGCCGGATGATATTTCGATCATTCTGGAAAACAACGTCAATTGTGCGGCTGTGGCCGAACAGCTTTACGGCGCGGCACAGGGGCACGAGACGTTCGCCTATGTCCAGATCGGACTGAAGATCGGCATGGGTCTGATGCTGAACGGCACGCTCTTGCGTGGACGAAATGGCGCTGCAGGCGAGATCGGCCATCTGGCCTTCCCATGGGCTCCCGGTATCCCGCCAGAGCCCGGCGCGGCCGAACGCCATGTCGGCTCGGAGGCGCTGATGGAGCGTGTCCGTGCGGCTTGGCCCGCGGCAGACGCCCGGATGCCGGCCGATACCGATGAGTTGCTCGTAAGAGCTGGCGAAGGCCACGCCGTGGCGTTGGAACAACTGGAACGTCATGCCCGGGATGTCGGGGTCGTCGTTGCGTCGATTGTCAGTGTTGTCGATCCCGGACTGGTAGTACTCGGCGGTGGTCTGGGTGCTTCGAACCTGCTGACTGGCACCGTATCGCAGGTTGCCAACCACCTGAGCTATTCTGTGGATGTATGCAATACCATGCTGGGTCGCGACGCGACGGTCCTTGGTATCGAGAAGCGCACCATCGATACCGCAATCCTGGCGATCATCGGTTTGTCATAAATTTATCATCAAATGCAGATTGCAATTTACATTGTCGGATTTATTAGTTAAATAAATTAATAAATAGATGTGGACGAGATGCGCCCCTTCCGACGTCATGGAAGGATGACATGGTGTCTCGCGTGGAACGAGGAGGTTCATTCATGCGTAGTCGGTATCGTCAAAGCGGGCTTGCCGCCATGGCTATCGCCCTGAGTGTCGGGACAGCATCGCAGGTGATGGCCCAGAGCTTGCAATACTGGGTCTATTCGGATTTTGCCCAGGGAGATGCCCTTGCGATGCAGCAGGAGTTCATCGCCGAGTTTGCCGCGGCCCATCCCGGTGTCACCATCGACATCAGCGGCAAGGGCGATGACGACCTGACGGCGGGTCAGGTCGCCGGCGCCGCCAGCGGGACCCTCCCGGATGTATTCATGAATGCACTCGATGTCGGTGCCCAGCTGGTGAACGTCGGAGCGTTGGCGAACATCTACGACAAGTGGATGGCAATGCCTCAGGAATATCGCGACCAGTTCGATGTCGACGCCGTCAAGAGCTGCCAGCCCCGCCCCAACGAAATGTATTGCATTCCCTATACCGGGTTTGGCTCCTTGCTGTTCCGCAATCTGACCGTCCTGCAGGATGCGGGGATCGACCCGTCGGTATCCGTTGCGACCTGGGATGAATGGTTCGACCAGATGAAGAAGGTCAAGGAAGCGGGATATTATGCGGTCCCGGACGAATCGCTGGTCTTCAACTCGATCGCGGCAATCTACGCGATGGTGGGCAAGCGCGAGGAGTGGGGCATCGACTGGGACAGCCGGACCACGAGGATCAATCCGACGACCATGGCCGACGTCCTGCAGATGTTCGTCGACATGGTGCCGTTGAATTCCGGGACGAGCCGCAACGATCAGGCCACCAAGGACCTGTTCATCTCCAACCAGCTCGCATTTCACGAGACCGGACCGTGGGTCGACCCGACCTATCGTCAGGCTGCCGCCGAGAGTGGATTGGACTATGACTTCGTGCTGCTTCCGGGCAAGCAGGCCGGCGAGCACGGCGGTATCAAGAGCTACGAAATCATCGGCATCGCCCCGGGCGACAACGAGGACCTGGCATTCCAGTTCGCGACCTTCGTTGCCGAGAAGAACCAGATGGTACGCTGGGCGGCGCTGTTGTCACGCTACAATGCCAATGCTGCCGCCATGGCCGATCCTCAGGTCGCGGATCAGCCGTTGATCGCGCGATCCGTGGAAGCGGTCAAATATGCCTTCGAAACCATGCCTCCCTATTTCGTCCAGCCCGTTCCGAACTGTTACCGGGCCACGGTGATCGACTTCGCTTCGGCAACCGCAGACGGTGAAATGTCGCCGGATGAGGGCGCCAAGGAGATGGTCGACGAATTGAACAACTGTCTGCAGCACTGACCAGCAGGGTCCGGTCTGCCGTCGGATGACGCTGCCGCATCGACATGGCAGCGTCATCAAGAAGGCCATGTCAGTCATGAATGCCCGCAAATTTCTTCCGCACTACTTGATGATCGCGCCGTTCATGGTGCTGTTTGCGCTGTTTCTCCTTTATCCGATCGCAAGCGGCGTCTTCTACAGCTTTCATGAGTGGAACGCGGCACAGCAGGCCCGATATGTAGGCCTCGACAATTACAGTTACCTGATCGGGTCTCGGGATTTCAACCGGGCAATGACTAATCTCGCCAGCTATATTATCATCACGGTTCCGCTGGGTATTGCCACGGCGTTCGGTCTGGCCGTGCTCGTGGACAGCTTTTCCGGTCGATGGGCGATCTTCTTCCGTTCGGTCTTTTTCCTTCCTGTCGTCCTTCCAGCCTTTCTGGCAGCCACCATCTGGCGCTGGATATATACGCCGAATTTCGGCCTGCTGAACATGATCCTTGGATGGATGGGACTTCCATCGGTCAACTTTCTCAATGACGCCGGTACCATGCTCTATTCGCTGATCGCAGTGGATATCTGGGTATCGGCCGGTTTCAACATGGTGATTATCCTTGCCGGACTGAAGAACATCCCCGGCGAACTCTACGAGGCCGCACGTCTCGATGGTGCCAACCGGTTCCAGCAACTGGTATACGTCACGGTTCCGATGCTCCGCCCGGTACTATTCTTCGTCACCACCTACGGTCTGATTTCGGCGTTGCAGGTCTTCGATGTTCCCTGGCTGCTCACCGGCTCGTCGTTCACCGACTACGGAGGGCGGCGAAATGCCCTGCTCTTTCCGGTCATGGACATGATGGGACGCGGTTTCGGCGGTGTGCGCTTTGGCGAGGCTGCGGCCTACGGCATCCTGCTCACGATGGTCATCATGGCTGTTACAGCTGCGATGTTCGTCCTTCGCGGGTGGAGGGAAAAGTCATGATGGCGAACGCTTCGATCCGGCAGCATCGGCATCTGTCGGCATGGCCGGTTATCCGCTGGATACTGGCTATCCTCGCCGCGATCATAGCCGTTCTGCCGGTGTGGTGGATGATCAACGTGGTATTTTCGGTCCCGGGCGAACCGGTGGCGATCAATCCCCGCCTGTGGCCAAGTTCGTTCAGCTCCGGATTCGACAAGATCGCGATGATCTTCACGGAAACCGACTACCTGCGTGCCTATGGCATTTCCATCATGTACTCGCTGTTCACCATCGCCGGTGTCATCTTCATCGGTTCGATGGCGGCCTTCGAGTTTGCGCTCTTCGACTTTCCCGGACGCAGGTTCCTCTTCTCACTTGTCATGCTGGCATTGATGGTGCCCGCCGCGGTGACGATTATTCCCACCTACCTGCTGATCGCGGATCTGGGCTGGATCAACACCATGCAGGGACTGGTCGTCCCGGGCCTGTCGTCCGCCTTCGGCCTGTTCCTCCTCGTGCAGTTCATGCGTTCGATGCCGCGGGAGATGATGGAGGCTGCCGTGCTCGATGGTGCCAGTCACTTCGGGGTCTACTGGCACATTGTTCTGCCGTTGTCGCGAAACGCTCTGGTCACCCTCGCGATTCTCACCTTCATGCGCACATGGGGCAACTACATGTGGCCGTTGATCGTCGCTCCCAGCCCGCAGATGTACACCGTGGGACAGGTGGTGGGGCTGTTCAATTCCCCCTACTCGCACCAGACGGTTGATGTGGTCATGACCGCCAACCTGCTGGCAGCGATACCGCCGCTCATCTTTTTCCTCATTTTCCAGCGAGAAATCGTGGAAGGCATAGCTATGTCCGGCTCCAAGGGCTGACCGGCACAGGAACTGACTCATCATGGCACAAGTCGACATGACCGATGTCGCCAAGTCCTACGGCGGAACCGCCGTATTGCGAGACGTCAATCTGCATATTGCTTCCGGAGAATTCGTCGTGCTCGTCGGGCCGTCGGGAAGCGGAAAATCAACCCTTTTGAGGATGATATCAGGTCTGGAGAGTGTGACTTCAGGTACCATCCGAATTGATGGAAGAGTGGTGAACAGCGTCGAGCCATCCGGTCGCGGCGTCGCGATGCCCTTCCAGCTGGATGTCCCCGGCGGAAGCCTGAATGGTTCCAGGAGCACTTCTTCCAGGTTGCAACAAACGGGTGAGGCGACTGTTTCGTTCTCCACCGCAAGCGCGGGTATCGCGGGAACAATGGACCACCTCGAACACCCTCGGTTCGGGGACCGGTGGCCGCAGGTCAGCAATGGCCACGCTCCGCGTCTGTTCCTGTTCGACGAGCCGGCGGCGAATATCGATGTCGGTATGCGGAACCGGATGCGCTCCAGGATGAAGGATCTGCATCGAGAGTTCGGTCGAACGACGATCTATGGTACTCACGACCGTCTTGAGGCGATGGCTCTCGCGGACAGGATCGTCGTCCTCAATGACGGACGCATACAGCAGGTCGGCCGCCCGCTGGAGATCTACGACGACCCGGACAATATCTTTGTCGCCGGATTCACCGGTTCACCCCACCTGAATCTCTTCACGGGTCGTTGCGACGATGCCGGGCAGGTCATCGCGGATGCCCCCTTTGTCCTGCCTCTGCCGGAAAAGGTCGAGGCACGTGACCTGCTTATCGGCATCCGGTCCGAACATGTCGAAATCGTCGACGAGACGCGCCCGTATCGGCTGGGCCGGATCAAGATGGCTGCCACGGTAAAGTTCGTCGAGACGAGGGGGAACGTGTCCTACATTCATGTGAAACTGGACGGTGGCACCAACATGGTCATTTGCGACCACAGACGTTGGTCCGGCGATTGGGAAGTCATGGTCGCCTTCGATCCGCGAAAGGCATTGATCTTCGATATGGCGGGGCGGCGACTGCGTCCGGGAGCAGAGCCATGAATCCTTCTTTCGTCGGTCGTGGCCGTGGCATGCTCAACGAAACGGTGCCGACCGGTTCTGTGGTTGTCGGCGTCGATATCGGCGGCACCAAGACACATCTGCGTGCAGTGGGTAACGGCATACTTCGTGACCGCGTCCTGATAACCAGCGAATGGCGCCGGCGCCAATGGATGGACGATGCTCGGAGTCTGCTCGGGCTCGGTCACGGACTGGCCGACGGGACGCCCATCGCCGCGATCGGCGTGGGCGCACATGGTTGTGACAGTACCGAAGAATGTGCAAGTTTCCGAGCCGCATTCGGGGCGCTGACCTCCATCCCCGTATCCATTGTCAATGATGCCGAGCTCATGCCGCTGTCACTGGGCTTTGAAAGAGAGATAGGCGTCGTTGCCGGGACGGGCTCGATTGCCGTCTATCGCGACGTCCGCGATGAACTTCAGGTCGCAGGGGGATGGGGCTGGATCATTGGTGATGACGGCAGTGCAGCGGGGCTCGTGCGCGAGGCATTTCGTGTCGTGGCCCTCCATCTCGATCGAGGTGGCAGTCGTGATGAGCCGCTGGTATGGAACCTGTTCCGGTCATTGCGGCTGCGTAGCCCCGAACGACTGGGGTCTGTTCTCGCGACATTCCGGGACGCCGCCGCCGTGGGCAGTCATGCGCCCGCCATATTCGAGGCGGCCGAGGCCGGTTCTCAACTGGCGCTTGATGTCATCAACGGTGGTGGTCTGGCGCTTGCCGATCTCGTTTCAAGGTTGTGCCGACGAGGTGTCAATGCCAATCGCGTCGTTGCCGGGGGAGGCGTGATCACTACGCAACCGCTGCTCTGGAAGACCTTCTCCAGCAGTGTGCGCACGCGCTTCAGCGGCATGATCGAGCCGTTGCTCTATACCGACTATCCCGTGGAGGGAGCCTGCAGGCTGGCCGCATCGCTGGCACTGCGAACCGTCACGACCGCCGAACCCATTCGAACGAGCCGATAGAAAGGTCTCTGCTTCCGTGTCTTCTTACCGTTCCACCATCGATCGCCAGCCCGAAGCCCTTGCCAATACGCGCGATGCGATCGCGATACAGCTGGAAACCATGGACTTGTCGCGGCTGGACTGCGGTGTCATTGGCGTGACGGGTATCGGCGCCAGCCTTGCGGCGGCTCGTCTCGGAGCTGCCGAACTGCGCCGTCTGGGGCGACGCTCGACAGCCTGTTATCCCGGTGAAATCGGTGAGGAAGTCGACAGGGATCGCCGACCGGTCGATGCCATCGTGGGACTGTCCCATCGCGGTAGAAGTGTCGAAACGGTGAAGGCCTTCGTCGACAACCCCGATCTGGCGCGTCTGGCGATCACCCGTGATCCCGACAGTCCGCTGGCAAGTGCGGGCAACCTGCATCTGCGCCTGGACAACGGCGAGGATGCGACTCCCTCGGCAACCGGATATACGGCGACACTGCTGGGATTGGCGATGGCCTGCGAGCGTATGACAAGCACCGTGTCAACGGACTGGGACGCCCTGCCGGGGATCGTTCGCGCCGTGCTTGATGATGCTGCCTCGTCGATGCCCCGGCTGGCCCGGCAATTCACGGGAAGACGGGCCATCGATTGTGTCGCCGCTGCTTCCTCCACGGGTACGGCCGACGAGGCGGCGCTGCTGTTGCGCGAGGCCGCCCGCGTACCTTCCAGCGGGTTCGAAACGCGCGACTATCTGCATGGGCCCATGGAGGCGATGGACGGGATGACCGGCGTGGTTGTCTTTGGCTACGGACGCGAGGTCGAATTGGCCCGGAACCTGGATGCCATCGGTTGCCCGACCCTTCTGGTCACCAGCTTGCCGCAGGTTGAAGAAGGCAGGCACCTGACCGTCGTACGGGTGCCATCCTTTGCCAATGTGATGATACAAGGACTGATCGATATTCTCGTGCCGCAGCTCCTCGCCGCAACGCTATCCGACGCGGCGGGCCTGACGGATGTCCCGTTCCGCTACCGCCAGGGCGATACAAAGATCGCCTGACGGGGATCCCGCTCTTTTCATCTTCCCTTTCCCTCGAAAATCATTCACTTGCCGGCGCGTCTCGACAGGGAGAGGAATATCGACGAATGACCACCGTCAAGGGCGTGGATCGCAATGCTTCGAGTGCCGACTATGTCATCATCGGAGCCGGATCGGCAGGTTGCGTGCTGGCCAACCGCCTGTCATCGGACGGGAAATCGCGGGTCGTGGTGCTCGAAGCCGGCGGTTCGGACCGAAGTCCATGGGTCCGCATGCCGATCGGTTATGGTGGCGCGTTCCACAATCGCAAACTCAATTGGTGCTATTATACGGAGCCCGACCCGGGAACGGGTGGCAGGCAGAGCTACTGGCCACGGGGGAAGGTACTGGGCGGATCGAGTTCCATCAATGCGATGGTCTTCATTCGTGGACAGGCAGCCGATTTCGACGGCTGGGAAGCCCTGGGCAATCCGGGTTGGGGATATCGGGACGTCCTGCCCTATTTCCGCAAGATGGAGGACAATCTCGCAGGCGGCGATACCTGGCGCGGCATCGATGGGCCGCTCACGGTAAGCCGCATCGACAAGGCGGTTCATTCGCTCACCCGTGACTATGTCGAGGCGGCACAGGCGGCGGGCCTGCCATTCAACAGCGATTTCAACGGTGCCACACAGGAAGGTGTCGGCATCTACCAGATAACCACGCGCAGCGGATTTCGCTGTTCGGCTGCTACCGCCTATCTTGCACCGACCCGACGGCGCAGCAATCTGGTGGTCGTCACGCACGCGCATGTCACCCGCATCCTCTTTGACGGGAAAAGGGCAAGCCGTGTCGAATATCGCAATCCGGCCGGCCTTCACCGGATCACAGTCAGGACTGAAGTCATACTGTGCGCTGGCGCCGTAAATTCACCACAGATCCTGCAGTTGTCGGGTATTGGCGATGCCGGCCTGCTTCGTCGCCACGGGATCGACGTGGTTGTCGATGCGCCGGCCGTAGGCCGCAATCTGCAGGACCATCTGGGCTTCGACTATATCTACGAGGCCAACCGGCCGACTCTCAATAATGTATTGCGCCCGTGGTCGATGCGGATCGTCCTCGGACTGCAATATCTGCTTACCCGCGGAGGGCCGCTGTCGTTGAGTGTCAACCAGGGAGGAGGATTTTTCAGGAGTTCACCACAGCGGGAACATCCCAATCTGCAACTCTATTTCTCACCCGTCAGTTATACACGGAAGATGCCGGGGAAACGACGACTGCTGCAACCCGACCCTTTCCCCGGCTTCAACATCGGACTTTCGAATTGCCATCCGCAAAGCCGCGGATATCTTGAGATCCGCTCCCGCGATCCTTTCACGTCTCCAGCCATCCATCCGCGCTATTTCAGTGCTTCCGAAGATCTGGATGAACTCGTCGAGGGAGCAGCGATGCTTCGGCGGATCACCGCGACGGAACCGCTTGCGAGTTCGGTCCGCTGCGAACGGCTGCCCGGCCCGCAGGCCGGTTCGCGCGAGGCCATCGCCGAGGACATCCGTCAGCGTTCGGGCAGCGTGTTCCACCCCTGCGGGACGTGCGCAATGGGATCCGATATCTCAAGAGGTGCGGTGGTCGACGCGAAGTTGCGGGTTCATGGTATCGAAGGCCTGAGAATCGCCGATGCTTCCATATTCCCCAAGATCACATCGGGCAATCTCAACGCACCGGCGATCATGGTCGGCGAGAAGGCCGCCGCGATGATCCTCGAGGATCGTTAACGGGAGACTCTGCGATGAGGACCCGTCTTGCGGGAACAAACCGTTTCCCCGAATTCCGTCGAGGCCGCTAGACTTGCATCCACGATGACATGCGAGGAAGCGATGGCGAACAATGCAATCCGGCTTGGGGTGGATATCGGCGGTACCTTCACCGATGTGGTGCTGGAGGTTTCCGGTACCCGCCACTCGACCAAGGTCCTGACGACCCATTCCGCGCCGGAACACGCCATTGCCGAGGGGATGCACAGGGTCTGCGGAAAGGCAAAGATCACCCCTGCCGCCGTGGATCAGATCATCCATGGAACGACCCTTGCCACCAATGCCCTGATCGAGCGGCGAGGTGCCAGGACCGCGCTCGTTACCACACGCGGCTTTCGCGACGTGATCGAGATGCGTACCGAGAGCCGGTTCGAGCAGTACGACCTCAATCTGGTGCTGCCCGAACCATTGCTCGCGCGCAACCGGCGTTACGTCGTCAGCGAGCGAATGGATGCCAGCGGCAACATTCTCATTCCGCTCGATATCGCTGAAGTCGAAAAGCTGGCCGACCAACTGGCGCAAGCCGGATACGAGAGCATCGCCATCGGTTTATTGCATTCCTATGTCAACGATGCCCATGAAAGGAAAGTTGCCGAGATCCTTGCCCGACGCCTGCCCGGCGCAATGATCTCGCTCTCATCGCAGGTCTCGCCGCAGATGAGGGAATACGAACGTTTCAACACGACCATAGCCAATGCCTACATCAAGCCGCTGATGAAGTCCTATCTGGGTCGTCTGGCCGGGCGTCTGCGGCATGAAGGAGCGGATTGCCCGGTCTTCCTCATGCATTCGGGCGGCGGCATCATCGATATCGATACCGCTGCCGAGTTTCCCGTTCGCCTGGTGGAATCGGGTCCGGCCGGAGGTGCCGTATTCGCCGCCGACATCGCGGCGCGCCACGGCATCGGTAAGGTGCTCAGCTTCGACATGGGTGGCACGACCGCCAAGATCTGTCTCATCAAGAACCATACGCCCAAGACGGCGCGTGTCTTCGAAGTGGCCCGCAGCTATCGCTTCAAGAAGGGGTCGGGCATGCCGATTTCGATCCCGGTGATCGACATGGTCGAGATCGGTGCCGGAGGTGGCAGCCTTGCCCATGTGGACTCGATGAACCAGATCAGGGTCGGCCCGGAGAGTGCAGGTTCGGAGCCGGGGCCTGCGTGCTACGGGCGTGGCGGCAAGCGGCCGGCGGTGACCGATGCCGACCTCCAGCTTGGCAAGCTCGATCCGGAGAATTTCGCTGGCGGGTCTATCAAGCTTCATGCGGAGAATTCGCGGGCGGTTCTGGATCGCGCATTGGGCGAGCCGCTCTCGATGACGACCATGGAGGCCGCCTGGGGGCTGGCGGAGGTGGTGGACGAGAACATGGCCAACGCTGCCCGCATGCACGCGGTCGAAAATGGTGAAGACCTTGCCGAATACACCATGATTGCCTTTGGCGGAGCAGCACCCCTGCATGCCGGACGGCTCTGCGAGAAGCTCGGGATCGATCGCTGCCTGATCCCCGAGGGGGCGGGCGTCGGTTCGGCCATAGGGTTCCTGCGCGCGCCGTTCAGTTTCGAGGCCAGCCGGTCGGTGTTCATGAAGATCGGTGACTTCAGTGCAGAGGTGGTCAAATCGCTGTTTGCAGAAATGGAGGGCGAGGCGAGGCGCTTCGTCCGAGGATGTGATGGCGAGGCGGAAATTCTCACAGAGCACAAGATCTACATGCGATATAGCGGGCAGGGGTGGGAAATTCCCGTTCCGCTGGAACCGGCGCATGTGCGCGATCCCAGAGCGGATACATTCCTGCAGTTGTTCGAACAGGGATATGTCAAACTCTTCGGCCGTTCAGTGGAAGGTCTCGAAGCCGAGATTGCTGTCTGGTCGGTTAATGCCTTTACCTCGCCGGTGGCCGTGACACCGGTAACTGCGGTTTCCGGGGAAGGCATGGCTTCGGCAACGGCGTGTCGGGAACTGTTCGATGCCGCCATGGGCAAGGTCAATGACGCTGCCGTCGTCCCGCGCGAAGGAATGACGGCCGGTCAGCATGTCGACGGTCCTGCAGTAGTCATCGAAGCCGAGACGAGCGTTGTCCTCCCGGCGAGCAGGACGCTCGTCATGCAGGCCGACGGTTGTCTCGACATGCGGGTCAGGAATCCTGCAACGACCCGATCCGCGATCGAAGGGGAGTCCGCTCATGTCTGAGGTTGGCAAGGTCGCCCGACAGGTGATGTGGAACCGGCTCGTTTCCGTGGTCGAGGAACAGGCACAGACGCTCGTGCGGACCTCGTTCTCCACCAGCGTTCGCGAGGCAGGCGATCTTTCGGCGGGCGTATACAACGACATGGGACAGATGCTGGCCCAAGCCGTCACGGGCACACCCGGCCATGTCAATGCGATGGCTGACGCCGTACCCCATTTCATCCGCCGTATCGGCCGCGACAACATTTTCGAAGGCGATGTCTATATCACCAACGATCCGTGGGAAGGTACCGGTCACCTGCATGACATCACGGTGGTAACGCCGTCATTCCACAAGGGCCGGCTGGTGGGGTTCTTTGCCTGCACCGCCCATGTCGTCGACATCGGAGGACGCGGTTTCGGCGCCGATGGCAATTCGGTCTATGAGGAAGGTCTCCACATTCCGATCATGAAGCTGGTGGAGCGCGGCCAGCTCGACCGGACGCTGATCCGCATCGTGCGAGGCAATGTTCGCGAACCGGATCAGCTCGTCGGCGACATCCATGCGCTGGCAACATGCAACGAGGTCGGTCACCGGAGACTGATTGGCATGATCGAAGAATTCGGTCTGGCGGACCTGGATGGAATCAGCGACTTCATCCTCACCAGTTCGCGCCTCGCCACGCTCGAACGGATCAACGCCCTGACTCCGGGCGAGGCCGATGGGCATATGCGCATCGATGGCTATGATCGGCCGATCGACCTGCGGGTCCATCTCAGGATCGAAAAAGACCGGATTCTATGCGACTGGACGGGAACTTCCGGCGTCGACAGGAAGGGCATCAACGTACCGCTGGTCTACACCAAGGCCTATGCCTGCTACGCGTTGAAATGTGCGATTGCCCCCGATATACCGAACAATGCGGCAAGCCTTGAGCCCTTCGAGGTCACGGCTCCCGAGAACACCATCGTCAATGCCCTTCATCCTGCACCCGTGGCCCTGCGCCATGTGATCGGACACATGGTTCCCGATACGGTCTATGATGCTCTCGACAAGCTGCTGCCCGAGACCCTGCCGGCCGAAGGAGCGGGGTGCCTGTGCAATTTCCAGTTGTCGATCCGTCCGCGCAGCGATGCTCCTGCACCGCCCGGGGCGCGGCGAGCGGAAGTGCTTACCTTCAATTCGGGCGGATCGGGTGCGCGGCCGGGATTCGATGGCATGAATGCCACGGCCTTTCCTTCGGGCGTGATGACCATGCCCGTGGAAGCCACCGAGCAGGTCGGGCCGGCGATCATATGGCGCAAGGAGCTGCGGCCGGATTCAGGCGGTGCGGGCCGTCGGCGTGGCGGTCTCGGACAATACATGGTGGTCGGAGTCCGCGAGGGCCATGAGTTCGATCTTCAGGCCATGTTCGACAGGGTCAACCATCCGGCCCGGGGCCGTCGAGGCGGCCATGACGGTGCACCGACAACCATAGCCATGGATGACGGAACGCCGATGAAGGGCAAGGGCAAGCAGTTCGTGGCACACGGGCACAGGGTCGAGATGGCCTTTCCTGGCGGTGCCGGTTACGGTGACCCGTCGCAGCGGCCCCGGGACGATGTGATTCGCGATCTCGCGCAAGGCTACATCACGGCAGAGACTGCGCGTCTCCATTACGGTCTGAGCGACGGGGAAATCGATGAGGTGCTCGCCCGGGCCCATCTCGCCGAGATATGAATGTCCAGTGCCGGCGACGCTCGGCATCAGGCGACAGGACTGTTCCATTTGAGGATCTGCCGTTCCCGATCACGCTTGACCACGCTCCAGCTTCGTTGCAGGCCTGTCCCGTTCCGGCGGAAGTCCTCGACTTCCACCCTTATGGCTTCGGCAACCATGTCCGCCTCGTCGTCATTGAGGTTGCACGGATCGAGATGAAATTCTCCGTGCTCGATCAGGTCGTCGCGGACGATGATGCGTGGCGTGCGGGCTGCGAGCCGGTCGCGCAGTTCCCAGGCGTAAGCCCGTGCAACCTGTGCATCGACCCTCACTCTGATACGTGTCACAGGATTCCCGGTCCAGTCGGCGAGATGTGTCAGGTGGAGACCCGGGACATCGGCAAGAGTTCTCGTCCAATGATCGATCCGGGCATTCTCGTGGTCGCGGTGCGCATCGTGGTCGAGTTGCTCGAAACGTTCAAGGGCAGCCATGGCACCGACGATACCTTCCTTGCCCACCTTCATTGTTCGGGCAATGCCGCGGTGCTGGAGGTAGGCGGCCCGCACGAGATCGGCCGATCCGGCAACAATACCACTGGTAACACCACCGAGGAATTTGTGGCCCGAATGGATGACCAGTGATGCGCCGAGCGCCACGGGCCCCCTGAGATCGTATTCGGCGGCCATGTCGACGATCACCGGAACGGTATGTTGTTGGCAGAGCTCGATGAAGAGGTCGAGTGGCAGTTCGTTTTCACGAACGGTATGGTGTGAAACGACATACATCGCCGCTGCGGCGCCATCTTCGAGCGCTTGTCGAAGATGCCATGTCTCGCATTGTGCAGCCGTACCAATGGGAACCACATGGGCACCAGCCAGGCGAATGGTCTGGTCGACGGGAGCACCATAGTTGACCATATGTCCCATCGGCAGGATGACCCGCCGCTCTCCATCGCACATGGGGAGCTTCTCGATGCGGGCAAGATCGCTCTCGGTGAGGCAGGCGGCCACCGACTGGGTCATTGCCGCAGCCGAACAGGCCGTGACGCAGCCGGCCTGCGCACCTGTCAGGCGGGCAATGATTGCACTGGCCCGGGACTGGAGTTCGTCGATATCGACAAACGAATCGAGAATATGATCGACAAGCTCGCGAATTTCGGCAGGCACACGCGACGCGCCCAGACTGGTCATCGTACCCGAGGCGTTGATGATCCGCGTCAGGTTCCATCGTTCGAACGGGTCGTTCCTCAAGGGGAGGTATCCTGCGGCCCGATGCGGAAATCGGCACCTTCGGGAATGAGCTGGCCTCCGTCGACGACAATGGTCGTTCCGGTCACATAGCTCGCCTCGTCCGAGGCCAGATAGACGAAGGCGTTGGCGACGTCGTGAACCGTTCCAAGCCGACCGAGAGGAATGGCAGCTTCCATGCTGGCAATGTACTCCGGTCCACGGTGAAGCTGGATGGCCTCGGTCATGATGTTGCCGGGTTCGACGCCGTTGACGGTGATGCCGTATTGCGAGAATTCAAGCGCCGCGGCGCGGATGAAACCATTGATGCCCGCCTTGCTGGCCGCGTAATGCCCGTGTCCGGGATTGCACACGCGTGGCCCGGTAATGGACGATGTGAAGAGGATCCGCCCGGACCGCCGGGACTTCATGTGCCGGACGGCGGCCCGTGCGGCATTGAATGCGCCCCGCAGATTGACGCCGAGGACAGTATCCCAGTCCTCCGGCGTCGTCCGTTCGATCAACTGCCATGGATAGATGCCCGCATTCTGCACGACGATATCGAGTTGTCCGTGCATGGAAACGGCCAGGTCAGCAAGTTTGTCGGCTTCGGCGAGACATGAGATGTCACAATGGGCGAATGTGATGCCCAGTTCCCTCGCCGTGGCCTTTCCGGCATCGCTCTCGGTATCGGCAATGATGACGCGCGCGCCTTCCTCGACGAAACGTTCGGCCACACCCCTGCCGATACCGCGCGCGGCACCGAAGATCACAGCCGATTTGCCTTGCAGTCTTCCGGTCATGAAATCTTCTTTCGTATCGTTTGCTTGAACGTGTCGAGCAACACTGCCGCCAGCACCAGGAAGCCATGGATGAGCTGGGTCAGGCTGGCGGGCAGGGCCATGAGGTTGATGGCCGTGTTGATCGAGGAAAGGATCAGCGCACCGGCATAGACGCCGGGCAGGGTGCCCACGCCGCCCTTGAGGCTGACGCCACCGATGACGACGGCGGCGAAGGCGTTGAACAGCAGGCCGATACCCAGATTGGCCGTTGCGCCCGAAGTGCGGATCGCCAGAAGCCATCCTGCGAGGCCGGCAATGGCCCCTGCAAGGATGAAGGCGATGATGAGATAGCGGACGACCGGAATGCCTGCCCGATAGGTCGCGGTCTCGTTGCCGCCGATCATCTTCAGGCGTCGTCCGAACGGTGTCCGCGCGGCGATGAAGGAAAAGGCGAAGAAGCAGGCAATGGCGATCCACGCCGTCAGCGGCAGGCCCAGGAAACGCTGGATGCCGAACCAGCGGATGGCCGGTGCGAGGTCCTGGGCGGAGCGCCCGCCGGATACGGCCAGTACCAGTCCGCGAACCCAGATGTAGGAGGCGAGTGTGATGATGAATGCGCTCATCTTCAGTTTCACGACGAGAAAGCCGTTGATCGCACCGATGGCACCGCCGACGGCCAGTGCGGCCGCCAGCGAGATCGGCACCGCCAGCCACGCGGGCTGGACATCGAGACCAAGACCGATGCCCGCGGAACAGAACAGGATGCCGACGGTCATGGCGGAAAGGGCCGACACCGACTCCACGGACAGGTCCATGTGTCCGGCAATGATCACGAGAGCCAGCCCGATCGACAGGACGCCGAGCACGCTCGATGCTTCAATGATATTGGCGAATATCCCGATCTGGAAATAATTGGGGATGAAGATCGAGAAGACGACAAGAACGAGAAGCAGCATGAACCAGACGAGGTTGTCGAGCGCGAATTCGATCAATCGACGATAACGTGCCGTCATGGATTTGTCCGGGAGTTGCCGGACTCCGGGCATGAAGTCCGGAGTCCGATAGAATTAATTCTTATTTTATCGAAGTAATACTTGCCGTCGGCATCTTCAGGTTTCCCCAGAAGGACGTATCATCGACATTGCCGGCGGTGATGGCCGCTCCGGGGATCTTGATGTTGGGTCCCCAGTCCTCGATCGTCAGTTCCGACTTGAGGCCGAGCACATCGTATTCGCCCGGCTCGATGGTCTCCTTGGCCACGATCTTGTCCATGAACATGGCCACCGCCGCTGCCTGCGCATAGAGTGGCTGTTCGATCTCGACATTCAGCCAGCCCTTGCGGATCAGGTCGAGGCCGACGGGAGCGCCGTTGGAACTCATCATCATGATGTCGCCGGGTTGCTTGCCCGCGGTTTCCAGAGCAGCCACCGCTGCGACGGAAAGGTGTGCCGCGTGGCTGAAGATCAGGTCGATATCGGGATTCGCCACCACCGCATCGGCAACGATGGTCCCGGCATTGCTGGCCTCCCACTGCATGGCCGGCTTGGAGATGATGGTGACCTCGGGAAAGTCCGCCATCTTCTCCTCGAAGCCCTTCTGGATATCGAGCGTGTAGGGATCGCCAGGATCACCAAGCACCTGCAGGATCTTGCCCTTGACGCTGCCATTCCTTTCCGTGAGCAGCCTTTGCGCTTCCCCGGCGGCCAGATGACCGATTTCGATGGTGCCGGCGACCGAAGTGAAATCGGAAGGGGTCGAGGTGATCTGGCGGTCGAACTCGACCACCGGGATACCGGCTGCGCGCGCACTCTCGATGGAAGGCTTGAGGGCATTGAAATCGACGGCCGCCAGAATGACCGCATCGGGACCGAGCGCGATGACATCGTTCATCTGGGTTTGCTGCAGGTCGGTCTTGTTATCGGCGTTGAGCGTTTTCATGTCGTAGCCGACCTGACCCAGAAAGGCCCCGAGCGCGTCGACCGAACCGGTCTGGAATTCGTCGAGCAGGGTCGGTACCAGATAGTAGACCGTACCCTTGGACTGCTGGGCCGATGCCGGCCCGGCCATGCCGACGGCCATGGCAAGCAGTCCCAACATGGACAAGGCAAGACGTCTCATGACGTTGGCTCCTCTGCCGGATGGTCAGTGATCGCCCTCAGCCGGTCCGGCACCGGCATCGGCCTCCCCCGTGATCATGGCGATCACGGCATCGGGTGTCGTCTCATGGGCGGGAACATCGCCAGCCACCACTCCTTGCCGGATGACGATGATCCTGTCAGCGACCTTGAACGCCTGCTGCATGATGTGGGTGATGATGATGACGCCTATTCCACGGCCGGCGACCTGGCGGATCATGTCGAGACCACGACGGGTCTGCTCGACGCCAAGTGCGGCGAACGGTTCATCGAGCAGGACCAGCTTGCCGCCCCAATGGACAAAACGGTTCAGCTCGATGGCCTGGCGTTGCCCGCCGGACAGATGTTCCACATTGGTGCGCAAGGACGGAATGCGGGTTCCCGCATGAGCAAGGGCCGTGCCCACTTCGGCTTCCATCGCCTTCTCGTCAAGCACCGGGATCCCGAGCACGCGCCGGGTCAGTTCCCGCCCCATGAAGAAATTCGCCACGACATCCACGTTGGTGCAGAGGGAAAGGTCCTGATAGACGGTTTCGATTCCCTTCGCCTTGCCTTCGGCCGGTGTCGTGGCGCGGTATTCGCGGCCTTCGAAATACATGCGCCCCGAGCTCGGTTCTTCCCCGCCGGCAATGATCTTGACGAGTGTCGATTTGCCTGCGCCGTTATCTCCGAGAAGGGCTACGACCTCGCCCTTGGCAATGGAGAAACTAATCCCCTTGAGTGCCTGAATGGCACCGAAATTCTTGGTGATCCTGTCGAGCACGAGCAGCGGCTCGCTCATTGCAGCTCTCCTGAATGCCCGCGATGCGTTCTCGAGAAGGCCTTGCCGCCATGTGGTGCAAGCGCTCCATTGACCGCGAGCGCAGCCGCGCCGCGGAGTACCGAGTTTGGACCGCCGTGCGCGACGAGGATACGTGGCACCGTCCGGTCCGGTCGGGCACCAAGGGCATTGCCGACCGATGTTGCCGTGGCCGCTAGTCTGGCGAGCAGCCGTGACGGTGCGATCCCGCCCAGAACGACCGCTTGCGGATCGAACAGGTTCTCGATTGATCGGATTGCACGGGCGAATATGGGCGATATATCGCAGACCCACTCCTCTTCGGGAACATCCCGGCGATGTAACGCTTCCAGCGAGACATAACGCTCCAGGCAGCCACGATTGCCACATGAACATGGCTCGCCGTCGGGAACGACCGGCAGGTGGCCGATTTCGCCGGCATTGCCCCAATGGCCGCGCAGGACTTCACTTCGACGGACCATGGTTCCCCCGAGCCCGTGACCAAAGAAGAGATAGTAGTAATCCTCCAGTTCGGTACCGTAACCGTAGAGCTGCTCATCCATGGCTGCTGCCGCGGTATCGATCTCGATGAAGGCGGGGAGACGGGTGACCTCCTGCAGATGTCGCCGGATGTCGACGTCTGCCCATCCAGCGAGCGTCGTCGAGCCGGTGAAGCTCATCGACTCGACACCGAATGGGCCGGGCACTGCCAGACCGACCCCGAACAGCCAACTGTCGGCGCAACGGGACTTCAGATCGTCGACCAGTTCGCCGATGATGGCGAATGCCTGATCGGGACCGGGCCGGACCGCCGCCCGTCGACCACTGGCGACGATCTCGCCACCGAGATTGACAAGAGCGCCGGAAATTTCGAGGGGAGTGATCTGTATCCCGATGGCATATCCACCAGCCGGGTTCACTCTCAGCCTGGCGGGGGGGACACCCCGCCCGACCGGCGCATCGCGCGACGCCACGAGCAGTCCCTCACGCTGAAGTTCGCGCACGATCGTCGAAACGGTCTGTACCGTCAGTCCGATTTTCGACGCGATCTCCGTTCGCGCAATCGGCCCCTCAAGGCGGATGGTTTCCAGCACGATCCGTCTGTTGAAAGGCCGCCCGACATCCTGGTTGGTCCCTCTCAGCGTCACTCAATTCCTCCCGCTAGGGGAAAGCCTGACATTAATTGATTATTTGGTCAAACGGTTTTCAGAAACCATGCCCCTTGCAAGTTGCAAGGCGCGTCCCGTCAATGACTGGCCAGCGGCAACGGCACGATGGCTTCGCTGCCGGCAGGATGGACGAGTTCGTAGTAGTCGCGCAATTGGAGCGTCGAGGCGGCATCGGGGTCAAGCAGTATGGTGGCACGTGGGTGAAGCTGAAGCACCGAGGCGGGGCAGGCCGCCGACAGCGGCCCCTCGACGGCGGCGGCTACCGCCTGGGCCTTGCCGGTACCGGTGGCCAGCAACATGCAGTACCGTGCTTCCAGGATCGTGCCGATTCCCATGGTCAGCGCAAAAGCGGGGACGGTTTCGTCCTCTGCGAAATAGCATCTGTTGGCCTCGCGGGTACTTGCAGTCAGCGTCTTGATCCGGGTGCGCGAACCGAGGCTGGAGGTAGGCTCGTTGAAACCGATATGTCCATTCCGGCCAATGCCGAGGATCTGCAGATCGATCCCTCCCGCAGCGGCAATGGAGGCTTCATAGCGGCGTGCTTCCTCGTCGGGGTCGGCTGCCTTGCCGTTCGGCAGACAAGTCAGTTGCGCGTCCATGTGCAGGGGCGCGAACAGGCGGGTGCGCATGTAGTGGGCATAAGACGCCGGATGATCGGCATCGATACCCCAGTATTCGTCGAGATTGAAGCTGCGTACCCGGCTGAAATCGGTCTTTTGCGCCAGAGCCATCGACACCAGTCGTTCGTAGACCCGATCCATGGTGCCGCCCGTCGCAAGGCCCAGAACGGCATCCGGTTGTCCGCTGACAGTTCGAAGCAGTTCGGCAGCCATGCAGGTTTCAGCCTCGGCTCTGGTCGGGAAGATCAGCACTTTCATCGACTGTTACCACTTCTTGAATTTCGCTGAAGCGCAGGGATTTCGTTCATTTCAGCTCGCTGACAAAATCGTAGGCGTCGCCGCGATAGAGCGACCGGGTGAGTTCGACGGTCTGCCCCGACGCGAGATAGGAGATGCGTTCGACCTTGAGCACGGCGTCGCCGACGAGGATTTCGAGCAGCTCGGCATCGCGCGGCGTGGCGTTGATCGCCGATATCCGCTGGATAGCCCGTGTCGGCCGCGTACCACGCGAATCCAGCAGCCTGTACAGCGACTGGTCGACCGCTTCCGGATCGGGAAGGACCGAGCCCGGCAGGCTGGACCGCTCGATGGCAATCGGCAGCTTGTCCGCATAACGGATACGGCTCAACCTCGCGACCTGATCGGAAATGGACAATCCCAGCATCATGAGCTCATCATTGGATGGTGCATGCAGACCGCGTGACAACCATCTCGAATGGCAGATCATCCCGCGCCGCGACATGTCCTCGGTGAAGGATGTCAAGTGTCGCAAGGGTTGTTCGAACCTCGACGGGTTGGACGCGACATAGGTGCCGGATCCCTGCTTCTGCACGAGCTGGCCGGCATGAACGAGCGACTGGATGGCCTTGCGGACCGTGACCCGGCTGATACCGGTCGCGCGAGCGAGATCGCGTTCCGAAGGCAGGCTGGATCCGGCCGACAGGGAGCCGGAGGCTATCAGATCCGCGATGCTTTGGGTCAGCTGACGATAGAGCGGGCCCTGGTCGCGGTGGCGGGTCAGTGCGTCGCGAAAGAGTTCACCATCGGCTCCCGGGCCGGTGGTGTCTGTTCGCTGGAAACCATTAGTAGACCTTTCTGATACCATTCCCATCCATCTGTCGTCCTCAGGGAACCAAGACTTGCGCCATTGCAAGGTGTGCATGTTCAGCATGGCATATTAAAGGTATTATAATGGTTTGACAATGGTATGTAATTGGGATAGGCAATCGGCATTGCCGGGGAGAATGCCAATGGCGCGACTGTCGCTGCGCGGAATTCGCAAGGATTTCAGGGACGTACAGGTCCTGCGCGGAATTGATCTCGAAATCGCCGATCGCGAGCTTGTCGTGTTTGTAGGGCCGTCCGGTTGCGGCAAGTCCACCTTGCTGCGCCTCATCGCCGGACTGGACGAAATCACCGCTGGCGAGCTTGCCGTCGATGACAAGCCCATGACGCGGGTGGCCCCGTCCAAGCGCGGCATGGCCATGGTATTCCAGTCCTACGCGCTTTATCCGCACATGGATGTCTACGAGAACATGGCCTTCGGCGTGCGGTTGCAGGGGCTGTCGACAGCCGAGATCGAGGCGCGCATCGCCGATGCGGCGCGCATGCTCAAGCTCGAACCGCTGCTGCGCCGCAAGCCCCGGGAGTTGTCGGGCGGCCAGCGGCAACGCGTGGCGATCGGGCGGGCCCTCGTTCGCAAGCCCGACGTTTTCCTGCTCGACGAACCCCTGAGCAATCTCGATGCGGCCCTTCGCTCGGAAGTCCGGCTGGAAATCGCCAAGTTG